>DATLQA010000020.1:0-53419 GCA_035535495.1 Actinomycetota bacterium | reverse complement strand
GCGCATGCCGCTCGACTGACCGCCGACGGGTGCGGCAAACCATCGCCCCTGGCGACCGCCACGACGGCCGGGCTCGCTGCCACTCGTCGCTGGTGGACTGAGCGCGCGGTAGGCTGATCGGAGCGTCGACCAGCAAGCCGGCCGAGGGCCGACGCCCGTTGCGGCGCGGCATGGTGTGTCGGCATCGACGCGACTGAACCCGCGGCGTAGGAGGCGGCGACGCCGGCCGGAAGGAGCTTGCCATGTCGGGGAAGTTCGGCCTTGATCCTCACCGGCTGGATGATGCGGCGCTGGAGCGCGAGCTGCGCTATCTGTACGCGACCCGCGAGGAGACGTTCTTCCACGGCTCGCGCCAGGCGCTCCTCAACCACACCGAGCGCATGCTCCAGTTGGAGCGGGAGTACGCCAGCCGGTTCCCGGAGCGGACCAAGGCCGACGCGCTACGGACCCGCAAGGGCTCTCGGACCGAGGCGGGACAACCGACCGGCCGGTAGTCATTCCCGGAGGTCGTCAGGCCGGGTGTGGCGTCGTGGTTGGGAGCCAGTGGTCCAAGTGGCGCTGGAGCCCGTGGAGGTCGGTGCCGGCAGCGCGGTAGCCGATGTGGCCGTCGGGCCGGATGAGGTAGTGCGCGGTCTGCTTGACACCCAGCAGCGCCAACGCCTGCCCGTCGGGGTCGTGCAGGGCGGCGGGCGCGGCGTCACGAGTGAGGTGGTGGACGGCCAGCCTGCCGGGATGGCGACGGTCCAGGGCGGCGAGCTGTGCGGCGTCCCAGTCGTCGACCGGGCCGCACAGCAGCAGGTGGAAGCAGGGCGCGGCCAGCGCCTGGCCGAGCCAGCACCCCTGCCCGTGACGGGTGATGCGGGCGTCGGGAAGTCGGTCGCCGGCTCGTGGGCCTCGGCGGAGGGCGGGGCGGCCTTCCTGGACGGCCGCGCTGTGCCGGTAGCTGATGCCGAGCTGGGAGATGGTGCGAAAGCCGTAGGCCACGCTCCGGTCGAGCCGCAGCACCAGCGGTAGCACGCGCGGGACCAGTTGGGTGCGGAGGGTGCGGACCAGCGGGTTGGTCGAGGTCGCCGCCGAGAATGCCCGGTCGGTGAAGCGGACCACGAAGCGGCCGACCGGACGCCGTTCGGCGTCATAGGAGTCCAGCAGACTCTCGGCGGCGACCCCGTGGCTGACGAGGGCGAGTTTCCAGCCGAGGTTCCAGGCGTCCTGGATGCCGGTGTTCATGCCCTGGGCGCCGGCTGGGCTGTGGACGTGGGCGGCGTCGCCGGCAAGGAACACCGGTCCGGCGCGGTAGCGGGTGGCGTGGCGGTGCTGGAGGCGGAAGTAGGTCAGCCAGACGGGGTCGCGGAGCCGCAGCCGGCCGCCGGTAAGGGGATCGGCCAGTGCCTGCAGCTCCTCGAGGGAGGGCCGGGCTGGCTCCCGGCGTCGTTGGAGGCTGGGGTGCATGGCCAGGATCCGCCAGGTGGCCGGCCGTCCCAGCGGGAAGCAGAACAGGATGCTGTCGGGGCCGAGGAAGCTGTGGGCGGTATCGGTGGCGAACTCGCCGGTGTCCAGGTTGTCGATCTCCAGGTCGGCGAGTGCGAAGGTCTGCGGGTAGGCACCGCCTCGGAACGGGATCCCGGCGCCGCGGCGCACGCTGCTGCCAGCGCCGTCGCAGCCGACCAGATACCGGGCGACGACCTGCTCGGTCCGGCCGTCGGGGTGGCGCAGGGTGCAGGTGACGCCTTCCGCGCGGGCGGTGAAGGCGGTCAGCTCGACGGCTCGTTCGACCCGCCCGCCCCCGGCCGACAGTCGGTCGCCCAGGACCGCTTCGGTTTCTGCCTGGGAGACGAACAGCAGGAACGGGAAGGCGGTGTCGGCCAGGCCGAGCCCGAACAGGCGCACCCGGACGGCCCGGCTGCCGGCGTGCAGCCGGAGCCACACGGCGTCGTTGCCGCGTGCCAGCAGTTCCCGGGTGACCCCGAGCCCGCGGAGGACCTCCAGGGTCCGTGGCTGGATGGCCAAGGCACGAGACTCGCGAACCCGGTCGGGCTGGCGGTCCACGATCCGGAAGGACGCCCCCATCGCCTGGAGCTGGGCGGCCAGGGTGAGGCCGGTCGGCCCGGCCCCAACGATCATCACGTCCAGCTGTTCGTCAGGTGGCGTCGTCATGGAAGCGCGGCTCGGACGCCAAGGCAGCGGCGGGCCGCCCGTCCGGCAAGCAGGCCTCGGGTGAGGCTGGCGGCGACCGCCACGCCCACCCACCGGAGCGGTCCGGGGGCGGTCAGGGCGTGACCAGCGAGCATGGCCAGCAGCGTGAGGTCGGCGGTGGCGGCGGCCAGCGCCGCGACGGCCACGGCCGTCAGGGCCGAGCTCGCCTGCTGGTCGGCTCGGCTCTCCAGAGTGGCGGACCGGCCGGTGGTGGTCATGGTCACGCCCAGAGCCGGCCCGGCGGTGAGCAGGGCTAGGCCGACCACCGGCAGCGCCAGCCATGGGCCCGTGAGCTGGTGGCGCCACGGCGGGAAAGCGTTGACGGCGGCCGCGGCGATCCAGCTCAACCCGACCAGCGGACCGGTGGCCAGCAGGCCACGCGCGACCCGGCGTGCCTGGGCCGCGGCGAGCTCCAGGCCGAAGGCGGCCGCCACCGCGCGCGGGTCGCCGAACTCGGCGATCGCCGCCGTGGACGCCTCCCGGTCGGAGCGTCCGCGTGCCAGGTGGGCATGCCGCGTTTCCAGCAACCCGTCGCGCAGCTCCTCGGCGATCGCCACCCGGGCGCTCGCCGGTCCGGGGAGCTGGGCGGTGATGGCGGCCAGGTAGTCGTCGACGAGGTCGTCGCCGTGCGGGTCGTGGTAGGGGTCGGTCATGCCGGTGCCGGCCATGGTGCCTCCCCGAGCAGGGCGGAGACGGCGGCGGAGAACTCCCGCCAGGAGGACCGCTCCCGGGTGAGCGCGCGCCGGCCGGTGGCGGTCAGCTGGTAGCTGCGCCGCCGGCGACCGTTGACCACAGACCAGCTCCCGCGGATCAGTCCGGCACGTTCCAGCCGGTGCAGTGCGGGATAGATGGTGCCGGTCGGCAGGTCGAACCGGCCGCCGCTACCGGCGCGCAGCGCCTCCTTGATCGCGTAGCCGTGGCGTGGACCCCCAGCGAGGGTGGCCATCAGCAACGCGTCCAGATGCCCCTTGAGCACCTCTGCCCTCATAGGTAGTAATACTACTCTTCCCGCTTGCGGCTTGGCCGCCATTCCGTACTTGGACCTACCGCGGTACTTCCCTCAGCGAGGAGACCTGGCTGGCGTCGATGGAGGCTCGCTCAGCGTCGGTCAAGGCCGCCGCCGCATGCCATTGGCGTGCCGTCGCACCCGGCAGGGTAGGAAGCCTCTCAGCAAGGTGGCGGGCACGACGATGCGTGCCTGGATGAAGGGAGCGTCGATGGCCGACAGCAAGCAGGCATGGGACCAGGTGGGGCGGGACCTCAGCGACCTCGGACGCCGCGTGCGGGACCGCTACCAGCAGCAGCCCGACCCCGGACAGACCGCGCCGGCGGACCGTCGCAAGGTGGAGGATGCGCTGCGTGAGCTGGCGGATTCGCTCGACCAGGCGTTCACCGCTCTTGGCGAGGCGGTCCGGGACCCTGAGTTCGGGGCGCAGACCAAGAAGGCGGCGGACTCGCTGAGCGACGCCCTGTCAGCCACGTTCGCCGAGGTGAGCGAGCGGTTCCGGTCGAAGCCAGGCGGAGGCGGCCCTAACCGGGACTAACCGGTCACCAAGGGATCTCGGTCACGTACGCCGGGATGACATCCTCACCGAGCGCCCGGGCCGCCGCGATCCGGTGATGGCCGTCGGCGACGTAGTAACGGCCATGCCACCGGTAGACGTCGATGGGTGGGACCGTCTCTCCGCGACGAATCGCGGTCACGATCGCCTGAAAGCGCCCGCGGCTCCGTTCGTCAGTGGGCAGGAAGTCGCGGTCGAACTTGCCGGCGGCGCTGTCAACGGCGCCGACGATCTCGCGGATGGGAATGTCGATCTCGGTCGGGTTGCGCGACCCGCCCAGCCCCCGCACGGTCACCTTGTCCAGGGTCGGCAGGTCGAGCCGGTGTGGCTGCCTCCGCAACGCTGCCGCGAGGTGATTGCGCTGGTGCTGCCGGCGAGCCCGGTCGAAGGCGTCCTCGGCATCCAGCCACGCACGGCCCGTTGGGCCGCTCACCGGTCGGTCCAGGCCGATCAGGCGCCCCGCATGCCAGACCACGGCAAACGTGGCCACCCAGGCCGCGATATACAGCAGCACGTGCCGGACCATGACGTACCCCGTGGGTGGAGAACCACGCTCACATTCACCACGTTGGCGCATTCGGGGTCAACGGCCGATCAGCGCGTACCCTTTCGCCGATGACCGACGTTCCGCCCGGGGTCAGGCCGGTAGGACGGCGGTCGACGGTTATGACTGAGCCGCGAGCGATGCGAATTCGGCCAGCACGCCGTTGAACAGGATGTCCGACGTCTGGCTCATGGCGATCGCGACCAGGTCACGGTCGGGGTGGTTGAACCATGCCGTGCCGTAGCCGCCCTCCCAGCCGTAGCGGCCCGGAACCGGCGACACCGCGTCCGGTGCGACGGCCACGGCCATGCCGAAGCCCCAGCCACGCCCGCCGAGCACCTGCCCACCGTCGGCGATCTGCTCTGGCGTCAGGTGGTTGCTGGTCATCAGGTCGACCGATCGCTCCGACAGGAGCCGCCCGCCCTTGTAGGCGCCCTTGTCGAGCAGCAGCCGGGCGAACGCCAGGTAGTCGTCCACCGTGGACAGCAGGCCCGCCGAGCCGGCCGGGAACACCGGCGGTCTGGTCCACTCGCTTGGAGGCGAGAGCGCCTGCAACTCCAGCTTCCCGGTCTGAGGATCGGTCATGTAGTAGCTCGGCAGCCGGCCGGTTCGCTCGGCGGGCATCCAGAAGCCGGTGTCGTGCATGCCCAGCGGCTCGAGGATGCGGGTCCTGAACAGCTCCTCCAACGACTGGCCGGAAGCGCGGGCGGCCAGGACGCTCAGCACCAGCGCTCCGGCGTTGTACTGCCAGTGCTGGCCGGGCTGATACATCAGTGGCAGGGTTCCGAAACGCCGCAGCCACTCGTCCGGGTCGTGCGGCGTCCGCGGGTCCGGTGGGCCCATGACGAGTTGGAGTTCGTGGGCGGCACGGTTGATCGGGTACGGCGGGTCGAAGGTCGGTTCGAAGATCATGCCGTAGCCCATGCGGAAGGTCAGCAGGTCCTCGACCGTGATCGGGCGGTTGGCCGCGACGGTCTCGTCGAGCGGGCCGTCGATGCGCTTGAGGACCCGGCGGTCGGCGAGCTCCGGCGCCAGCCGGTCCACTGGCTCGTCCAGCGCCAGCGTGCCGTCCTCCACCAGCAGCATCGTCGCCGCCGCGAGGATCGGCTTGGTCATCGACGCGATCCGGAAGATGGTGTCGCGCCGCATCGGGTCGTCACTGCCGAACGCCATCGCCCCGATCAGGTCGACGTGCACGTCCTCACCGTGGGCGACGAGCGTCACCATGCCAGGCAGCTCACCCCTGGCGACCCGAGCCTCCATCGCCTGGTGCAGGCGCTGAAGCCCGGCCCGCGACGTCGAGTGCGTCATGTTCCTGGCCTCCGAGCGGGGTTTCCACCGTACCACCGCGGCCACGGCGGCCAGTTCAGCGGCGATGCCTGCCCCGATGCACCATCCGGAACCGTTGCAGCCTCGGGCCGGCGGGAGCCAGGGAGGTGACGGCGCGGGGCATGCGGGCTGCCAGGCGACTCCTGTGGCCCGGGTCGCGGCGGCTGGAGTTGGAGCGCGGCACCGGGGTCGGATCCTCTGATCGCCAACCCCGGCGCCGCGACGTCTGCGGCGGGCCGGTCAGGCCACGCGGGCCAAGCGGTGCTTGGCTGCCTCCTCGACGAGGACGTCGAACAGGGCCTGCTGGGTCGAGTCCGTGGCCGCGGTGACCTCCGGGTGCCACTGGACCCCGACCATCCAGCCGGTGGCCAGCTCGATCGCCTCGATGGTGTCGTCCTCGGCCCAGGCGGTGGCGGTCAGCCCAGCGCCGAGCCGGTCGACCGCCTGGTGGTGCCTGGCGACCACGTCCATCGGCTCGACGCCGCTGGCGATCGCCAGGCGGGTGCCTGGCTGCACCCTGACCCGGTGGAGGACGGGCGCGCCGGTGTGCGGGTCGCCGTGCGTGTCCGGCCCGACGCCGGGCAGGTCGGGCAGGTGCTGGTGCAGGGAGCCGCCGAAGGCCACGTTGAGCGCCTGCGCCCCGCGGCAGATGCCGAGCAGAGGCAGGTCACGGCGCCAGCACGCGCGGACCAGGGCGATCTCCAGCTCGTCACGGGCTGGCTGCACGTCGAAGCTGGCCTCGTGCGGCTCGGCGCCGTAGCGGGCTGACTGCAGGTCGCCGCCGCCGGTCAGCAGCACACCGTCGAACGGTGCCAGGACCTCGTCGGCCGGTGCGGGCTCGGGCGCCGGGACGAGCATGGGCCGAGCGCCGGCACGGCGGAGAGCATCGATGTACGTCTCGGCCACCGCGAACGCACCGGGTCGCCAGTCACGTACCGCGCCAGGTTCGACGTGGGCGGTCGGGACGGCAATCAGTGGGGTGGTCATCGAACGTCCTCTCCTGTGTCTCCTCTGCCGGACACTGTAAACCAGCGCGAATTACGCACGAATCGCGTTACCCGAAACACGGGCGGAGCTCCGTTGCCATACCCTGGTGCCATACCCCGGTGCCATACGTGTGGTGCCAACGACACCATACAACTCGGGACCGACTGAACGGAGTGTACGGGAGGTTGCGATCGTAGATCGAGAACCGCCAGAAACCGGACTAACAACCGGGTTCTGGTCGTCTCCGCCGCAGGGTAGTGGTTATTTTTGACTCCGCCTGCCCCGCCGGCACGTCCCACGCGGGTCCCGATTGGGACCCCGCCGAGGGCAGAAATGGACACTCCGGTTTCTTACTGGCTCCGCACTGGCAGTGACCACTACGTAAATGTCATTATCGGTGGCTAATCCTGGCTGGCCCGCGCCACGGCGCCGGGGAGCGGATAATCACGCCGACCCGGGGCGGACGCGTTTGCGACGATCCGATCCGGCGTTGGCCGCGAACCAGTGATGATCGGCGGGAGGCCCGTCGCCCGCCCGACGCTCAGGGGCGTGACCCATGGCCTCGTCGGCCAGTACCGTCGTGGCACCGGCCCCGGCGGCACGGACCAGGGGGTCATCCGGGCCGACGCGCGCCGCATGCCCCGGAAGCGGTAACCTCCGCACGATCTGCATCGCGTGGCCGTGTCGGTCGGGCCAGCGGGCGCCCGGAGGTTGGGGGCAGCAGTGGAGATTCCGCGACGCCTTGGCTGGGTCTGGCGGACGCGCCCTGAGGCGCTGCCCCGCGGGCTCGACGCCATGCTGGTGCGGGCGGCCAACGGCGCCACCACCGGCGGCAGCGGCGGCATCGACTACGCCGACAACTACCGCGCCTGGAAGCAGCGGCTCGGCGACCAGGTGCTGCCGTGGACCTGGCTGGGGCCGCCGGCCAGCTCGGACGGCCTGGCCGCGGCCGAAGTGGTGGCCGAGGCGGCTCCCGGCGAGCCGCTCTACGTGGTGTGCATCGAGCAGGGTGTGCAGGAGGCGGAGGCCGAGGTCTTCGCCGAGCGCCTGCGCCAGCTTGCCCCGGACGCGCTGCTCGGCTTCTCCAGCTACCCGACCCGCGGCCAGGCGGCGAGCTTCGGGGTCCCTTGGGATGCCTGCGTGGCCGCGTTCGACCTCGGTCTGCCGCAGGTCTACTTCGCCAGCCAGCGCGCCGAGCTGGCACGGGTGGTGGCCGACCACCGCGGCCGGCCGGTCCACGTGGCGGTCTCGCCGAGCGAGGACGCCGGCTGGCTGCACGCCGCCAGGGCCGCCCTCGACGAGCACCTCGGCGTCTCCCTCTGGCGTCACGGCCTGGACCAGTTCGCCAGCTGGGCGCAGGAGCTCCGCGGCAACGCCAGGCACGCGGCCGAGGAGCCACCGCGGCAAGCGCCGAGCAGCGCGGCGACGCCGCCCTCGCGGGCGGCGGCCGGTGCCGCCGACGCCCCGGCGGGCATCGACCCCGCGCCGCTGGCCGCGGCGGCATCACGGGCGGATGCGGGGATGGCCGCTGGCGTGAGCGCGGCCGCCGACGGCAGGGCAGCGCGCGAGGCGCGAGAGGTGGGCGCGGAGCCGCCGCGGGCGGTGGCGCTGCGCGCGGAGGAGGCGACCGGCGCGGCCACCACGGCGCCGGCGAGGCAGGCGCCGCCGGGGTCACCGACGCCGGCGGTCACACCGGTCCAGCGGCCGGCATCGGCCCCGCCGGGCGGGAACGGGAGCAGCGGCCGCAACGGCCGTGGCGACCCGGCCGGGGAGCGAGCCGGCCCGGCCGGCCGCGCCGCCCGGGCGGCGAGCAGCACCGCGGCGGGTGACGGGGCCGCCGCGGGAGAAGACCAGCAGGCGGGAGATGAATTCGACATGGCAACCATCACCGATCTCGAGAACGCCCTCCGCAAGGTGCTGAACGAGGGTGCCGGACCAGGCCAGCCGTCGTGGGCGGCCAGCAGCGCGACCGTCTACCAGGCGGCTCAGACGGTGCCCGAGCGGCTCGGGCAGGCCAGCAGCGCGGCCCAGGCGACCCGCCAGGCGATAGAGGCCCTCCAGGTCGCCCTCACCGAGCGGATGGGCAGGGTGACCGGCATCGTCGAGGCCACCAAGGAGGCCGTCGACGGGCTCGACCTCGGCCTGCCAGACCAGCAGGTGCAGGCGATCGCCGACGCGGTCGCGGCCAAGCTCCTCGGCGGCCCCGCCGGCACCCTCACCGAGGACGACGTGCAGGCGATCGCCGACGCGGTGGCCGGCAGGCTGCTCGACATCCCCCTCGGCATGGTCGAGCTGGACGACCAGAGCATCGCCCGGGTCGGCGACCTGGTGGCCGTCCGGGTCGCCGGCCGGCTCGGCCCGAGTGTGATCGGCGCGCTTCGCGACCAGTTCTCCAAGGAGTAGCGCCGCCGGTGGTTGACTCTCGCCCGCTCGCGCGGCGCGGCCGCTGGCGGCCGCCGGCTGGGACCGTGCAGGTGGTCGACCCGTCGCCGCGCAACTGGCTGCACGTGGTCGGCCACGTGCTGGAGGGGCCGCTCCGCGCGGACCTGGACGGCCGCCCGGTCGCGGCGCTGGCCGCCGCGGCGCGCTGGCTCGACGGGCACACCCTGGAGCTCGACCTCCGTGCCGGGGTGTGCTTCCAGGACGGCCGGCCGCTGGGTCCGGCCGAGGTCAAACGCAGCTTCGACGAGCTGCAGCGCTGGGCGGCGCCGTACCCGATGGGACCCTGGCTCGGGTTCCCGTCCAGCGCCACCTGCGAGGTGGCGGGGGAGCGGACCATCCGCCTCCGGCTGCCAGCGCCCGACGGCCTCGCGCTGGGACGGCTGTGCCTGCTGCCCGTCGCCACGCCGGCGTTCTGGGACGACCCCGGCTTCGGCTACCGGGAGCACGGCTCCGGCGAGGGCCGCTGGGGGTTGCTGGACGGGCCCGGCCCGTTCGGGACCGGGCCGTTCGTTCTCGCCGAGGGCGCCTCCTCGCTCGCCACCGCTCCGGTGATGGCCGGCGGCGACCCGCGTGCCTTGGCGTGGCTGGCAACCGCCGAGCAGCGGTCGCCGCGGGTGGTGCTGGAGGCCAACCGCGCCTACTGGGACGCGGCCAGAGGCCCACGGGTGGAGCGGATCGTGTTCCGCAACCACCTGCCTGCGGACGAGGCGCTCGAACGTTGCTGCTCCTCTGAGGGCGAGGTCGACGTGGTCACCGAGGTCGCCCCGGCCGACGCCGCCAGGGTGACCGCGTCACCGTTCGCCCGGCTGCTCGCGGTGGATGCCGACCGGGTCCTCGTCGGGGTGGTCAACCGGGCGGCGCAGGGGGCACCGCTCGACGACCCTCGCGCCCGCCACGCCCTCAACCTCGCCGTGAACCGGGAACGGCTGGTCGCCGAGGGGTTCGCCGGCCATGCCAGCCCGCTGGCCGGGCTGACCCCTCCAGGGCGGCTCGGCGCCTCGGCCGAGCTGGCGGCCTGGCCGCACGATCCGGCGCGTGCGCTGACGCTGCTGCGCGACGCCGCCTGGCCGGCGGACCGCCCGCTCCGGCTGGCCGCCGCGGCCGCCCTCGAGGTGCCCGCCCGGCTGGTCGCCGAGGACCTCGGCGATGCCCTCGGCCTCGACGTCGATCTCCAGATCCTCCCACCGGGGCGGCTGCTGGCCGAGACCCGCCGGCTGGCCGAGCGGCGCCTGACGCCCGCCTGGGACGTGCTGCTGACCATCTGCGCCGGCCTGGCCGGCTTCCCCTTCCCCGCCGCGGTCCACCGGGAGCTGTTCGGCGCCGACGGGCTGCTGCGCGCCGGTCCCGAGCTGCCCGGCTTCGACGCCCGCTACACGGAGCTGGCCGCCGAGACCGACCCGGCCCGGATCGCCAAGGCCGCCGAGCGCCTGGACCGCTGGGTCCACCGGGAGGCCCTCGCCCTGTTCCTCTGCGCCCCCAAGGCGCTGTACGCCGTCAACCGGCACGTCACCCTGCCCTCCTCGCGGGCCGGTCTGGACCTCACCGGCGCCGAGGCCGGCCCGCAGCACTGGTCCAGGTGCGCGCCCGGCGCCAAGGTGCTCGCCGGCACGGTGGAGGGCCAGGACGGCCGCGCCCTGAACGCGCTCGTCGGCGTCCACGCCTTCGACGCGCGCGGCCAGCGGCTGGACGCGGAAGGCGCCCCGGCCCCGCCCGGCCTGCCCTGGACGGCCACCGTCCGGCTCAACCAGGACCTGCCCGCCGAGGGCCGCGACCCGCGCATCGGCGATGTCACCACCTTCTCGGTCCAGCTGCCGGCGGCGACCGAGCGGGGCACCGTGGAGGTCCACCCGCGCAGCCCCGCCGGGCTCACCGTGCAGACCCGCTACGCCAGCGCGCGCCTGCCCTTCGAAGGCGGCGGGCCATGGCCAGAGCTGGCGCTCGAGCTGCCCATGACCTGCCCGGACAGCCCGAACGGCACCGGCAGGGTTGGCGGCAGCCTCCGCGCCGCCAGCGTGCCGGTGCTCGGCACCAGCGGCACCGCCTGGGCGCTCGGGCCGAACCCTGACGGCGTCTGGGGATTCGCGGCCGGGTCGGTGTTCACTCCCGGCTCGTACACCACCCAGGAGCTGGCCGCCGGGGCCCGCTACGAGGTGCGGGTGACCTACAACCACCTCACCGCCAGGACCACCGGCGTGGCCGTCCGGGCCTGCGCCACCACCGCCCTCGACCTCGACTTCGTCGGCGACGGCCTGCCCGCGCAGAGCGTCGTGCGGCGCGCCGACGGCCTCGCCCAGCAGTTCGTCCGCCGCCCGGACGGGGAGCTGGTCACCAGCGTCGAGGACCCGGCATGGCCGGACGGGTGGACGCCGTTGGCGAGCCTCGGCGCCACCGTGACCAGCGGCCCGTCCGCCGCCCGCCTGGCCGACGGGCGCCTGGCGGTGATGGCGCGGATGGCCGGCGACGTGCCGGCCTGCCTGGTGGAGACGAGGGCGGGCGGGACCTGGGGGGCCTGGCGGGTCCTACCAGGGGTGGCCGTCCGCTCCCAGCTCGCCCTGCTCGCCCATGCCGACGGGTCGCTCGACGCCTACGTCCGCGGCGACGACGACCACCTGTTCCGCAGCCGCCGCAACCCCGCCGGCCTCTGGGGCATCTGGCAGGACCTCGGCGGCCGCCTGGCCACCGAGCCGGTCGGAGTGCTCCACCCCGACGGCCGGGTGGAGATCCTGGCGGTGGCGGCGGCGGGAACCGCCGACGACCAGGCCCCGGCGTCCGGGGCCGGGATGATCCTGGCCCAGCCGGCCCCTGGCAAGGCGTTCGGCGAGTGGACCAGCCTCGGGGGGGAGCTCACGGTCACGCCGGCCGTCGCGCTCGGGCCCGACGGCGCCCTCGAGGTGATCTCGCGAATGCCCCTCGGGGCGGTCTGCTCGAACCGGCGCGGCCCGAACGGGGCGTGGTCGGGCTGGCACACGCTGGGTGACGGCGGCACCCAGGTCCGCTCGGGCGTGACCCTGGCGCGGCGGGCGGACAGCCGCCTCGAGGTGGCCGCCTGGGGCGGCGACGACGTGGCCAGGCGGCTGGTGCTCAACGCCGACGGCGGGGTGGCGGTCGACTGGACCGTGCTGGCACCCGGCATGGTCCTGCCCGACGGCGTCTCGACCTACCTGGCGTCCCCGCCCGCGCTCGGCCGCGCCAGCGATGGGCTGGTGGCGTGGATGCGCAGCGCATCGGGCCACCTGTGCCGCAGCTCGAGCCGGCCGGGCGGCGACTGGGCGCAGTGGGTCCCGAGCCGCTGAGCCGGCGCCGGGTTACGGGTTGGTGGTGAGCCGGCAGCTCCTGACGACGCGACGGTAGGAGGCCAGGGCGGCGTCGAAGCGCTCCGACGCGCTCGCGCCGCTGATCAGCGACGGCATGCCCTTCCGCATCGCCGTGGCCGAGTCGATCTTGCCCTCCATCAGCTCGTTCATGTACTCGGTGTGCTCGGCGAGGGCCGTCTCCACGTTCACGGCCTCGCCGAGGCTGCGGTCGGCCTGGTCGATCGCCTGCTGGCAGTCCTGGGAGGCCGGCACGGTCCGGGTCACCACCGTGGTGCGTGGGCCCGCCCGGCTGCTCTGGATCGCCATGCCGCTGAACACCCCGACGAGCAGGGCGCCGATCACGCCGACGACGGCGAGCCGCCGGCGCCGTCGGGACTGACCGCCGCCAGGGGCCGGGCGCTGGTGGGCCTGGGTGCCGATGGTGGAGAAGTACCGTTGGTAGCGAGTGTCCAGGTCGTTGTGCCCGTTCTCCGGAGGCATGACGTCCCCCCAGTCCGCCACATCCATGCCGGCGAGGCGCCTACCGGCCCGGCCGGCCGTGCCGCACCGCCGCCCGGGTAGCACCGGGCAGGAGCGCCAATCACCGCACAGCGTCATAGAAACCGCAAACGGTTGCTTCGTCAACGCCGCGAACGCGCCAAGGATTCCCGCCGCCTGGCCGACGGCTCCAGCTATGCGCGGCTGAGCCGGGGCGCGGCCAGGTTGGCCCGCCCGAACAGGAACGCGAGGCCGTACAGCACCGCCACCAGCACCAGCAGGAACCGGTAGCCGTTGAGCAGCGCCAGGTACTCGAGCACCCCGCCGACCATGGCGCCGAGGAGGTTGGCGGCGAACGCCACCGTCGAGGACCCCACCTGCTTGAACCGCTGGGCAAAGACCAGGTTGGCCAGGAAGATCGGGGTGAACGCGATCGCGGTGGCGGCGAGGAACCGCAGCGGCGGCGACAGGCTGAGCAGCGACGCCTGCGGCACCGTCCAGGCGACCACCAGGACCAGCAACAGCGCGCCGTACAGCAGCAGCGGGCTGGGCAGGCGGACCCGCCTGGCCAGCTCCACCGCGGCGAGCACGCTGAGCAGGATCCCGGCGAACACCGTCGCGTTGACGAACCAGGTGGTGCCGAACAGCAGCGCGAACTGCACCACGTTCTTGGTCTCGAGCAGCAGGAACGCCGCGCCCATGAACCACAGGTCCAGGTAGGTCGCCATCTGCCGCAGGCGCCCGGCGACCAGGCGCACCAGCAGGACCGAGACGGCGAGGATCAGGCCAAGCCAGATCAGGTAGAACGACGGGATCTGGCGCCCCTCCAGGTACGGGAAGGGATGGTCATCGGTGGCCGACTCGACCGGCCGTTGCCGCCAGGTGGCCGCGCAGTCGGAGACCGTGCCGTCGTCGCCGATGGTGAGCACCGCCTGCCGCCGCGCCCCGAGCACCTCGCCGGTCTCCACGCACGGCGGCTTGCCGTATACGGTGGCCAGGGTACCGGCGTAGCGGTCGAGCAGGGACGGCTCGTAGTAGTTGTACATCGCGAACGTGCCGCCGGGCGCGAGGTGGGCCTTGGCCGACCGCATCGCCTCGACGGTGAACAGGTAGTTCTCCAGGCGCAGCGAGGACTGACCGCTGATCAGCGTGAGCGAGTCGGGCAGGGCGAACAGGATGAGGTCGTAGCGCTTGCCGGTCTGCTGCAGGAAGGCGCGGCCGTCGTTGATCTGGACGCGCACCCGCCGGTCCTGGTAGGGCCGGTCGGGATGGTGGTCGCGGCCGAGCCGGTACAGGATCGGGTCGATCTCGACCGCGTCGACGTGCCCGGCCCGTTGGGAGAGGGCCACGGCCACGTCGTTGCCGGTGCCGGCGCCGACGATCAGCACCTCGCCGGGAGCGCTCCCGTCCAGGTGCTGGTAGGGGTAGAAGTAGAACGGGGCCAGCTGCCGCAGGCGCGCCACCGGGTGCAGGGTCTGGTGGGGGATGTTGTTGACCTTGACGGCCATGGACCCCTGTGCGTCCGGTGGGGTCTTGGCGTTCACCTTGTAGTAGGGCGACCAGTGCAGGACCGGCACCAATGACTGGGCGCCGAGCAGCACGACGATGCCGGCGAGGGCGACCTTCTGCCACCCTCCCATGTGCCGGCCGAGCAGCAGCGCGAACCCGGCGGCGGCCACCAGCCCCCACGCGACCGGCGGGAGCTGCAGGAACGACAGGACCGAGAAGGCCACGATCCCGGCGATGCTGCCGAGGATGTCGAGCCGGTAGGCGTCAAGCGGCTCGAACCGGGAAAAGGTGCGGGCCACCCCCTCGCCGATCGCGCCCATGATCGCCACCGTCAGCAGGAAGACGACGGGCAGGACCACGGTCCGGGGCAGGGCGGGCAGGCCGAAGTTTCCCACCAGCTGGCGGTCGCCGCTGAGCCTGACCGCCTCCACCGGGAACGCCAGGACCAACGCGACCATGACGGCGAGTAGCACCGGGGCCAGGGGGAACAGGTCCCGGGCCGACGTTGCCCGCAGGAAGCCGAGCCCGATCCCGAGGAAGCTGGCGAGCAGCACGAAGTTGGTCAGGTAGGCGAGGTGGAGGATGTTCGCCCCCGTCCAGCGGATCAGGGCCAACTCCACGAACAGCATCAAGAAGCTGAGCAGCAGCAGCCGCCGGCGGTCCCCGGCGAGCTGCGCGCCGGCCGGGCGGGTGCCGGCCGCGACGCCGGCCTCGGCCGGAAGCTCGGTGGCGGCGTGGGTGCGCGCTTGCGTCGGGCTTGAACCGTCGGCCACGGAACCCCCTGGGTGTCGTTGCAGGAGCGGTCCCGCGTGCCTGGCCCGCCAGTGGATCGAGGGGCGGCGGGCGGAAGCGGGCGCCCACCATACCTACCCCCGAGGCTCAGCGTCGAACCAGCTTGCGGTAGGTGACCCGGTGCGGGCGGGCCGCGTCGGCCCCGAGGCGCCGCACCTTGTCGGCCTCGTACTCGGCGTAGTTGCCCTCGAACCACACCGCCCGGCTGTCGCCCTCGAAGGCGAGCATGTGGGTGGCGACCCGGTCCAGGAACCAGCGGTCGTGGCTGACCACGATGGCGCAGCCGGCGAAGTCCAGCAGGGCGTCCTCGAGCGACCGCAGGGTGTCCACGTCGAGGTCGTTGGAGGGCTCGTCGAGCAGCAGCAGGTTGCCGCCACGGCGGAGGGTCAGCGCCAGGCTCAGCCGGTTGCGCTCCCCGCCGGAGAGCACCTTCACCGGCTTCTGCTGGTCGCTGCCCCTGAACCCGAACGAGGCAACGTAGGCCCTGGCGGGCAGTTCGCGGCCGCCGACCTTGATGTGGTCGAGGCCGCCCGAGACCGCCTCGAACACGGTGGCGTCGGTGTCCAGGTTGGCGCGGGCCTGGTCCGCGTAGGCGAGCTGCACGGTCGGCCCGAGGCGGAGCTCGCCCGCATCGGGCTGCTCCTCGCCGGTGACCAGCTTCAGCAGGGTGGTCTTGCCGGCGCCGTTGGCGCCGATCACGCCGACGATGCCGCCACGGGGCAGGGTGAACGACACCTGGTCGAAGAGCAGCCGGTCACCGTATCCCTTGGCCAGCCGGCTCGCCTCGACCACCAGGTCGCCAAGGCGCGGGCCTGGCGGGATCTGGATCTCGCCGGCATCGGGCCGGCGACCGGCCCGCTCGGCCTCGGCGGCCAGCTCCTCGTAGCGTTGCAGGCGGGCCTTGCCCTTGGCGTGGCGGCCCTTGGTGCCCGCCCTGACCCACTCCAGCTCGCGTTCCAGCACCTTGCGGCGGCCCTCGTCGACCCTGGCCTCGGCCGCCAGCCGCTTGGCCTTGGTTTCCAGGTAGGTCGAGTAGTTGCCCTGGTACGGGTAGGCGCGGCCGCGGTCGAGCTCGAGGATCCAGCCGGCCACGTTGTCCAGGAAGTAGCGGTCGTGGGTGACCGCGAGGACCGCGCCGGGGTAGTCGGCCAGGTGCTGTTCGAGCCACTGCACCGATTCGGCGTCGAGGTGGTTGGTGGGCTCATCGAGGAGCAGCAGGTCGGGGCGTTCGAGCAGCAGCCGGCAGAGCGCGACCCGGCGCCGCTCGCCGCCCGACAGGGTGGCGACGTCGGCGTCCGCCGGCGGCAGGCGCAGGGCGTCCATGGCCATGTCGAGCTGGGCGTCGAGGTCCCAGGCGCCGGCCGCCTCGATGGCGTCCTGGACGCGGCCATATTCGTCGAGCAGCTTGTCCATCGCGTCCGGGTCGGCCTCGCCGAGCTGGGCACCGATCTCCTCGAAGCGGCGCAGCAGGTCGCGCTTGGCGGCCACGCCCTGCTCGACGTTGCCGAGCACGTCCGTGGACGGGTCCAGCTCGGGCTCTTGCAGGAGGATGCCGACGGAGTAGCCGGGGCTGAGGAACGCCTCCCCGTTGGAGACGGCCTCCAGGCCGGCCATGACCTTCAGCACGGTTGACTTGCCGGCCCCGTTCGGGCCGACCACGCCGATCTTCGCCCCCGGGTAGAAGGCCAGGGTCACGTCGTCGAGGATGAGCTTGTCGTTGTGCGCCTTGCGCACGCGCTGCATCTGGTAGATGAACTGGGCCACGTCGCCCCCACCCTTGGTCGGATCCGATCGGCGCTCCAGGATGCCGTCTCGGGCCGCTCGGCGCCGCCGGCGGCCGGCCACGGTAGGGTTGGCCGGAGGCCGGCGACACCGGGGAGGTGCGATGCATCCGCTGCTCGGCGAGGTCGACTGGGAGCGCGAGGGCCAGGACGCGGTCGAGCTGCTGCGCGCGCTGGTCCGCTTCGACACCTCCAACCCGCCAGGTGACGAGGCCGAGTGCATCGCCTACCTGGCCGAGGGCCTGCGCCAGGCCGGGCTCGAACCCGAGCTGGTGTCCCCGGCGCCGCGCCGCGCCAACCTGGTGGCGCGGCTGCCGGCACGGGGCGGCGGCGACCTGCCGCCGCTCCTGCTCAACGGGCACGTGGACGTGGTCGCCGCCGAGGCGGGCCGCTGGCGCCACCCGCCGTTCGCCGGGGAGGTCCATGGCGGCGCCGTCTGGGGCCGCGGCACCGTCGACATGAAGCAGATGGTGGCCATGAGCGTCACCGTGATCCGCCTGCTCGCCCGGCTGGGCGCGCCGCTCCGCCGCGACCTGCTCCTGGCCGCGGTCGCCGACGAGGAGGCCGGCTGCGCCATGGGCAGCGCCTACCTGGTCGACCACCACCCGGACAAGGTTCGGGCCGGGTTCGCGCTCGGCGAGGTGGGTGGCTTCACCCTCAACCTCGGTCGCCGGCCGGTCTACCCGGTGCAGGTGGCCGAGAAGGGGGTCTGCTGGATGCGCGCGCGGACCCGCGGGGCGACCGGCCACGGCAGCCTGCCGCGGGCCGACAACGCGGTCGTCCGCCTTGCCGAGGCGGTCACCCGCGCCAGCCGCCGGCTGCCGCTGCATCCCTCGCCCGAGGTGCGCCGCTTCATCGCCGCGCTGGCCGACTCCCAGCCCCGCCCGGCACGCGACATCCTGCCGCTGCTGCTGCGGCCGCGCCTGTCCAACCTGGTGCTCGACCGGATGGTGCGCCAGCCGACCGCGGCTCGCGGGCTCAACGCGTTGCTGCGCAACACGATCAGCCCGACCGTCCTGCGGGCCGGGTACAAGACCAACGTGATCCCGGGCGAGGCGGTCGCCGAGCTCGACGGGCGGATCGCGGTCGGCTCCAGCGAGCAGGAGCTGCTGGCCGAGCTCGCCGCCGTGCTCGGCCCCGACGTCGAGCTGGAGGTGCTGCGCAGCGTCCCGCCGACGGTCGCCTCACCCGACACCGAGTTGTTCGAGGTGATCGGCGAGGTGGTGGCCGAGCACCACCCCGGCGCGGTCGCGGTGCCGAGCGTCACGCCGGGCTTCACCGACGCCAAGTACTGGTCGGAGCTCGGCGCCACCTGCTACGGCTTCGCCCCCATCCGCCTGGAGCCTTCCGACGGGGCGTTCGCCGACCTGTTCCACGGCGACGACGAGCGGGTGCCCGTGGCCGGCTTCAAGGCCGGCCTGCGCATGCTCGCCGACGTGGTGGCCCGCTTCTGCCTGGCCCCCTGAGCGTCAGTCCGGCGGGCGGAGCAGGCCGGGGTCGGTGCGCAGCTCCAGCAGGGCGGGGCCGCCGCTGGCCAGGGCCCGGCCCAGGGCGGCCGGGAAGTCGTCGGTGCGCTCCACCACCTCGCCATGGGCGCCGTAGGCGCGGGCCAGGGCGGCGAAGTCCGGGTTGACGAGGTCGGTGCCGACCGTCCGGCCGGGATGGGCGCGCTCCTGGTGCATCCGGATGGTGCCGTACAGGCCGTTGTTGACCAGCACGACCAGGACCGGCAGGACGTGGCGCATGGCGGTGGCCAGCTCCTGCCCGGTCATCAGGAAGTCGCCGTCGCCGGTCACCGCCACCACCTGCCGCTCCGGGCAGGCCAGCTTGGCGGCGAGCGCGGCGGGCAGGCCGTAGCCCATGGCGCCGCCGCGCGGGCCGAGCTGGCTTCCGAACGCGGTGTAGCGCCAGAAGCGGTGCAGCCAGATGGCGAAGTTGCCGGCGCCGTTGGCCACGATCGCGTCCTCGGGCAGGCGCTCGCGCAGCACCGCCACCACCCTGGCGAGGTCCAGCGCTGCCGTGCCTGGCGGCGGCTCCGACCAGGCCAGGTAGTCCTGGTGGGCCTGGACGGTCCACGCCGCCCAGGGCGGGTTGGCGACCGGTGGGATGGTGCGCAGCGCCGCCGCGAAGCCCGCCACGCCCGCGTTGACCGGCAGGTCGGGCTGGTAGACGCGGCCCAACTCGGCCAGGTCGGGATGGACGTGGACCAGGGTCTGGCGCGGACGGGGGACGTCAAGCAGGCGGTAGCCGCCGGTGGTCAGCTCGCCCAGCCGCGGCCCGACGGCGATCAACAGGTCGGCGGCTTGCACCCGTTCGGCCAGTCGCGGGTCGGCGGCCAGCCCGGCGTGGCCGGCGTAGCTCGGCGAGCGGTTGTCGAGCACGTCCTGGGAGCGCCAGGAGGCGGCCACCGGCAGCTCGCTCGCCTCGGCGAAGGCGCGCAGGTCGGCGCTTGCCGTGGCGGTCCAGCCGCCACCGCCGGCCAGCACCAGCGGCCGGCGCGCCGTGGCCAGCAGCGCGGCGAGCCGGTCCAGGTCGGCGGCGTCCGGCTGCGGCTGGACGGCGCGATGGGCGCGGGCGTCGGCGACCTCGGCGGTGGCTCCCAGCACGTCCTCGGGGACGCCGAGCACCACCGGACCCGGCCGCCCCGAGGTGGCCACCTGGAAGGCCCGTGCGACCAGCTCGGGCAGCCTGGCGGGGTCGTCGACCCTGGCGACCCACTTGGCCATCTGGCCGAAGAACGGGCCGACGTCCAGCTCCTGGAACGCCCCGCGTCCCGTCACCGCCCGCGGTGGCAGGCCGACGACCAGCAGCATCGGGGCCGCGTCCGTGAAGGCCATGTGCACGCCGCTGGCGGCGTTGGTGGCGCCGGGCGCCCGGCTCACCAGGCAGACGCCGGGCCGGCCGGTGACCCGGCCGTAGGCTCCGGCCATCGCGGCGGCGCCGCCCTCCTGGCGGCAGACCACCAGGCGGACCGCCTCGCCCAGGTCGTACAGCGCGTCCAGCACTTCGAGGAAGCTCTCACCAGGGACGCCGAAGACGGCGTCGACGCCGTGCAGCCGCAACTGGTCCACCAGGATGCGGCCGCCGCGACGCGGCGCGGCCGAGCTCATGCCGCCACGTCGACGTACATCCGGTCCGGCGGCAGCTCGGAGACCTTGTAGCCGGCCACCGCGCCCAGACCGATGCCGAATCGCACCCTGGCGCCGCCGTCCACCAGCCGCACGTCCTTGATGGAGCTGTAGCCAGGGTGCGGGTCCGCCAGCGTGAAGGTGTCGCCGCCGCCTGGCTCGCTGGCGCGGGCGCCGTCGAAGGCGAGCAGCAGGAACGCCTCGCCGCGCAGGCGGACCCGCGCGCCACCGGCGCCGATGATCTTGTCGACGTAGCGCACCTGGTAGCCCGGCAGCCCGTCGCGGAACTCGAACACCACCCGGTCGAAGCCGTCGTGACGCCCGGTGCGGACCTGGACCAGCACGGCACCGGTGGCGCCTCGCGGCCGTGGCTGGACCCGGGGGCCGCTCGGCCAGACCACGCTCGGGCTGGTCTTGCCGTCCGCGTCGATCGGCGGCGAGACGCTGGTGGCGGTCCGGGGCGGGGCCGGGGCCGAGCTGTCCACCGGGGGGTCGCCCGTGCCGGTGCAGGCGGCCAGGAGGAGCAGTGGCGCCAGGACGGCCGCGCCAACGGCGCGGCGACGGCCGGGCGCGCTGCTCACGTACCGACCTCGGCGGCGGGACGGAAGCGGAGCGCGGACCACACCTCGTCGACCGAGATCTGGGTGACGGCCACCCAGCCGGCCCCGGTGAGCGGCTCCCAGCCGACGTCCCTGGTCAGGTCGGTCGGGACCTTGGCGCTGCGCTTCGGGTAGGAGACCCACAACCGCCCGCCGGGTCGCACCGCCGCGACCGCGGCGCCGGCCCGGCGTTCCAGCGCGGCCCGGTCCCGCACGAACAGGTGGACCAGGTCGAAGGTCCCGTCCGGTTCGAGGGCCGCCCCGGCCGGCGGGTCCAGCCGGTCCACGTAGCCGTCGGGCGCGTCGACCACGCAGACGCGCTGACCGGCCTTGAGCCCCAGCTTGCGTGCCAGCGCTTCGTCGCCCATCGCACCTCCCGTTGCTCGCCTCGGCACGGCGGCAGCGCCGAGTGTACGGCGCCCAGGGCCGGCGGGCGGCGGCATAGTCTGTGGAGCCCACGCGCCCCGCGGCGCGCCGAACCCGAGGTGATGACCTTGAGCGATCCTTACGCGGCCTTCCCGAGCCTCCTGGTCGAGCGGCCCGACGACGGCGTCCTGCGCATCGTGATGAGCGCCCCGGGCAGGCTCAACGCGGCCGGCCACCAGATGCACCGCGACCTCTCGCTGGTGTGGACCGAGATCGACCGCGACCCGGAGGTGCGGGCGGTGATCGTCCGGGGCGCCGGCGACGCCTTCTCGGCCGGCGGCGACCTCGACCTGGTGCTGGACATGGCCGACGACTACGAGACCCGCGTCCGGGTTCTGCGCGAGGCCCGCGACCTGGTCTACAACCTGATCAACTGCTCCAAGCCGGTGGTCAGCGCCATGAACGGCCCGGCCGTCGGCGCCGGCCTGGTGATCGGGCTGCTCGCCGACATCTCGATCGCCGCCCGCTCAGCCCGGATCATCGACGGCCACACCCGCCTCGGCGTGGCCGCGGGCGACCACGCCGCGATCGTCTGGCCGCTGCTCTGCGGCCTGGCGAAGAGCAAGTACCACCTGCTGCTCTGCGAGCCGGTCTCGGGCGAGGAGGCCGAGCGGATCGGGCTGGTGTCGCTCTGCGTCGACGCCGCCGAGCTGCACGACACCGCCCTCGACGTGGCGCGCCGCCTGGCCGCCGGCTCGCAGAGCGCGATCCGCTGGACCAAGTACGCCCTGAACAACTGGCTGCGCCTGGCCGGCCCGACGTTCGACGCCTCCCTGGCCCTCGAGTTCATCGGCTTCGGCGGCCCGGACGTCCGTGAGGGCGTCGCCGCCGTCCGCGAGAAGCGCCGCCCCGAGTTCCACGGACCCGCCTCGGAGTAGCGGGATCCATGCGGCGCTCCGTGCTTACATGACGGCGTGGCGAACCAGGTGGAGATCGAGGCGATGCGCCGCGCCATCGCGCTGGCGGCCCGCGGTCGCGGCAACACCAGCCCGCGGCCGGTGGTCGGCTGCGTGATCCTCGGCGCCGACGGCGCCGTGGCCGGCGAGGGTTTCTTCGACCGCTCGGCGGAGGCGCACGCCGAGGTCCGCGCGCTGCGGCAGGCGGGGGAGCGGTCCCGCGGCGGCACCGCCGTCGTCACCCTGGAGCCCTGCAACCACCACGGCCGCACGCCACCATGCCGCGAGCTGCTGGTCGATGCCGGGGTCGAGCGGGTGGTGTTCGCGGTCGTCGACCCCAACCCGGTCGCCGCCGGAGGCGCCAAGGCGCTCCGCGCCGCCGGCGTGGACGTCGAGGCCGGTGTCCTCGAGGCCGAGGCCGCGCTCGGCAACGAGGAGTGGCTCACCGCCATGCGGCTCGGGCGTCCCATGGTGACCTGGAAGTACGCCGCGTCCCTCGACGGGCGGATCGCCGCCGCCGACGGCTCCAGCCGCTGGATCACCGGGCCGGAGGCCCGCAAGGACGCCCACCGGCTGCGGGCCGCCTCCGACGCGATCCTGGTCGGCTCGGGCACCCAGCGCGCCGACGACCCGCAGCTGACCGTCCGCGACGTGCCCGCGTCCCGCCAGCCCCTCCGCGTGGTCGCCGACTCGGCCGCCCGGACCCTGCCGAGCGCCCGGGTCCTCGACGAAGCCGCGCCGACCCTGGTGGCGGTGGCCGACGACGCCGACAGCACCCAGCTCGAGGGTCGGGCCGAGATCCTGCGCCTGCCACGGAGCGACCGCGGCGTCGACCTGGACGCCCTGCTGCACGCGCTGCACCAGCGCGAGATCCGCGGCGTGCTGCTTGAGGGCGGCGCCAGCCTGGCCGGGTCGTTCCTCGCCGCCGGGCTGGTCGACCGCCTGGTCGCGTACGTCGCCCCGGTGCTCATCGGTGGCGGCGGCCTTCCCGCCCTGACCGGCCCGGGCGCCCCGACGATCGACACCGCCTGGCGCTGGCGCCTGGACGAGGTCACCAGCCTCGGCCCCGACCTACGCCTGGTCGCCCGCCCGGTCCTGTCGTCCCGGTCGTAGCACCGGTGGCCGTGGCGCCCGGCCTGGCGGGACCGGGCGCCGCCGCCGCTACGCCACCGTGACGGTGCCCTTCATCTGGCTGGGGTGGTACTTGCAGAAGAACTGGTAACTGCCGGCCGCCGGGGACATGAAGCTGATCTCCGCCGACTCGCCGCCCTCCACGTCCTTGTTGGCGCTGGCGTCCTTGAAGGTGAAGTTGTGCTCCACCGAGTCCTGGTTGTCCACCGCCACGGTCACCTGCTTGCCAGCCGGCAGGTTGAGCTGCGTCTGGCTCCAGGCGATGCCCTTGGCGGTGAGCGACACCTTGTCCCCTCCGCCACCGCCGGCGGCGGCGGTCGTGGCCGGCGTGGCCGTGTCCGACGACCCGCCAGAGCCGGACGACCCACCACACCCGGCAGCCAGCAAGGCGATTCCGAGCACCGCCACGCACACGGCGGCCCAGCGACGAGCATGCATCGACGTTCCCCCCTCGTTCCGCCCACGGCAGGCGGCCGCAACGGCCCCCCCAGCGGGTCCCCGACCCTCTCCGATCCCCCCCACCGCCGCCCCGTCCGGGTCGCGGCGGTCCCCGGGTGAACGATCGGGGATCATCGCCGATTCCCGCGGGCCGCGCGCGGATGGCGGCGTTGGTGGCATCGAGCGATGATGAGCCGGTGGAGGAGGACCCTGACCGGCTGCGCAGCGCGGTCGAGTGGCGTGACGGCCGCCTGGAGGTGATCGACCAGACGGTCCTGCCCGGCCAGGTGCGCGTGCTCCGGCTCGCCGGCGTGGCCGAGGTGGTCGACGCCCTGCGCCGCCTGGTCGTCCGCGGTGCCCCGGCGATCGGCGTCTGCGGCGCCTTCGGCGTGGTCGTCGGCCTCGCGGAGCGCGAGGCCCAGGATCCGGCCGCGGCCCGGCGCCACCTCGATGAGCTGGCCGCCACCCTGGAGGCCGCCCGCCCGACCGCGGTCAACCTTGGCTGGGCGGTGCGCCGGGTGGCCGCGGCCGCCAGGGGCGGGTCCGACCCGGCGGCGATGCGCCGCCTCGCCCTCGAGGAGGCCCTGCGCATCCAGGAGGAGGACCGCGCCGCCTGCCGCCGCATCGGTGAGACCGGGCGCGAGCTGCTGGCCGGCCGCGACCGGCTGCTCACCCACTGCAACACCGGCAGGCTGGCCACCGCCGGCATCGGCACCGCCCTCGCCGTGGTCTACGCCAAGGCCGCTGCCGGGGAACCGGTCCAGGTGTGGGCAACCGAGACCCGGCCGCTGCTGCAAGGTGCCAGGCTCACCGCCTGGGAGCTGGTCACCGCCGGCATCCCGGTCACGCTGGTCGCCGACGGTGCCGCCGGCGCCGCCATGGCCGCGGGCCGGGTCGACGCCGTCCTGGTCGGCTGCGACCGGGTCGCCCGCAACGGCGACACCGCCAACAAGGTGGGCACCTACGGCCTGGCCGTGCTCGCGCACGCCAACGGCGTGCCCTTCTACGTGGTCGGGCCGCTGTCGTCGTTCGACCCGGCGGCCGCCGACGGCCACGCCATCGAGATCGAGCAGCGCGCCGCCGCCGAGCTGCGCGAGCTGGCCGGCGCCCGCCTCGCCCCCGAGCAGGCCGAGGTCTGGAACCCCGCCTTCGACGTCACCCCGGCCGAGCTGATCACCGCGTTCGTCACCGACGCGGGCGTGCTGCACCCGCCGTTCGCCAGCTCGATCCCCGCCGCCCTGGCAGGCCAGCCAGTCCCCTAAGTGCTCTGGCACGGCGGTGTTCGAATGCCCAGTCCGATGCCTGGCGCACGATCCAGTGGAGATGGAACCTCAGCCCGCCCTGCGGCGAGATAGTGGTGTGGCATCGTCAACGAGGAGCCAGCCGGTGGGCCAGCACAGCGACCCGAGCTTCGAGGAGTTCTTCGAGGCCACCTACACCCGGCTGGTCGGGTTGCTGTTCGCGTTCCTGCACGACCAGGCGCAGGCCGAGGACGCGGTCCAGGATGCCTACGCGAGCGCGCTGCTGCACTGGCGAAGCTTGCGTGGCTACCGCGATCCCGAGGCGTGGGTGCGCACGGTCGCCTTCCGCCGGGCCATCGACCACCACCGCCGCAACGCGCGGCAGCTGCGGGCCCTGCTGCGGCTTGGCCCGCCGCCATCCCTGCCGCCGATCAGCGCCGACCACATCGACCTGGTGCGGGCACTCCGCAAGCTCCCCCTGGCCCAGCGGGAGGTGCTGGTCCTGCACTACGTCGCCGAGCTGGCGGTGGAACGGATCGCCGCCGAGCTTCGCCTGCCCGTCGGCACCGTGAAGAGCCGGCTGGCGCGCGGCCGTGCCGCACTCGCCGACCACCTCCGAGTCGAAGTCGCACAGCCAGACCAGGAGAGCTCCAGTGCGTGACGAAGAGCTGCGCTCCCGACTGCAGGCCCTCGCCGTCGCGGGTCAGGCGGCCGCCAGGCCGGCGACGATCGCGGCGGTTCGCCGCCGCAGCCGCCGGAAGGTCCAGAGCGGGATCGTGATGGTCCTGGCGGGCCTGCTGGTGGCAGGCGCCGGCGTGCAGCTCCTCGCCGACACGGCCCAGCGGCGCAGCATCGGCCCGGTCCCGCCGGTCGCGCCGCCCGCCGGCCCGCCGGCCGCGGTCGCGCCCGACTCGTTCGTGGGCCAGGTCGGCAGCGGTCCTGCCAGACACACCGTGATCATCGACGCCAGGACCGGCAGGATCGTGCGCCAGGTGCCCGGCTCGGACCGCCAGTCCGACCTGGCCGCCGACGCGGTGGTCAGTCCCGACCTGCGCAGCGAGTACATCCCGGCCACCAGCTCCACTTCGACCGCTGCCTGCCAGCCCAGCTGGACCCAGATCGACCTGGCCAGCGGGGCCAGGCGCGCCGCGTTCGGCGGCCTGACCGGTGTCGGGGAGTTCAGCCTCAGCGCCGATGGCCGTTGGCTGGCGTTCGTCCATACGACCCCGCCTGGGCCGGGGTCCACGCCGAGGATCGGGTCGAACTGCCGCACGGAGCAGCTGGTCGTGCGTGAGCTGGCAAGCGGGCGGCAGCGGGGGTGGACGATCCCGCCGGGAGTGTTGGTGGAGCAGGTGCAGCTCAGCCCGGACGCCACCCAGCTCGCCTACCTCCTGACCCAGGCGCCGGGCGAGCAGCGCGCGCTGCACCTGCTCCCGCTCGCCGGCACCACCTCGGTCACCCAGGGCTTCTACCTGCCACAAGCCGGCGACTGCCCAGTGTCCACCGTGCGGTTCCTGGGCAGCAGGCGGCTGCTGGTCCTCGGGGGGCGTGGCTGCAACACCGGCCCCGTCGTCCGCCTCCTGGTCGAGTTCGACCTGAGCAGCGGCCAGGTGTCCAGAAGGCCGCTCGGCCTGCCGGGCGAGGTGTTCAGCATCGACGCGGACCGCACCGGCCGGCACGTCATCATCGCCGCCGCCGGCAAGCCCAACCAGCAGCGGCCGGCGACCGTCTACGTGCTCCGCGGCGGCCAGCCGCAGCGCGTGCCGTTGCCTGGCGACTGCTGGCAGGCGGACTGGTAGCCGCCGTTACGTTCCGACCTTCTGGCCCTTGCCGATCACGACCACGCCGCCGGGGGTGACCTTGAAGCGTTCGCGGTCGGCGTCGAGGTCCACACCGACGGTCGCGCCCTCCGGGATGCGCACGTTCTTGTCGATGATGGCGTTGCGCACGGTGGCGTGCCTGCCCACGTCCACGTCGTGCATGAGCACCGAGCCCTCGACGATGGCGTGGGAGTGGACCCGGACGCCGGGGGAGAGGACCGAGCGGCGCACCGCGCCGCCGGACACCACCACGCCGGCGCAGATCATCGAGTTGAGCGCGTGGCCGACGCGGTCGCCCTGCTCGTGGACGAACTTGGCCGGCGGCAGCGGCCCCTGCCAGGTCAGGATCGGCCACTGGTCGTTGAAGAGGTTGAACACCGGCAGGACCGAGATCAGGTCCAGGTGCGCGTCGTAGTAGGCGTCGAGGGTGCCGACGTCCCGCCAGTAGCCCCGGTCGCGGTCGGTCGAGCCGGGCACGTCGTTGTCGGCGAAGTCGTAGACCTCTGCCTCGCCCCGCTCGACCATCATCGGGATGATGTTGCCGCCGAGGTCGTGGGAGGAGGTCGGGTCGCTCGCGTCGGTGGAGACGGCCTCGATCAGCGTGCGGGCGTCGAACACGTAGTTGCCCATCGAGGCGAACACCTGGTCGGGCGCGTCGGGCAGGCCGACCGGGTCGGACGGCTTCTCACGGAAGGCCCTGATCCCGCGGCCGTCGGGTCCGGTCTCGATCACCCCGAACTGGTTCGCCTGGTCGATCGGCACCCGGATCCCCGCGACCGTCACGCCGGCGCCGGAGGCGACGTGCTGGTCGACCATCTGGCGCGGGTCCATCCGGTAGATGTGGTCGGCGCCGAACACGATCACGTGCTCCGGCCGCTCGTCGTAGACCAGGTTGAGGCTCTGGAAGATCGCGTCGGACGAGCCCGTGTACCAGCGGGGCCCTCGCCGCATCTGCGCCGGCACCGGGGTGACGTAGTTGCCAAGCAGCGGCGAGAGTCGCCAGGTGGTGGCCAGGTGGCGGTCGAGGCTGTGGCTCTTGTACTGGGTGAGCACCGCGATCTTGAGGTAGTTCGCGTTGACCAGGTTCGACAGGACGAAGTCGACCAGGCGGTAGCTGCCGCCGAAGGGCACCGCCGGCTTGGCGCGGTCCGCCGTCAACGGGGCCAGCCGCTTGCCCTCGCCCCCGGCGAGCACCATCGAGAACACCTTCGGCTGGGCCACGTGCCCAGCCTACCCGGGCGGAGCCGGCCCGTCTGCACGCGGGCGGACCGGATCTGCCCGCCGGCCGCCACCCAACGCTAGCGAGCGGCCGCGGCGCTCGCCAACCACCTGGCCAGCGGTCAGGCCCAGCCCCGGTAGGCGCGGTCGAGCAGCTCAGCGGGGTGGAGGACCTCGACATCCGCGCCGAGTGCGGCCAGACCGGCGGTGATCTGCATGGCGCAGCCGGGGTTGGCCACCGCCACCGCCGCCGCGCCGCTGGCCGCGATCGCGGCCGCCTTCTGCGCCTGCAGCTCGTCCGCTGCCGCCGGTTCGAGCACGTTGTACAGCCCGGCGGCGCCGCAGCAGCGGTCACCGTCGGCCACCTCGACCAGCTCCAGCCCGGGGATCTGGCCGAGCACCCGCCGCGGGGCGTCGGCGATGCCCTGGGCGTGCAGCAGGTGGCACGGGTCGTGCACGGCGACCCGGCTGAGCGGGCTGGCGGCCGGTGGCGCCAGCTCCTGCTGGTCGAGCAGCTCCATCAGGTCCCTGACGCGGCCTGGCAGGGAGCCGGCCGCCTCGCCGAGCAGGTCGCCGTACCCCTTCAGGTGGGCGCCGCAGCCGGCCGCGTTGACCACCACCGGCTCGTCGCCGGTGAAGGCGGCCAGGTTGCGGCGCGCGAGCCGGCGCGCGGCGTCCAGGCGGCCGTGGTGGGCGGCGAGCGCGCCGCAGCACTGCTGCCCGGGCGGGACCACCACGCGCCAGCCGTTGCGGGCGAGGACCGCGATCGTGGCCCGGTTGACCGGCCGGTACCAGCGGTCCTGCACGCAGCCGGCGAGCAGCAGCACGGTGCCGCGGGCCGGCCCGACCGGTTCGGTGAGCGGCGGCAGGCGGCGTGCCAGGTCGCGCAGGCGCACCCTGGGCACAAGGGCGCGCAGCCGGCGGGGAAGGAACGGGCGCGCCGGGCCGAGCATCGCGGTGGCCAGTGTGATCAGCCAGCCGCGGGCAAGGACGACCTCGATGCCGAGCCAGCGGCCGAACCGGTGGCGGGCGGGCCGGAGCGGCTCCACCTGGGCGCGGGCACGCTCGAGCATGCGCCCGAAGGGGACGTGTCCGGGGCAGACGTGCTCGCAGGCCCGGCAGGCCAGGCAGAAGTCCATGTACCCGGTGAAGGTGGTGTCGAGGACGGCACGCCCCTCGCTCACCGCCCGCATGGCGGCGATGCGTCCCCGTGGCGAGGCCGACTCCTCGCCGGTGAGCCGGTAGGTGGGGCAGTGGGGCAGGCAGAGCCCGCAGGCGACGCAGCTGGCGATGTCGGCCGGGTCGGGCGGGTCGGGGAACGGCCAGTTCGGCACCGCCCCCGGCTCCGGCCCGATGAAGCGGACGCCACCAGGCAGCCCCACCAGCAGCGGCCCGACCCCGGCATCGGGGTCCTCCGCCGCGGCGGTGCCGCCCTGGCCTCCTGGCGCGGCCCCGGCCTGGTGGTCGGCCGCGTCCCCGCCTGCCATGTCCGCCGCCGGTGCGGGGCTTGCCGGCGGTCCACCGGGTGTGGCCGAGCCACCGGCACCGGGGCCGGAGGCGCCACCGGCGCGGAGGCGGGACGTCCCCTCCTCGGCGCCGAGGGGAACGGGAGGCTCCTCGACCGTCACAGCTCACCCCAGAAGCGGCCGGGAGCGAGGATCCCGGCGGGGTCGAACGCCTGCTTCAGGCGGCGGTGGACGGCGGGCGCGGGCAGGGTGCCGCCGAGGCCGCCGTCGCCGCGCACCACCGGCGCGACGCCGCCCAGCTCATCCGCGCGCTGCCGCAGCTCGGCCAGGGCGGTGCCGCCGGCCGGCAGGCCGGCCCAGCACACGCCCACCCCGACCAGGGCCGCCCAGGCGTCCCCGGCCGCCTCCACCAGGTGGGGGAGGCGCGACGGGGGGACCGCGGCCTCGACGACCACCGGCCAGCCGTCCCACGGCACGAGCGACGGGAAGGGTGCGTCGTCGAGGATCTCGACCCCGCCGACCGCGCCGCGGGCCAGCTCGGTCTGCCCGGCCACGTCCTCCGGCCAGCCCTCCAGGCGGAGCTCCACCCGGTCGCGGGTGGCCAGCACCGCGGTCGGACCCGGCACGGCGGCCAGCAGGGCCGCGGCCGCCTCCAGGCCGCCAGGCGCGAGCAGGCTGCGCCGCGCCCGCGGCCGGGGTCGGAGCTTGAGGGCGACCTGGGCGATCACGCCGAGCGTGCCGAGCGACCCGGTGACCAAGCGGGGCAGGTCGTAGCCGCTGACGTTCTTGACCGTGCGGGCGCCGCCCCTGACCTCGCGACCGTCCCCGGTGACCAGCTCGACCTCCAGGACGGAGTCGCGCACCGGCCCAACCCGCAGCCGCCGTGGCGATGACGCCGCCGCGGCGACCACCCCGCCGACCGTCGCCCCTTCCGGGGCGTCGACCGGCCACTCCTGGCCGTGCTCGGCCAGCAGGCCGTCAAGGGCGGCGCAGCGCATGCCGGCCTCGACCACCGCGATCATCTCGGCGGGGGTGTGCTCCACGAGCCGGTCCAGCGCGGTCACGGTCAGGGCGGCGTCGACCCTGGCCGGGTTGCCCTTGGCCAGGTGGGTGCGCCCCCCGACCGGCAGCAGCCGGCGGCCGGCCGCGCTCGCCGCCCGCAAGGCCGCGGCCAGCTCGGCCCGGGAGGCCGGCGCGATCAGATCCACGACCCCTCCGGCAGCCGCGCCACCGCCTGCTGGAGCTCGCCCACCCTGGCGAGCGCGAAGTCGCCGCAGCGGGCACCGGCGGGCAGGACCTTCTGCGGGTTCATGCGCCGCTCCGGGTCGAACGCGGCCCTGGTGCAGTCCTGGGCGGCCAGGTCCTCGGCGGCGAACGCGAGCGGCATCAGGTCGCGCTTCTCCAAACCGATGCCGTGCTCGCCGGACAGCGACCCGCCGGCGTCCAGGCAGACCCGGACGATCTCGTCGGAGGCGGCGAGGACCCGCTCGAGCGTGCCAGGGATGCCGCGGTCGAACACCAGCAGGGGATGCAGGTTGCCGTCGCCGGCATGGAACATGTTCACCGCCACCAGGTCGTGGCGGGCAACGATCTCGTCCACCAGGGCCAGCACCTCCGCCAGGCGGGAGCGGGGCACCACCGTGTCGTGCAGGTAGTAGTGCGGGGCGATGACGGCGACCGCCCCGAGGGCGCTCTTCCGCCCCTTCCACAACCGGGCCCGCTGGGCTTCGTCGCGGGCGCTCTGCACGCTGTCGGCGTGGTTGGCGCGGGCGAGCTCCTCGATCCGGGCCGCCTCGGCCGCCACCCCGCCTGGCAGGCCGTCGACCTCGACCAGCAGCACGGCGGCGGCGTCGGTGGGGTAGCCGGCCTGGGCGAACGGCTCGATCACGGCGATGGCGCGGGAGTCCATCAGCTCCATGGCGGCCGGCGTGATCCCGTCCCCGATCACCGCGGTCACGGTGGCGGCCGCATCGGCCACGCTGCCGAACCCGGCCAGCAAGGTCCGGACGGCCGGCGGCAGGGGGGTGAGGCGCACGCAGACCGCGGTCACCACGCCCAGGGTGCCCTCGCTGCCGACCACCAGGCCGCGCAGATCCAGGCCTGGCGCCTCCGGCGCCTCACTGCCGAGCACCACCACCTCGCCACTCGGCAGCACCAGCTCGACCGCGAGCACGTGGTTGGAGGTGATGCCGTAGGCGAGGCAGTGCGGCCCACCGGCGTTGGTGGCGACGTTCCCGCCGATGCTCGAGGTCTGCTGGGAGGACGGGTCGGGCGCGAACGTCAGGCCGAGGGGCGCGAGCCTCTGGTTCAGGTCGAGGTTGAGGACGCCGGGCTCCACCCAGGCGAGCCGGTCGGCCACCCGGATCTCGATGACCCGGTCCATCTTGGTGGTGACCACCACCAGGGCGTCGCCGATCGGGGTGGCGCCACCGGCCAGCCCGGTGCCGGAGCCTCGGGGGACCACCGGCAGGTCGTACGCCGCCGCCACCTCGAGGCAGGCCTCGACCTGGTCACGGTTGCGCGGGAAGGCGACCAGCGCGCAGGCGCCCTCCAGCATGGAGGCGTCGCGCCCGTACAGCGCCCGGCCCAGCGGGTCGGCGACCACGGCGTCCGGCCCGAGCACGCGCTCCAGATCCCGTCGGGCCAGCTGCTCCACCGATACGCTCGGTGGCCTTCGCCGCCAAATGCGCTGGCTTCCCTGGTCGCTCTTCATTGGAGCCCTCGGTGGTCTGCCTCGCCGGTGGTCGCTGCTGTACGGATACGCTCGGTGGTCTTCGCCGCTCAGTGCGCTGGCTTCCCTCGTCGCGCCGTCGTCGCCGGTGGCTCCTCCGTCGCTCCTCGGTCCCAGCCAGCGCGCGGCTCCGGCCACCTCGCTGGTGTCCAGCCAGCGCGCGGCGGAGGCCACTCCGCTGAGGCGTCGACGTCCGGGTGCGGGAGGTGGGCCTGGTGGCATCGTACCCGCGGCAGGCATGGCATCGCGCCGGGAGCTATCGTGAGGCGGGTACCCCCGGGAAAGGGACGGGAGCCGGGTGGCGGTCCAGGGACACGCGGGCGATCCGAGCCGGGCGGGCTCGTCGACGGCCTGTCCGGCCGTGGTCGGCGCCTCGCGCTGGCTCTTCCCCGACCCGGAGGACGCAGGCCCGGGCGGGGTCGTCGGCGTCGGCGCCGACCTGGAACCCGAGACCCTGGTGCACGCCTACCGCCAGGGCATCTTCCCGTGGCCACATCCAGGGGCGCCGCAGCCCTGGTTCTCGCCCGACCCACGCGGCGTGCTCCACCTCGACGAGCTGCGGATCTCCCGCTCGCTCCGCCAGCGGCTGCGCGGCTGCGGCTGGCAGACGACCGTCGATGTAGCGTTCGACCAGGTGATCGCGGCCTGCGCCGAGCCGCGGGACGGCGAGGGGACCTGGATCACGGCGCGCATGCGGGCCGCCTACCGCCGCCTGCACCGCCTCGGCTGGGCTCACAGCCTGGAGGTGTGGGACGGCGGCACCCTCGTCGGAGGCCTCTACGGCGTGCTCCTCGGCGGCGTGTTCACCGGCGAGTCGATGTTCCACCGGTCCTCCGACGCCTCCAAGGTCGCGCTGGTCGACCTGGTCGCGCGCTTCGGCGAAGCCGGCGGCCGCCTGATCGACGTGCAGCTGGTCACCCCGCACCTGGCCAGCGTCGGCGCGCGCGAGCTCCCGCGCGGCGACTACCTGTCGCTGCTCCGCCAGGTGCGCGACGAGCCGGTGCGCCTGGCCGAGGAGCGGCGCCCGGTCGCGCCGCTGGCGGCGGCCGGACGCTGCTAGGCTCGATCCGGCGGCACGGCTGGCGGTAGAGCGCCGGTCAGGTAGCCATCCTCGAGGTGGTTGCGTGGCCACCGAGTCGGCGCGCAAGGTCAGGCCGCGGGGATGGCTTGGCGGTGGCTGCGGCGCCGGCTGCATGAGCGGCCCTCCAGCGGAGGTGGAGTGATGGGCGGGGATGTGTTCGAGGCGCTGACCGGGGCCAGGCAGGCGGGCCGGTCGGTGGTCATGGGGACCACGGTGCGGACCGAGGGCGACCCGCCCTCGGCGCCTGGCAACCGGGCGCTGTTCGCCTCGGACGGGACGCTGCTCGCCGGGACGATCGGCTGCAACGGACTCGACCGGCGGACCGGGAGGGACGGCCACGACCTGCTCGCCACCGGGGAGCGTTCCGGCCTGCGGCGCTACACCAGCTTCGAGGGTGAGCCGGGGGAGGGCGTGGTCGAGGTCTTCCTCGAGGCCTTCGGCGGCCAGGCCCGCCTGCTGGTGGGCAGCGGCGGGCCCGTCGCCGACGCGCTGGCGGCGATCGGAGGCGTGCTCGGGTGGGCGGTGGAGGCGGCGCCTCCGGAGTCGGCCGCGTTCGACGCGGCGGTCGACGCGCTCGGGCCCGGTGACGCGGTCGTGTTCGTCGACCACGACGCCCCCGGGCTGGTCGGGGCGGTGACGCGCGCGCTCGGCGGCCAGGTGGGCTACGTCGGGGTGATGGGCAGCCGGCGGCACACCCCCGGCTTCGTAGCTGAGCTGCGCGCGGCAGGGCTCGACCTCAGCCGCCTCCACAGCCCGACCGGGCTGGACATCGGCGCCAAGGTCCCGCCAGAGATCGCCCTGTCGATCATGGCGGAGGTCCTGGCCGCGACCCGCGGCCGGCCCGGCGCCAGCCTCGACATCGTGGCCAGCGAAACGGGTCCGGGGCTCAAGTAGCGAAGCGGTAGCCCCGGATGGATCAGGACCAGTGTCGGGGCACTGAAGAGCCCCGAGTGGCCCGGAGCCCGCATGTCTTCGACTCCTCGGCTCCCCCGGGGCTCTTCATCCCCGAACGGCACCCTCCGGACCGCCTGTTCAGGGCAGGTCCGGTCCGCCGCGATCGCCCGCGCAGACGATCCCGACGCTGACGCCCTGATCCCGGGAGGAGACCAGGGCGCTCGGCCCGGCGCCAACAACGCCCGGCCTACCGTTCAGCGGCACGAGGGCAGAAGGCAGGCCGCCATGCCACGAAAGGACTATTCCAGAACGCCCAGACCGTGGTCAATCCCCAGTTTCCCTTCGATCGTTTCTGAACACTCCCGTATCCTTGTGGTTCCGGCGAAAGCGACTAGTACGAGTTGACCATGGAGTCGCTGGCCGAGCTGACCTGAGCGGCTCGCCCCGATCAGAGCAGTGGGGCGTCCGGTGGCGGTATCGAGGTGAGCAGCCGGCGAGTGGTGGCCAGGCCCCAGTCGTCCAGGTCGCGCAGGCGGTCGCTGGATCCACGCAGGCCGCCGTAGCGTTCGACGTGGGCGGCCCACTGCTCGCGCCGCTCGACGGCCGGGCGGGCCACCAGGCAGTCCGGGTCGTTGACCCAGAAGCGCCCATGCTGGAAGGCGCGGGCGGCGCCGGTCAGGGCGGCGGCGCGCTGGGAGGGCGCGGAGAGGTCGCCGCCGGGCGGCTCGTAGGTCGGGGCCACGTCCGGGCTGATCCGCATCGCGTCGAACCGGCCGACGCTCGGCAGGATGGGCGCGCCGCAGCCGAGCAGGTAGGCGTCGGAGCCGACCGCCATGCGGATCAGCTCGATGCCGTGGCGGTAGGCCTCCAGGGCGGGGACGTCCTGGTGCCGCGCGCCGTCGACCGCACCGGCGTAGAGGAAGTCGACCTTGAAGAAATCGATGCCTGCCTCGCGGAAGGCGGCCAGCGACCCGGCGAGCCAGGCGGCCGCGTCCGGATGGGTGACGTCGAGGACGGACAGCGGCTGGTCCCAGTTGAAGCCGCCGTCGGCGCCGCCGACCAGCCAGTCCGGGTGCTCGGCGAACAGTGCGGAGCGGGCGCCGACGAGGAACGGGGCGACCCAGATGCCGGCCCGGCGTCCACGCTCCCGGATGCGGCCGACCAGGCCGTCGAGCGACTCGAAGCGGCCCGACAGCGTCCGCCAGTCGCCGATCTCCGCCTCGTAGCCGTCATCGATCTGGACCACGTCGACCGGCAGGTCGAGCTCGTCCATGGCGTCGAGGTTCTCGAGCACGTCGGCCTCGGTCACCTTGGTGAAGTAGTGATACCAGGAGCACCAGATGGTGGGGGCGGGGCGGGGCGGCGGGACGCCGGCGCGGGCCGCGTAGGCTTCGGCCCAGCGCCCGAGCGCCCCGTCGATCCCGCCCGGCCCGCCGTCGGTACGCTGCTCGAGGAGACCGTCGGCCTGCACCACCACCAGGCGCCCGCGGGCGGCGGCCCGGATCGACGGCACCTCGCTGGCGCCGTCGGGCGCCGCGAAGACCTCCACCGGCCCGCCGTCGCCCGGGTCGACGGCGAGCAGCCCCTCGCCCTGGAAGGCGTCGGCGGGGGCGTCGCGGTGGGGCCGCCAGCCCATCACGTGCCGACGCCGGTCGCTGGGACGCGACGGCCGCTCGTCCAGGGCGTAGGTGGTGGTCGGGCTCCACGACTGCCAGCCGTGCTCGTGCACGCGGGCACGGGCGGGGTCGACCGGGACCTCGGCGACGTCGGTGAATGCCGTTGTCATCAGGGTCAGCCCTTGGTGGCGCCGAGCGTGAGCCCGCGGACGAACTGGCGCTGCAGCGTGAAGTACACGATCAGGGTGGGGACCGCGGCCAGGAGCGAGCCGGCGGCGATCAGGTTCAGGTCGGTGAAGTACAGCCCTTCCAGGTTGGCGAGGGCCGAGGTGATCGGCCGCTTGTCGCCGCTCTGCATCAGCACCAGGGCCCAGAAGAAGTCGTTGTAGATGAAGATGAACTCGAGCGTTGCCAGGGCGGCCAGGGCGGGCCGGCACAACGGCAGCACGATCTTCCAGTACTGGCGCCACACCGAGGCGCCGTCGACCAGCGCGGCCTCGGTCAGCTCGTGCGGGATGGTGCGCATGTAGTTGGAGAGCACGAAGCTGCAGAAGCCGACCTGGAAGGCGACGTGGATGGCGATGATGCCCCAGTAGGAGTCGTACACGGTGCCGGTGTCGTTCAGCCACGTCGGCAGCGGGATCAGCAGGAACATCCGGTAGAGCGGGGTGATGATCACCTGCTGGGGGAGGAGGTTGCCGGCGGTGAACACGACCAGCAGGGCGACGTTGAACCTCCAGCTGAACCGCGACACGGCGAAGCCCACGAACGAGGCGAACAGCAGCGTCAGGAGCACCCCTGGGACGGCCACGATCAGGGTGTTGAGGTAGTAGCGCGGCAGGTCGGCGTTGGTCCAGGCGGTGGTGAAGTTGGAGAAGCCGAGGTGGCCGGGCAGCGACACGTAGCCGCGCTCGGCGGTTTCCGCGTACGGCCGCAGCGAGGTGTAGACCGCCCACAGCAACGGCGCGAGCCAGGCCACGCAGGTCCCGATGAGGAAGACGTGGAGCAGCACGCGGGCCGGCCGGATCCGCCGGCGCTGTCCGGTGGTGGCCACGGCGACCCGTGGGGCGGCGCGGGCGGCGTCGGTCACGGCCATCGCCTACCGCACCTCCCTCGAGAAGCTGCCGCGGAAGTAGACCACCAGGTAGGGGATGATGAAGGCGAGCGAGACCACCAGCAGGATCACGGCGAGGGTGGAGCCGAAGCCGATGCGGCTCGCCTCGCCGATGATGTTGTTGGTGACCAGCACCGAGAGCAGTTCGAGGCCGTTGGTGCCCTTGTTGATCACGTAGACGATGTCGAAAGCGCGCAGCGACTCGATCACGGTGATCACGCCGATCACCACGTTGATCGGCTTGAGGGCGGGGAACACCACCCGCCGGAACGCCTGCCACTCGTTGGCGCCGTCGATCGCCGCCGCCTCGCGGAGCGTCGGGTCCAGGCTCTTCAGGCCGGCCAGGTACAGGATCATGATGTAGCCGACGTGCCGCCAGCTCGCCGCGATCAGCACCGCCCAGATGTTCAGCTTCGGGTTGCCGAGCCAGTCGATCAGGTTGCCCTGTTCGGTGCGGCCGAGCAGGTTGTTGATCAGGCCCTGCTCGGGCGCGTAGATGAGCTGCCAGATGAAGCCGACGATCGCCAGCGACAGCACCACCGGCAGGAACAGGATGCTCTGGTAGATCCGCGAGCCGCGCAGCTGCTTGTCGAGCTGGACCGCCAGGAACAGGCCGAAGACGGTCGGGACGACCACGAAGAACGCCAGCCAGATGATGTTGTGCTGCACGGCCGGCCAGAACGGCGGGTAGATGCTGAAGATCTGGCGGTAGTTCAGGGTGCCGATCCACTGGATGGTGTCGAGGCCGCCGATGCCGTCCCAGCGGGCGAACGACAGCGCGATCGAGCCGAGCGCCGGCACCCAGACCAGCCCGACGTGCACCAGGGTCGGGATCCCGACCATGAGGGTGAGCGCGACCTTGTCGCGCCGCGTCAGGAGGCGCCGTCGCCGGCGGGTCGCGGTACCCGCCGGCGATGCCCCGCGCACCACCGCCACGACCGTCAGCCCGCGAAGATCGACTTCTTCTGGTCCTCGATCTTCTTGGTCAGGCCGTCGACGTCGTTGGGGGTGCGGATGAAGGTCTGCAGCGACGGGATCATCACCGTGGAGGCGAAGTCCGGCCGCGTGTCGCGGTCGAGGAACTGCGAGATGTGCTTGGCCGAGCCGATCAGGTCGACCGCCTTCTTCTGCAGCGCGCTGTAGCCCGAGGTGTCCGCCTTGGTGTTGGCGGCGATGTTGTTCGGGTCGGACTTGAGGTAGGTGTTCACCGCCTCGGCGCCGGCCAGGTACTCGAGCAGCTTCTTGGCGCCCGCTTCGTTCTTGAGCTTCTTCGAGAGCATGAAGCCGTCGATCGGCGCCTCTACCGAGTCGGTGCCGATCGTGGAGTCGATCTCCGGGAAGGCGAAGAAGTCGAGGTCTTCGGCGGCCGCGCCCTGGAACTGCTGGCCGACGAACATGCCGAGCAGGTAGAGGCCGGCCTTCTTGTCGGACAGCGTCTTGGCGGCGTCCTGCCAGGTGCGGCCGAGCGCGCCCTGCTGGTGGTAGGGGAGCAGCTCACGCCAGGTGTCGAACACCTTCTTGACCTTGGCGTCGGTCCACGACTCCTTGCCACCCATCAGGTTGATGTGGAAGTCGTAGCCGTTGATGCGCATGTTCAGGTAGTCGAAGGTGCCCATCGCCGGCCAGCCGTCCTTGTCGGCGAAGGCGATCGGGGTGAGGTTGTCCTTCTGCATCTGCTTGGACAGCGCGACCAGCTCGTCCCAGGTCTTGGCCGGCTGGTAGCCGTTCTTCTCGAAGACGCTCTTCCGGTAGAAGAAGGCCCAGGGGTAGTAGTAGAAGGGGATGAAGTACTGCTTGCCGTCGACCCCGGTGGAGGCGGCCTTCAGGGCGTCGGTGTAGTTGGCCCCGACCTTCTCCCAGACGTCGGAGACCGGGGTGGCGAGGCCGCGCTGGGCGAAGAACTGCATCCGGTACCCGGCGAACCACATGAACATGTCGTCCGGCCGGCCTTGCAGGTAGCTGTTGATCTGCTCCTGGAAGGTGTTGTGGTCGACGGTGTTGACCTTCGCGGTCAGGCCGGTCGCCTTGTTGAAGCCGGCGAAGACCTCTTCGTAGGCCTTCTTGGGGACCGCGTCCGAGGCGTTGGAGCCGACCGTCACCTCTTTGGAGGCCGTGCTGCTCCCACCCCCGCCGCCACTGTCGGAGCCGCAGCTGGCAACGGCCACGCCCGCGCCCGCCACGCCGAGCACCCTGAGCAGGTCACGACGGCTCAGTTGCAGTCCCGATCCGCTTGCCGAGGGTGGCAGTTGCAATCCTGAGCGGGCCATGGCGCCTCCTTGGCCGGGGCCTCCCGGTTCGAGCACGTCCGAACGTGATCGAACAACTTGGCTCAGTATCTCACCCCGCCCACCAGGTCATGTCAAGGGCGGGGGATTTCGCTGATCAGCTCTGGTGGGTCGATGTTGAGTTGTGGGAGGATATGATCGAACCGGGTGCCCAACCTGCTCGAGTGGAGGCGGACGTGCAAGGCAACCTGCTGGTCCACGGGCCCACGCCGGCCGCTTGGCCGCGTCCGCTCCCCGCCTAGGCCGGCCCGGATGCTCGCCAAGCAGCGGCAGGCAGCCATCCTCGAGGAGGTGCGGCGCCACGGTGGGGTGCGCGTCAGCGACCTCACCGAGCTGCTCCAGGTCTCGGACATGACCATCCGGCGAGACCTCGACGTGCTCGCCGGCCGCGGCCTGGTGGAGAAGGTCCACGGCGGCGCCACCGCGGTGACCGAGCACAGCACCCACGAGCCCGGCTTCGAGGCCAAGTCCCTGCGCGAGCAGGCCGAGAAGGAGGCGATCGCCGACCTGGCGGCCACCCTCGCCCGTCCGGGCAATGCCGTCGGCCTGACCGCCGGCACCACCACCTGGACCCTTGCCAGGCGCCTGACCGAACTGCCCGGCCTCACCGTGGTCACCAACTCGATCCAGGTCGCCGAGGTCTTCTACCAGAGCGACGGCGCCGACCAGACCGTGGTCCTCACCGGCGGGCTCCACACCCCGTCGGACGCGCTGGTCGGCCCGATGGCGGTGGCCTCCATCCGCGCGCTCAACCTCGACCTGCTGTTCATGGGCGTGCACGGCATGGACCTGCACGCCGGCTTCTCGACGCCGAACCTGATGGAGGCCGAGACCGACCGGGTCATGGCCAGGGCCGCCAGGCGCGTGGTGGTGGTCGCCGACCACACCAAGTGGGGGACCATCGGGTTGAGCTCGATCATCGCGCTCGACGAGGCCGACGTCCTGGTCACCGACGAGCTGCTCGACCTCGAGGCGCGCCAGGCGCTCGCCGAGCACGTGGGCGAGCTGCTGGTCGCCCCGCTCGCGGGCCGCGTCGCCGCCGAGCGGTGACCGGGCGGAACGGGCTCGGCGGGGGAGAGCGGGCATGAGGGTCACCAAGACGCCGACCAAGCTCGCCGACGGGCGTGAGCTGATCTACTACGACGAGCAGCCGGGCCTCGACCGCTCGACCGAGGACCGGCGCGAGGGGGGCGCCACCCAGACCAGCTCCGAGATCCGCTACGACGTGCTGCTGGACCAGTGGGTGGTGATCGCCGGCCACCGCCAGGAGCGGACCCACCTGCCCCCGACCGACCAGTGCCCCCTGTGCCCGTCCACCCCGGACCACCTGACCGAGATCCCCGCGGCCGACTACGACGTGGTGGTGTTCGAGAACCGCTTCCCATCGCTCGCCCAGGGCCTGCCCCCGCTGGAGGCGGCCGGCGGACCGTTCGTGCGCCGGCCGGGAGTGGGGCGGTGCGAGGTGGTCTGCTTCACCTCCGACCACGAGGCCTCGTTCGCGCAGCTCACGCCGCGCCGGGTGGAGACGGTGCTGGAGGTCTGGACCGACCGCGTGCGCGAGCTGTCCCAGCTCCCCGGGGTGGAGCAGGTGTTCGTGTTCGAGAACCGGGGTGAGGAGATCGGGGTCAGCCTCTCCCACCCGCACGGCCAGATCTACGCCTTCCCGTTCGTGCCGCCCCGGACCCTGCGGACCCTGCGCTCGGCCCGGCGCCACCACGACCAGACCGGCGCCTGCCTGTTCTGCGCGGTGATCGAGGCCGAGCGGGCGGCCAGGGTCCGGGTGGTGGCCGAGACCCCGCGCTGGGTGGCCTACGTGCCCCACGCCGCCCGCTGGCCCTTCGAGGTGCACCTCTCGGCGCGGCGGCACGTGCCCGACCTGCCCGCCCTCGACGACGCGGAGCGCGGCGAGCTCGCCACCCTCTACCTCGACGTGCTGCGCCGCTTCGACGGGGTCTTCGGCACGAAGATGCCGTACATCGCCGCCTGGAACCAGGCCCCGGTCCGGGTCGACCGTGACCTCGCCCACCTGTACCTGCAGGTGTTCTCGATCCGCCGGTCGCCAGGCAGGCTCAAGTACCTGGCGGGCAGCGAGTCGGGCGCCGGCGTGTGGATCAACGACATCGCCCCGGAGCGGGCCGCCGACCTCCTCCGCACCGCCGGAGCCTGACCGTCCTGCCGGATACGCGCTGACCAGAGCCGCCGCCGCAGAAATATGTGTGACTCATACACATACTGGGTACCTTCCAGCGCGATGGACATGACCGGGAACCGGCTCGGCGCGTTGGCGCTGGTGCTCACCGACCGGACGGGGGACGCCCTGAAGGACGCCGCCGGCCTGTCGGAGACGGGCGCCGCCGCGCTCTCGGCGCTGCACCAGTTCCTGGAGGTCCCGTCGATCGACCTGCTGCGGCAGGTGCTCGGGCTCACCTCGTCCGGCACGGTCCGGCTGGTCGACCGGCTCGAGGCCGCCGGCTACGTGCGGCGCGGGCGGGGCAGCGACGGCCGCTCCACGGTGGTGTCGCTGACGCCGGCCGGCCGGCGCGCGGCGCGGCGCGTCGCCGCGGCAAGGGCCGCCGTCCTCGACGGCGCCCTGGTGGCGCTCTCGCCCGCCGAGCGCGAGGCGCTCGACGCCCTCGTCTCCAAGCTGCTGGTGGGGCTGATGCGGGGGCCGGGCGCGGTGCGCTGGATGTGCCGGCTCTGCGACCTGCACGCCTGCGGCCGGGATGCGGGACACTGCCCCGTCGCGAACGCGGCCAGGGCGGCCCACTCCGAAGGAGGCTGACATGAAGCTCGATGACTTGGACAAGGACATCCGGGAGTACCTGGAGCAGAACCACGCGGCGGCGATGGTGACGCTGCATCCGGACGGCAGGCCCCACGTCGTCAGGGTCGGCGTGGCGCTGGTCGACGGCAAGCTCTGGAGCTCCGGCATCCCCAGCCGGGTCCGCACCGGTCATCTCCGGCGCGACCCGAGGGCGACGCTGTTCGTGTTCGACCCGGCCAACCCGTGGACGTGGGTCACGCTGGAGGCCGACGTGACCATCCTTGACGGTCCCGACGTGCCCGAGCAGAGCCGCCAGCTGTTCCAGGTGATGCAGGAGGGGATGCCGAAGCCCCCGTCGGCCGGGACCCTCTACTGGAACGGGAAAGAGGAGACCTTCGACGACTTCCGCCGGATCATGGCCGAGGAGCAGCGGCTGATCTACGAGTTCGAGGTCGTCAAGGTCTACAGCGGGCTGACCATGCCGTCAGCCTGAGGACCGCGTCGCCGCCGCCCGCTCCCCGCTGCCGGTACACTTCGCGCATTTGCGTCAGGAGCGCGACCGCGGCAGGGAGCGAGCAGCATGGCCGACGCCGAGCAGGTCTACCGGGCACACCCGACCTCGGACGAGATCGCGGAGGTGCTCGCCCAGCGGCTGGTCGCCGCCGTCGGCACGCTCAACTCCGACGGTTCGATCCACCTGGCCTACGTGCTGTTCCTGCACGACGACGGGCGCATGTACTTCGAGACGTCGTCGGTCACCCGCAAGGCCCGCAACGCGGAGCGGCGCGGGTGGGCGTCCATGCTCGTCCAGGGCCCGGCCTCGACCGGACGCAACCTCATGGTCGCCGCGGAGGGCACCGCCAGGGTGATCACCGGTGACGAGGCGCAGACGGTCAACCACCGCCTGCGCGCCAAGTACATCAAGCCGACCGCGCTCGACGGGATCGACCGCGCCTGGGGCCGGCTCGACGACGTGACGGTGGAGATCACGCCGAAGAAGTGGCGCTCGTGGACCGGCTCGGTCCTGCACGAGGAGACCCGCAAGGAACTCACCGGCGCCTACGAGGACGCCTGGCTGACCGGCGAGGAGTAGGCCGGAGCGGGCCAGCGTGTCCGGTCTGGCGGATTGACCTCGGCTTGGATAGCGGGGCAGTCCCGGTCGACTAGTGCCGACCCCGACGCCAGGCGATCTGGCGAAGGCCCCAGGTGATCGGGGTGGTGCGCCGGCCGGCGAGGGCGCGGTCGAGCCGGTCGAGCTCCGGAGTGCCCACGAGGTCGTGGGCCTGCGGGTCGTGCCGCCAGACGGACAGGTTGGCGCGGAACATGGCGGCGGCCCGCGCGGGGTCGACCTCGTGGACGGCCACCTGGCTGCCGCGGCGGTCCAAGCCCGGAGGGTCGGGCATGGCGTCGAGGGCCGCGCCGACCTCAAGCCGGTGGCCACGGGCTTCGAGGACGGCGGCGAGCACCCGCAGGTACCCGGCGAGGGCCGGGTCGCGGGTCCGGATCCACTCGACCTCGTCGATCAGGAGCAGCCCGCCGGGGGCGAGCTGGGCAGCCCAGGCCGCCAGCACTCGCCCCGGCTGCCGCAGGTGCGTCAGCAGGAAGCGGGCGAACAGCAGGTCCGCCGGCCCGGTCGGCAGCGGCGTCCGGGTGACGTCGTGAAGGTGGAAGCTGGCGCCCGGCACCAGCCGGCGGGCCCGCTCCAGGAACGCCTCGGAGCGGTCCAGCCCGGCCAGTCGTCGCGGCCGGAGACATCGGGCGAGCAGCTCAGTGGTGTACCCGGGGCCACAGCCCAGGTCGACCGCCACCCCGACCGGACCGCGCCCCTCCCTCCCAAGAAACGCCCTGGTGGGCGCCTCGAATACGGCGGCCACCTCCGCCAGCCGCCGCGCCGCCGGATCGCTGTCACCGAAGGTGTACCGTCCCGCGCTCATGCCCCACCGGGGTTCGGAAGCCACCCGGGTGGGTGGTGCCGCCGCTTCGCCGGCTTGTGGTCGGTCTCCGCGTCCGCCTCCCTGCGGCTCACCTTCATCCCCGCCGAGCGTGGCAGGAAGACCATGGTGAGCTGCACCAGGCACTACACCGACTGACGCGGGGTTGCAAGGATCAGTGGGCCAGGTCGATGGCGACACGGGACGGGTTGGTCAGCGGCAGGACTCGGAAGCCGGTCCGGTGGTCGACGCCGATGCCGAAGCTGAGCACCCGCTCGAAGTCGCCGGCGATCTTGACCTGCTTGAGCGTGGGGAAGCCCGGCGTGATCGTGGTCGGTCCTGTGTAGACGCGGTGGGCGTTCACGTCCATGGTGCTGGCGCCCTGGAAGACCACCCACAGGAACGCCCGCCCTTGCAGCGGCACCGGCCGGCCGGACGCATCCTCGGTCACGCGCGGCACGTACTCCACCCGGTAGGCGGGGTGGCCCTTGCCGTTGAACTGGAACACGACCCGGTCGAAGGTGGCGTGCCTGGCCGTGCGGATCGCCACCAGCTCGCCGCCGCCGGTGGCGGGCCCGCTACGTGGCCCGGTCGGCCACGCGGTCGCCACCGTGGCGGTGGTGGCAACGGCGGTCGACGTGGTCGCGGCCGCGGCGGTGGTGGCCGGTGCCTGCGCGGACGTGGACGATGAGCGGGCGTTGGAGCGGGCCGAGCAGCCGGTGAGGACCACGACAGCGGTGAGCAGAGCGGCGACGACGATCCGGCGAGCTTGCACGGCGACCTCCCCCGACGGCACGGACTGCTTGCGTCTCGGCAAGCAGCCTGACCACCGCTGGTCACGGCGCGGCGACGCCCGAGCGTCGCCGCCGCGTCGACCTCAGCCAGAGGCCGACCGTTGCGCGGGCTCCGGCCCAGGCGGCGGGCGTCAGAACCAGCGCTGGGTGACCACCTTCTGCTTGGTGTAGAAGCGGAACGAGTCGGTGCCGGTGGCGTGGAGGTCGCCGAGGAAGGAGTCCTTCCAGCCGGTGAACGGCAGGAAGGCCATGGGCGCGGCGACGCCGATGTTCACGCCGAGCATGCCCGCCTCGATGCGGCGGCGGAACTCGCGGGCGTGGCGGCCCGAGGTGGTGAAGATCGACGCCATGTTGCCGTAGGTGCTGCGGTTGGCGGTGGCGATCGCCTCGTCCAGGTCGCCGGCGCGGACCACCGACAGCACCGGGCCGAACAGCTCGGTCCGCCACACGTCCATGTCCGGGGTGACGTGGTCGATGATGCTCGGGCCGAGGAAGAACCCATCCGAGTCGACCGTGTCGCGACCGTCGGCGACCAGCGTGGCGCCGGCCTCCTGGCTCGCGCCGATCTGGCCGGCCAGCGCCTGCTTGCGCTCCGCGCGGATGACCGGGCCCATGTCCGTGTCGGGCTGCGTGCCAGGCCCAACCCTGAGCCGGCCGGCCTGGTCGGCCAGCTCCTTCACCAGCACGTCGCCGATCGGGCCGACGCCGACCGCCACGCTGCCGGCCAGGCAGCGCTGGCCGGCGTTGCCGAACGCGGAGGAGACCAGCGCCGGGACGGACGCCTCCAGGTCGGCGTCGTCCATCACCAGCAGGTGGTTCTTGGCCCCGCCGAGCGCCTGGACACGCTTGCCCGCGGCCGTCCCGGCGGTGTAGACGATCCGGGCGACCTTGGCCGAGCCGACGAACGAGATGGCGTCGACCCCTGGGTGCTCGAGCAGGTGGCTGACGGCCTGCTCGGCGCCGTGGACGACGTTGAAGACCCCCTCGGGGAGGCCGGCGGCGGCCAGCAGCTCGGCCAGGCGCATTCCCGACAGCGGGGTCTGCTGCGACGGCTTCAGCACGAACGTGTTACCGCAGGCCAGCGCGGTCGGGATCATCCACAGCGGCACCATGTTGGGGAAGTTGAACGGCGTGATGCCGGCCACCACCCCGACCGGGAAGCGGACCAGCCGCGCGTCGATGCCGTTGGCGATCTGGTCCAGGGCGCTGCCCATCAGCAGGGTGGGCGCGCCGCAGGCGAAGTCGACCACCTCGATGCCGCGCCGCACCTCGCCGCGGGCCTCGGCGAGGGTCTTGCCGTTCTCCTTGGTGACCACCGCGGAGATCTCGTCGAACTGCTCTTCGAGCAGGGCCTTGAAGCGGAACAGCACCTGGGCCCGGTCTGGCACCGGCGTCTCGGCCCAGGCGGGGAAGGCGACCCTGGCCGCCGCCACCGCCTCGTCGATCTCGGCGGTGGTGGAGTAGGGCAGCTCCGCGATCGTCTGACCGGTGGCCGGGTCGGGGATGGGGTGGGTCTCGGCCGCGTGCGGCTCGCGCAGGCGGCCGGCGATGAAGCTCGGCACCCGGTCGGTCATCGGCGTGCTCTCCTCGTGTGGGTTTACAGGCCGGAGCGGCCGCGGGGTAGGAACTGGCCCTGGCCCGGCGTGGCGAGCAGTTTGCCCTGCTCGACCAGGATGGCGCCGCGCTGCATGACCACCTCGGGCACGCCCCGCACCGACCGGCCTTCGTAACAGGAGTAGTCGACGTTCATGTGATGGGTCGTGGCCGACAGTACCCGCTCGGCCTCGGGGTCGAAGACCACGATGTCCGCGTCCGAGCCGGGCGCGATCGTGCCCTTCCGCGGCCACAGGCCGAACAGCTTGGCCGGCGCGGTCGCGACCAGCTCGACGAAGCGGTTCAGCCCGATGTGGCCGCCGCGCACGCCGCCGTCGTAGATCAGGGTGAAGCGGTCCTCGACCCCGGGCAGGCCGTTGGGGATCTTGGAGAAGTTCCCCTTGCCGAGGATCTTCTGCTCCTTGTAGTCGAACGGGCAGTGGTCGGTCGAGACCAGCTGGAGGTCGTCGGAGCGCAGCCCCTTCCACAGCTCGTCCTGGTGGGAGGCGGGCCGCAGCGGCGGCGAGCAGACGTACTTGGCTCCCTCGAAGCCCTCCCTGGCGAGGTCGTCGAGGCTGAGGAACAGGTACTGCGGGCAGGTCTCCGCCAAGGTGGTGAGGCCGCGGTCGCGCGCTTCGCGGACGGAGTCGAGCGCGTCGGTCGACGACAGGTGGACGATGTAGACGGCCACGCCGGCCAGCTCGGCCAGGGCGACGGCGCGGTGCACCGCCTCGCCCTCCATGGAGGCCGGCCGGGTCAGGCCGTGGTTGACCGGGTCGGTGCGGCCCTCGGCCAGGTAGCGCTCGACCAGCACGTCGATCGGGCCGCCGTTCTCGGCGTGGAGCATGATCAGCCCGCCGTTGTCGGAGCTGCGGCCCATCGCGCGGAACAGCGAGGCGTCGTCCACCATGAACACGCCCGGGTACGCCATGAACAGCTTGAACGAGCTCACGCCCTGCTCGACCAGGGTGTCCATGTCGGCGAGGGTCTGCTCGTTGACCTCCCGCACGATCATGTGGAAGCCGTAGTCGATGTGCGCCTTGGCCGCCGCCTTGGCGTGCCAGCGCTCCAGGCCGGACTGCAGCGACTCGCCGTAGTCGTGCAGGGCGAAGTCCACGATCGTGGTGGTGCCGCCCCACGCCGCCGCGGCCGTGCCGGTGGCGAAGTCGTCGGAGGAGAAGGTCCCGCCGAACGGCAGCTCCATGTGGGTGTGGACGTCGATCCCGCCCGGCATGACGTAGCGCCCGGTCGCGTCGACCACCCGGTCGGCCGTCAGCCCGGGGTCGACGCCGACGGCGGCCACCTTCTCGCCGTCGACCAGCACGTCGGCCCTGCTCGTGTCGGTCGCGGTCACCACCGTACCGCCCTTGATGAGGGTCCGCACCCGCTCCACCTCCCGCTGTTCGTTCCGGATCGCTACGCGCCCTCGGCCGCCCGCACCGCGACCCTGATCGTCTCCACCGCCTGGCCGACGTCGGCCTCGGTCACGGTCAGCGGCGGGGCCAGGCGCAGCGTGTTGGCGTACAGCCCGCCCTTGCCGACCAGGACCCCGCGCTCACGGCAGTGCTCCATGACCCGGCCGGCCGCGGCCGCGTCCGGCTCCTTCGAGTCCCGGTCGGCCACCACCTCGACCCCGACCATGAGGCCCTTGCCGCGCACTTCCCCGACGATCGCGGACTCGCTCTCCAGCGGCTTGAGGCCGTCCATCAGCACCTTGCCCATGGCGGCCGCGTTGGCCTGCAGGTCCTCGCGCTGGATGAAGTCGAGGTTGGCCACGGCGTAGCTCGCCGAGACGGGGCCGCCGCCGAAGGTGGAGATGTGGTTGGCGCGCAGCGAGTCGACCCAGTCGGCCTTGGCGACCACCCCGCCGATGGCCAGGCCGTTGCCGAGGCCCTTGGCCATCACGATGGCGTCGGGGCGGACGCCGTAGCTCTCGATGCCCCAGAACGCCTCCCCGGTGCGGCCGAAGCCGGTCTGCACCTCGTCGGCGATCAGGGGGATGTCGAACTCGTCCAGGATCGACTTGACGATGCGGAAGTACTCCGGCGGCGGGGTGACGAAGCCGCCGACCCCCTGGATCGGCTCGGCGATCATCGCCGCCGGCGCCCCGGTGGTGGTCGTCTCGATCACGTTGCGCAGGTCGTTGGCGCAGGCCACGCCGCAGTCCGGGTAGGCCAGGCCGAGCGGGCAGCGGTAGCAGTAGGGGCTGAGCGCGTAGGAGACCTGGAACGGGCTGTAGGACGAGGCCGACCAGGAGCGCTGCCCGGTCACGCCGATCGCCGCGAACGAGCGGCCGTGGTAGGAGTTGCGCAGCGCGATGATCTCGTTGGATCGCCGGTGGCTGGTGGCGAACAGCAGGGCCGCCTCGTTCGCCTCCGACCCCGAGGTGGTGAAGAAGGCCTTGGCCGGCGGGTCGACCGGGGCCAGCTCCACCAGCCGTTCGGCCAGCTCCACCATGGAGCGGATCAGGTACAGCGTCGAGGTGTGGTTGAGCCGCTCGGCCTGGTCCTTGATCACCTGGGTCAGCTCCGGCACGTTGTGGCCGGAGATGGTGGTCAGGATGCCGCCGAAGAAGTCGAGGTAGCGCCGGCCGGCCGAGTCCCAGACGTGCACGCCTTCGCCGCGGACCAGCTCGATCGGTTCCGCGTAGTACAGCGTCAGCCAGCGGGGCAGGACCTCGGCGTGCCTGGCCCGCAGGGCGGCCGCGTCGTCCTGGTGCTCCTCCGGGGTCATGGCAGCAGCTCCGTCAGCTCGCCATAGGTCTCCGGCCGCCGGTCGCGCAGGAACTGCCAGGTGTTGCGGACCTCGCGGATCAGCTCCAGGTCCAGGTCGCAGACGAGCACCTCGTCCTCGTCCTCGGACGCCTGAGCGATGATCTTGCCGCGCGGGTCGCAGAAGTACGACGAGCCGTAGAACCGGTTCGAATTGAGCGGCTCCTCGGTGCCGACCCGGTTGATGGCGGCGATGAAGTAGCCGTTGGCGACCGCGTGGGCCGGCTGCTCCAGCTCCCACAGGTACTTCGAGAGCGACTCGACCGTGGCCGACGGGTTGAACACGATCTCGGCGCCCTTGAGGCCGACCTGGCGGGCGACCTCCGGGAAGTGGCGGTCGTAGCAGATGATCATCCCGACCCGGCCGACCGACGTGTCCCAGACCGGATAGCCGAGGTTGCCCGGCTTGAAGTAGTACTTCTCGAAGAAGCACGGCTGCACGTGCGGGATGTGGGTCTTGCGGTACTTGCCGAGCAGGGTGCCGTCGTTCTCGATCACCGCCGCCGAGTTGTAGTAGACGCCGGTCTGCGCCTCCTCGAACCACGGCACCACCAGCGCCATGTGGTGCTGGCGGGCGAGCTCGCGCATGCGGGTGACGGTCGGCCCGTCCTCCGGCTCCGCGGTCGCGTACCACTTGGGGTCCTGCTCGGCGCAGAAGTAGGGGCCGTGGAAGATCTCCTGCAGGCAGGTGATCTGGGCGCCCTCGGCCGCCGCCTTGGCGATCAGGCCGACGTGCTTTTCGACCGCCTCCTCCTTGGGCAGGTTGGCCTTGGCCTGGATGATGGCGACGCGCACCGAGGTCATGACGCTTCCCCCTTGACGGTCCCGCCGAACGCGGGGATCAACTCCTTGCCGAACGCCCGCAGGACACCCTCCGGGTCGTCGACCATGGAGTAGATGTTGAACTGGTGGACGCCGGCCGCCTCGAGCTCGCGCAGCCGCCGCTCGCAGGCCTCCGCCGTGCCGATGACGCAGAAGCGGTCCACCACCTCGTCGGGCACGAACTCCGCGTGCTCGGCGCCGGCACGGCCGTGGTCGGCGTAGTCGTAGTGGTCGCGGGCGCGGATGTAGTCGGTCAGCTCGCCGGGCAGCTCGTCCGGCGGGTACCGCTTGACCAGGTCGACCACGTGGTTGGAGACCAGCGCGGGGAACCAGCGGACCTGCTCGCGCGCGTGCGCCAGGTCGCTCGAGACGTAGGCCGGGGCGGCGCTCATCACCTTGATGTCCTCGTAGCGCCGGCCTGCCTCCTCGGCCCCCTGGCGCACGAAGCCGAGCAGCCAGGAGATCAGCATCGGGTCGGCGAGCTGCAGGATGACGCCGTCGCCGATGCGCCCCGCGAGCCGCAGCGCCTTGGGGCCGTAGGCGGCGATCCACACCGGCAGCCGGCCCTTGGCCCACTTGAGCTGGATGTCGGTGCCGTCGTAGTCCACCGGGCGGCCCTCGGCCAGGTCCTTGATCAGCGTGGTCGCCCAGCCGAGCTCCTCGATGGTGACCGGTTTGCGGCCGATCACCCGCCTGGCGCTGTCACCCCGGCCGATGCCCATGTCCATGCGCCCGCCGGAGATCTCGTTCAGGGTGGCGAGCGTGCTGGCGGTCACGGTCGGGTCGCGGGTCGCCGGGTTGGTGACGCACGGCCCCATCCGGATCCGCGAGGTCGCCGCCGCCATCAGGGTGAACACCGGGTAGCAGTCCTGCCACAGGACGTGGGAGTCCCACAGCCAGACGTACTCGAAGCCCGCCTCCTCGGCCGCCCTGGTCAACTCGACGATCCGGGACGGTGGCGGATCGGCGCTGAAGCAGATCCCGAACGACAGCATGCCGCGAGCCCTCCTCTGTTCGACTAGATTCCGCCGTGGATGGATGGTCGCTTGTATCGGTTGTCGGCCGACCAGGCCGGCCGCCTCACCCGGCCGACCCGGTCCCGGCCACGGCCGGCCGCCGCTGCGCGCCACCGCGGACCGGGAACAGCACGCTGAGCGCGTAGTAGAGCAGGAACGCCGTCAGCAGTCCCGCGATCCAGCTGTAGCTGTACAGCGGCTTCAGGAACGGGATCACCCCGTCGGCCGGGAACGGCCCGCCGCCCGGCCTGGAGTTGGCGCCGCCGACGGCCAGCAGCATGCCGGTGATCACCGCGGCCAGCCCGCGCCAGTTCCAGCCGCCGGCGTAGCGGTAGATCCCGTTCGGGCGGTACAGGTCACCGAGGGCCAGCTCGGTCCGGCGGAGCAGCCAGTAGTCGGCGATCAGCACCCCGGCGACCGCGCCGAGCATGCCGCCGTAGAACTCCAGCCAGGTGAAGATGTACAGCTCAGGGTTGGCCAGCAGGCGCCAGGGCTGGATCAGGATGCCGAGCACACCGGTGATGATGCCGCCGGTGCGGAAGCTGATCAGCTTCGGGAAGGCGTTGGAGAAGTCGTAGGACGGGCTCACCACGTTGGCGGCCACGTTCACGCTCAAGGTGGCGACGACGAGGGTGAACAGGGCGAACACGATCACGAAGTGGTTGGAGAACCGGCCGGTCAGCGCGATCGGATCCCAGATCGGCTCGCCGTAGACGACCACCGTCGCCGAGGTGATCAGCACCGCGATCGCCGAGAAGAAGGTCATCGTGGTCGGCAGGCCGAGGATCTGGCCGATCACCTGCTGGCGCTGGCTGCCGCCGAAGCGGGTGAAGTCGGGCATGTTCAGCGACAGCGTCGACCAGAAGGCGATCATGCCCATGAGCGCCGGGAAGAAGACCGGCCAGAAGTCGGCGCCCCAGCCCAGCTTGGACGGCTGCGACAGGATCGGCCCGAAGCCTTCGGCCTTGACGTACATCCAGATGAGCAGGAAGACCGCGACCACCAGCACGAACGGCGCCGCCCAGTTCTCGAAGCGGCGCAGCGTGTCCATGCCGCGCAGGATGATGAACAGGTTGAGCAGCCAGAAGAGCAGGAACGACAGCCACTGCGTCCAGGGGTAGCTCCACAGCACCGAGGCCTCGCTCCAGCCCTTGCCGAACACCGCGCCGGCCAGGGTGAAGATGGCTTGGCCCCCGATCCAGGTCTGGATGCCGAACCAGCCGCAGGCGATCAGCCCGCGCAGGATGGCGGCGAAGTTGGCACCGAAGACCCCGAACGAGGCCCGGGCGAACACCGGGAAGGGGATCCCGTACTTGGTGCCGGCGTGGCTGTTGAGCAGCATCGGGACCAGCACCAGCAGGTTGCCGAGCGCGATCGTCAGCAGCGCCTGCTTCCAGTCCATGCCGAGCGCGATCAGGCCGGAGGCGAGCAGGTAGGTGGGGATGTTGTGGGCCATCCCGACCCACAGGGCGGCATAGTTGTAGGTGTTCCAGGTGCGCCGCTCGATCGGGACCGGAGCCAGGTCGGGGTTGTACAGCGGGCTGTCCTCGAGTTCGGCCTCGACGTTCCCGGCGAGCTCGCGCCGGCCGTCGCTGTAGACGAGCTCGTCCCCTCGGGTTACGGACGTCGCCATGGCTCCTCCTCACCTGCGCGGCCAGATGCCGCGTCCTGTCGAGAAGGCTCGCGGCGGCGGGTCTCCGCTACCCGCCGGCAGTGCGGCGCCGGACGGCGGGAGACCGGTGATGGAGACGCGCGAGCCTCTTCGGCCCTGCCTGGTCGCCCGATCACCTCGCTTCCGACGCCGACCAGCGCTGGCGGCCGTGATGACGAACGGCACAGGGAGGCGGCAGCACCTCCCCCACGCCGCACTGTAGTGCGCCAGCGAAACCGAGGGAAGAGGCCCCACTGACAAGGTTCGCGGAGCGGTCGGCGAGCGATAGGATCGGCGGCCAGGCGATCCGTGCAGCGGGGGGCGCCATGCCGCTCGGCAGCATCGACAGTGTCACCGACACCACCATCTGGGGACGTGTCTGGGGTGACGACGTCGCCGGGCCGGTGCGGCTCCGGGTCGAGGTCGACGGGGTGCTCTGGAAGCTGGCCAGGGCCGACCACGTCGACCCGGACGGCGGCCCGTGGCGCTTCGCCATCCACCACGAGCTGGCCGCCGGCAGCCAGGTCAGCGTGTACGCGCTGGTCAACGACCAGAACGTGGCCCTGCTGGCCGGGTCGCCCGCGACCGTCCCCGCCCCCAAAGCGCCGGTCGGCGAGTTCGAGGGCGTCGACCTGCTGCGGGTCACCGGCTGGGCCAGGCACGAGGACTACGACGGCCCGCTCACCGTGGCGGTGTACGTGGACGGGGCGCCGTGGGCCCAGGCGCTGGCGAACGGCCGCCGCCCAGACCTGGACGAGCTCGGGATCGGGCCGCACGCCTTCGCGGTGCCCCACGCGCTCACCCCCGGCCAGCAGGTCGACGTGTACGCGCTCGGGGTCCGCTCGGACGGCTCCAGCACCGGCGAGCGGACCCTGCTGCCGGGCTCGCCGCGCGGCACCCCGCCCGGGTACGTCGCACCGGGCGTGCACCACCAGATCACCCAGGACCCGGCCGGCCCCTTCCACGTCCAGCTCGTCACCGTCTACCTGTCGGCCCCGTCCACGGTGGACACCGTGCTCGCCCGTGACGCGCTGCCCGGCTTCGAGACGACCTCGTCGATGGC
>DATLQA010000019.1:0-27050 GCA_035535495.1 Actinomycetota bacterium | reverse complement strand
AGGACCGGCTGGCTTGGAGGGTGGCGACGGCGGCAGCGATGAGGGTCTGCTGGTGGGCGGCGTCGGTGAGGTCGAGCTGCGGCTCGGCGATCAGGGGACGCCAGATCGCCCCGAGGGCCGCCTCCGCTCGCACCATGGCGGACTGGCTGGTGTCGGGGGCGGCCAGCAGGGTCCGCAGCCGCTGGTTCTGGGCGCGGAGGCGGGGACCGATCTTGGGATGGTTCAGGACCGCGACGTCGGTGGCGACCAGCGGGACCACCTCCCGGTGGGCGATCAGGACGGTCAGGTAGGCGGCCAGCAGCTGGCGCGCGGTCCGGGCCGAGGCGGCCGGGGTGTCGTAGGCGTCGATGCAGGCGTCGATGGCGTCCAGCAAGGGATCGACCAGGCGGTGCAGCAGCGCGTCCTTGGACCGGTAGTGGTAGTAGATCGCGGCCTTGGAGACGCCCAGTGCACCTGCCAGGTCGGCGATGGAGGTGCCGACAAAGCCGCCGACGCGAAATCGCGCCAGTGCAAGGCGGGCGATGCGGCGGTCCATGCGTTCTTCCATGGTGGGCACCCTCGAGATCTCCTTGACGACCGGTCAGTAAGCAGCGTAGCATCTGGTCCAGATCGCGACAACTCGGGAACACGACACAAGGAGGCGTCCCATGACGCAGACCGCAAGCAGGACCGACCAAGTCGGACTAGGTCACCCGGAGATGGTCCAGGTCAGTGGGTCCATGATGACCTCGACCGCCGCCAAGGCCCTTGCGGTCCTGCGGGTGTCCATGGGATTTGTGTTCCTGTGGGCGTTCCTGGACAAGACCTTCGGCCTGCACTACGCGACCCCGTCGGCCAAGGCCTGGATCAACGGCGGATCGCCGACCAAGGGATTCCTGGCGTCGGTGGAGGTCGGACCGTTCCAGTCGCTGTTCCACTCGATCGCGGGCACCTGGTGGGCCAACGGCCTGTTCATGCTCGGACTGCTCGCCATCGGCGTCGCGCTCATCGCCGGCGTGGCGATGCGCCTCGCCGCCATCTCAGGCGTGCTGATGCTGGCCCTGATGTGGTTCGCCGAGGTCCCGTTCGCGCAGTTCACCAGCGCCGGCGCACCGACCGGGTCACCCAACCCGTTCGCCGACTCCCACTACATCTACGCCATCGTGCTGGTCGTCCTGGCCGCCACCTATGCCGGCACCACCTGGGGATTGGGCCGCAACTGGGCACGGCTGCCCTTCGTCCACCGCAACCGCTGGGCCCTGTAACACCCAGCCCACGGCAGGCCGTGACCGACAAGGTCACGGCCTGCGAGGGCAATCGGTCCTGGCGCGAGGATGGACATGGTGCATGCGCACCCGCGACGCCTGGCCAGTCGGCGTCGGTACGCGACGACAAGGAGGTCATCTGATGAAGGCGCTCGTATACCACGGACCGGGTCAGAAGGCGTGGGAGGAGGTCGGCGACCCGAAGATCATCGACCCGACTGACGTGATCGTGCAGGTGGACACCACCACGATCTGCGGCACCGACCTGCACATCCTCAAGGGGGACGTCCCGGCGGTGACCGACGGGCGGATCCTCGGGCACGAAGGTGTCGGGACGATCACCGAGGTCGGCCAGGCGGTGAGCAAGCTCGCTGTGGGGGACCGCGTGATCATCTCCTGCATCACCTCGTGCGGCTCATGCTCCTACTGCCACCAGCAGCTGCCCTCGCATTGTCTCGACGACGAGGGCGCCTCGGGCATCGGCTGGATCTTCGGCCACCTCATCAACGGCACCCAGGCGGAGTACGTGCGCGTGCCCTTTGCCGAGAGCTCCCTGCACAAGCTGCCTGAGGGCGTGAGCGACGAGGCCGCGCTGATGCTCTCCGACATCCTGCCCACGGGCTTCGAGATCGGAGTGCGCAACGGCCGCGTCCAGCCCGGCGACGTCGTCGCCGTCATCGGCGCCGGACCGGTGGGCCTGGCGGCGATGATGACCGCCGGACTCTACGGCGCCTCCCGCATCATCGCGATCGACCTCGACGGCAACCGGGTCGAGCAGGCCAAGGGCTTCGGCGCCACTGACGCCGTCAACAGCGGCGGTGCGGGCTGGAGGGACGAGGTGCTGGCCATGACCGACGGCCTGGGCGTGGACGTCGCCATCGAGGCCGTGGGCGTGCCGGCGACCTTCGAGATGGCCACCGAGCTCATCCGCCCCGGCGGGACCGTGGCCAACGTCGGCGTGCACGGGAAGTCGGTGGAGCTGCGGCTCCAGGACCTGTGGATCAAGGACGTCGCGATCACCACCGGCCTGGTGAGCGCCACCACGACGTCGATGCTGCTCAGACTCGTCGCCCAGGGCAAGCTCACGCCGGAGAAGTTCGTGAGCCACCGGTTCACGTTCGACAACATCATGGAGGCCTACGACGCCTTCGGCCGCGCAGCGGAGACGAAGGCCCTCAAGGTGGCGATCTCACGCTGACACCCACCCATGAGATCGGGCTTGGTCAAGCCACAGGTTCGTGCCTTCTCATTCCGCCTCGTCTGCCGGGCCGACCCCCGAGCGCCGGAGTAGCACGAGCGCCACAAGCCGCTGAAGGAGGAGCCCGTCATGGCCGACCTGCGCACCCGCTACCTGGGGCTGGAGCTGCGAAGCCCGCTGGTCGCCTCATCCTCGCCGCTTACCGGCACCCTGGACAGCCTGCGACGATTGGAGGCGGCCGGGGCCGGTGCGGTGGTGTTGCCCTCGCTGTTCGAGGAGGAGCTGGCCGCGGATCCCGCTCCGGCCGGCGCCGACCCCCAGGCTGGCCTGCCCGATCAGGCCGGCTACGGCGCCGGTCCGGCCGCCTACCTCGCGCTGGTCGAGCAGGCCAAGCAGACGCTTGCGATCCCGGTGATCGCGAGCCTCAACGGAGTCACCCGCGGTGGCTGGGTTCGCTACGCCGCCAGGCTGGAGCACGCCGGGGCCGACGCCCTTGAGCTCAATGTCTACTACGTGTCCTCGCGGCCGGGTCGTTCCGGCGGCGAGGTCGAGTCGCACTATTTGGACGTGGTCGGGGCGGTGCGAGCCGCGATCGGAATCCCGCTGGCGGTCAAGCTGAGCCCCTACTTCAGCTCGCTGGCCAACATGGCCGGGCAGCTGGTCGAGGCGGGCGCCAACGGGCTGGTGCTGTTCAACCGCTTCTACCAGCCCGACCTGGACATCGAGGCGCTGGAGGTGCTCCCGGCGCTGGAGTTGAGCACCTCGGCCGAGCTGCGCCTGCCGTTGCGCTGGATCGCCATCCTGCACCGGCGCTGGGGGGTGTCGCTGGCCGCCTCGACCGGCGTGCACACCGCCGAGGATCTGGTCAAGGTGCTCCTGGCCGGGGCGGATGTAGCCATGATGACCTCTGCCCTGCTCCGCAACGGTCCCGATCACCTGCGCCCGGTCGAGGTTGGCCTGCGGGACTGGATGGACGGGCACGGCTACGAGACGATCGATCAGCTCCGCGGCCAGCTGAGCCAGCGTTCGGTTCCCGACCCGGCGACCTTCGAGCGGGCCAACTACATCAAGACCCTCGCCTCCCACACCACGCCCAGCCGCTGAGCGCCGCAAGCGCCTCGGTGGGTCCCGGCCGGCGCCGCTCCCGCGAGGTCCTTCGCGCTGCGGCCCCTCGCGGTGGCGGCCCGCGTCAGGGCGGACCAGAGCCAACCGACCCGTCCCGTGCAGGCCGTTCAGATCTTTCGTGATCGAGGTGCCCGGCGATAGTCTCCGTCCCCGATGGCGCCGGCAGCCAGGCCGCTGCGCCGTGGAGCGCCCGCACGGCGGGCCGACGCGAGGAAGGCCGGTGCGAGCACCTGTCACGGCGCAGCGACGAGCGTTGCTGGTGTCGAAGGGCTGGATCCAGGCGGTCGCGCTGGTGGTGCTCTTCGGGTTCCTGGTCATGGGTCTGCTCGCCTATCGCACCTACCAGGCCGAGCCGCCGATCCCGGTCCGCGTCGTGGACGACCGGGGCGGTGTGGTCTTCACCGGCGACGACGTCCGCGCCGGGCAGCACGTCCTGTTGCGCAACGGCCTGATGCAGTACGGATCGATCTTCGGGCACGGCGCCTACCTGGGGCCCGACTGGACCGCGGACTACCTGCACCGCGCGGCCGAGGCGGTGACCACGACGTACGGGGGTGCCGGGTCGGACACGGCGAGGGCGCGCACGCGTTCGGAGTTCAAGGCCAACCGCTACGACGCGCGCAGCGGCACGCTCACGATCTCCGGCGCGCAGGCCGCCGCGTTCCGCAGCCTCGCGGACTACTACCACGGCTACTTCGCTGCTGTGGACACCAGCCGCGGGCTGCGTCGCGGCGCGATTACCGACCGTGGCGACACGCGCCGGCTCACCGCGTACTTCGCGTGGTCGGCGTGGGCGGCGTCGACGAACCGGCCCGGGCTGGGCTACTCGTACACCAACAACTGGCCGCCGGAGTCGCTGGTGGGCAACGAGCCGACCGCGAACACGGTGATCTGGTCGATGCTCTCCCTGGCCGCTCTGCTGGGTGGCATCGGGCTGCTGTTCGCGGCATACGGGCGCTGGCGTGTCCTGGGCTGGCACGGGCGCGAGCAGGCGACGCTCATCTTCCGGTCGCCCGGCGACGTCGTACTGACCCCGGGCCAACGCGCGACCGCCTGGTTCTTCCTGGTGATGGCGGCGCTGTTCCTGATCCAGACGATCACGGGTGCCGCGGCCGAGCACTACCGCGCCGACCTGACGAATTTCTTCGGCGTCGACCTCGCCCGCCTCTTCCCGTACAACCTGATGCGGACCTGGCACGTGCAGCTTGCGATCTTCTGGGTCGCGACCTCGTTCCTGGCCGCGGGGATCTTCCTGGCGCCGATGATCGCCGGGCAGGAGCCACGCCGGCAGGGCCTGCTCGCCTACGGACTGCTCGGCGCGCTCGCCCTCGTGGTCTTCGGGAGCATGGGTGGCGAGTGGGCCGGCATCTTCGGTGGGCTGGACCGCGTCTGGCAGTGGTTCGGCAACCAGGGGTGGGAGTACCTCGACCTCGGGCGCTTCTGGCAGGTCCTGCTGTCGGTCGGGCTGTTCGCGTGGGTGTTCATGCTGTGGCGCGTGCTGCGGCGGCGGCTGCGCACCGAACACAAGGGCAACATGCCCTGGCTGTTCCTGTTCGCCGCGCTCGCGATTCCCGCGTTCTACGCGGTCGGCCTGCTCGCCAGCCCCGACTCGCACTTCACCACCGCCGACTTCTGGCGTTTCTGGGTCGTGCACCTGTGGGTCGAGGATTTCCTGGAGCTGTTCACGACGGTGATGGTCGCCTACATCTTCGTGCTGCTCGGCGTGGTCCGCGAGCGCGTCGCGCTGATCGTGATCTACCTCGACATCGTGCTGTACTCGATAGGCGGGGTGATCGGCACGATGCACCACCTGTACTTCTCCGGTGAGCCCGCCGAGCACATGGCGCTGGGGGCGTTCTTCTCCGCCGGAGAGGTGATCCCGCTCACCTTCCTCACCGTCGAGGCGTGGACGTTCCTGCAGCTCGGCGCGAAGCAGCAGTCGCGCTCGCGCACGCCGTTCCCGCACCGCTGGGCGGTGATGTTCCTGGTCGCGGTCGGATTCTGGAACTTCCTCGGCGCCGGCATCTTCGGCTTTCTGATCAACCTCCCCGTGATCAGTTACTACGAGATCGGCACCGCGCTCACCGCCAACCACGGGCACGCCGCGATGATGGGCGTCTACGGGATGCTGGCGATCGGGCTCGCCCTGTTCTGCCTGCGCTACCTCATGCCGGAGGAACGCTGGTCGGAGCGGGCCGCGCGGATCGCGTTCTGGTCGACCAACATCGGCCTGGCGTGGATGGTCTTCGCCACCCTGTTCCCGCTCGGCATCATCCAGCTGTACGAGTCGATCAACCACGGCTACTTCCAGGCGCGGCAGCTCAAGTTCATCACCAGCCCCACCAACGCCTTCTTCGAGTGGCTGCGGCTCCCCGGCGACCTGCTGTTAATCCTCGGCGGCGCGCTGCCGGTGCTGTGGCTGTGCTGGAAGGGCGTGCGCTACCGCGTCGCCCAGGTGACCCTCGACGAGCCCGAGGGCATCCTGTTCACCGAGGTGACCGAGCCGGAGCCCACGCCGGCCGGTGGGGAGCGGCAGGCATGAGCGCCCCGCACACCGAGGTACTCCTGGTCGGGGCCTACGCGCTGTTCCTGCTCCTGGCCGGCGGCCTCCTTGAGCGCACCGCCGGCCACGTCCACCGGCGCGCCGAGCGCTGGCGCACCAGCGGATTCACCTACCACCACCATCTGGACGCCTGGGAATGCACCCAAGGCCAGCAGCTGTGGCCCACACAGGTCGACCACGAGCTGCGCGTGATCCGATACCGCGCCAAGGCGCCGGTGTGCAATGCCTGCCCGATCAAGTCCGACTGCACCGACGCCGACGACGGCCGCGAGCTGACCGTCGCCCTCGACCCGTGGCCGCACTCGGAGGCCGGCCGCTTCCATCGCGGCATCTCCCTGGTCCTGGTCGTGCTCGCCGCGGCGTTCATCATGATCGAGGCGGCCCGCCACCACGCCGCCGGCGACCTCACCGCCCTCACGGCGGTCGCGGCCGCCGTGGCCGTTACCGGCCGCTGGGCACTGCGCGCCTTCCGCGCCAGCCCGGCCAACTTCCCCGAGGCCGGCGACGCGCCCGGCCTCGCACCCCGCCTCACCGGGGGCCGACGGGACCCTGGCGGCCCCGGCTGGACGCCTCGGACGACATGGACGACAGCGCGTCCGGCCCGCTTCCGCCGCTGGGATCACACCCGGTCACACCGGCAGGGCCCGTAGCCAGCCAAACGCGGTGACCAGGTCGCCGGCCCCGGGCCAGGCGCGATCGATGCGGTGCCGCCTTCGGCGGCGATTGATCCATCCAGCCAACGAGCCCGGCCGTCCCATCGCGCTTGCACGCCCCGGCAATGATTGGTCTCTTTCTAGATACGACGGGAACGGATGTTGACATCGACGGCCATCCGCAAGAAGGCAGCGATGGCGTCCTGCAGGGCGAGGATGGTGTCACGCTGAAAGGCATCGCGGACGTCTTGCCGGGTCTGGTCGCGCTCGATCCGACGGGCTTCGCGTTCCCGGTCAGTCGAGAGCTGGACTTGCCACAGCGAGACAGCCCCGGCGATAGCAGCGCTGAGAATCACACTGAGGAGCGTAATCACCGCTTTGCCCCACCGCTTCTCCCCCTCGCGTTGTCCGAGTTGCGGGCCGCCTGCCCGTGCCCATGCGAAGCCCTGACAGCCCGGTGACCAGGGCGGTTATTGGAGCTGGCGCCGGGACTCGAACCCGGAACCTGCTGTTTACAAGACAGCTGCGCTGCCGATTGCGCCACGCCAGCCGGGTGCTACCGAGAGCCTAGCGGCTGGCTGGGGTGGGGGCCAGAAAGGTGGCGCGGCGGCGGCGGACCTCGAACAGCGCCAGGGCGCCGGCCACCGAGGCGTTGAGGCTGGCCACCTGCCCGCCCATGGGGATGGCGACCAGCACGTCGCAGGCCTCGCGGACGAGGCGGTGGAGGCCGGCGCCTTCGCCGCCGACGACCACACAGACCGGCTCGTCGGCCAGGTCGATCCCGAAGAGGCCGGTGCCGGCCTGCTCGTCAAGGCCGATGCACCAGAGGCCGGAGGCGCGCAGGCGCTCGACGGCCCTGGCCAGGTTCGGCACCTCGGCCACCGGGAGGTGCTGGAGCGCACCGGCCGAGGCCTTGACGGCAACGGCGGAGAGCGGAGCGCTGCGGTGGCGGGGCAGGATCATGCCGTGGCAGCCGGCCGCGTCGGCGCTGCGGGCGAGGGCGCCGAGGTTGCGAGGGTCCTCGACCCCGTCGCAGGCGAGGAAGAACGGCGGCTCCTTACCGCCGAGCGGGATCGCCAGCAGCTCGTCCAGGCCGATCGGTTCGATCGGCGCCACCACGGCCAGCACGCCCTGGTGGGCGTCGGTCTCGGCGGTGGCATCGACCAGGGAGCGCGGCACCGTCTCGACCATGACGCCGCGCTCCTCGGCCAGGGTGAGCAGTTCGGTGACGGTGCCGCGACCGACCCCTCCGGCGAGCAGGATCCTGGCGACCGGGCGGCCGGCGCGGAGCGCCTCGATCACCGGTCGGCGGCCCTCGATCAGTTCCTGGTCCGGCCCTGGGCGCACCGCTTCGCGGGCGGCGTCGAACTGGTCGCGGCGGCGCGCCTGCTTGGTGGAGCGCTTGGCGGCGGTGGCGGCGGCGCGGCGCTTCTCGGCGGGGGCGCGGGGGCGCTGGGTCTCCGGTCCTCCACCCTTGGACGAGAACCGCGCGGACCTCCCAGCGCCGTAGCCCTGGCGGCGGTCGCCGGCCGGGCCGCGCGCGCCCTGGCGGCCTCCGGCCGGGCCGGAGGCGTCAACCCGGTCCCGCGACGGACCTGGCGCGCCGCCCCGCCCACCGGCCGGGCCACGCCCACCCGTCGAGCCAGCAGACCGCCCGCCCGCGGTGTCGGACCGCCCGCCGGGTGGGCCTTGGGCACCGGTCCGGTGGCCGGACGCTGCCGGAGGGCCGGAGCGCCCACCCGGCGGGCCCGAGGCCCCGGAGCGGCGGGCACCGCGGCCGGTGGCACCGGGGCCGCCTCCCGAGCGGCCGGTGGCACCGGGGCTGCCGGCAGAGCGGCCGCCCGGCTGGCCCTTGGGGCCGCCACCGCGCGGGCGGGCGGGACCCTTGCCCCGGTCGCGGCCCGAAGCCGGCTTGCCGCCTCCCCGGCCGCCTAGCGGACGAGATGCCAACGGGGTCCTCCGGCACGGTCCTCGATCCGGATGCCGACCGCCTCCAGCCGCTCCCTGATCAGGTCGGCGGCTTCGAAGTCGCGCGCGGCCCTGGCCCGCTCGCGCAGCTCCAGCACCAGCTTCAGCACGGCGGGGAACACGGTCGGCGCCGGCAGGTCGAGCAGGGGGGTGAAGCCGAGCCGGGAGGCCAGGTCGCTGAAGGTGACCAGGCGGGTGTGGAGCTCCGCCACCGCCTCGGGCACGCTCCGCTCGGCCCGGGAGATCAGCGGGTTGGCGGCCGCCACCAGGTCGAACAGCACCGCCAGCGCGGCCGGGATATTGAGGTCGTCGTCCAACGCGGCCACGAAGCGCTCGCGCCAGTCGCCCTCGTCGACCCCGCCCTCCGGGACCTGGTGATGCAGGGCCCGAGCGGCGTTGGTGGCGAAGGTGGCCAGCCGCTCGTAGGCGGCCGCGGACTCCTCGAGCAGCTCGTTGGAGAAGTCCAGCGGGCTGCGGTAGTGGGCGGCCATGAGGGCGTAGCGCAGCACCACGCCACGGTGGCGCTGCAGCAGCTCGCGCGGGCTGATCACGTTGCCGATCGACTTGTGCATCTCGGCGCCGTCGATCATCAGGAAGGCGTTGTGCAGCCAGTACCGGGCGAAGGGCTCGCCGGTGGCGCCCTCGGACTGGGCGATCTCGTTCTCGTGGTGCGGGAAGATCAGGTCCTCGCCGCCGCCGTGGATGTCGAACCCGCGGCCGAGGTACTTGGCGGCCATCGCCGAGCACTCCAGGTGCCAGCCTGGCCGGCCAGGGCCCCACGGCGAGTCCCAGGTCGGCTCGCCCGGCTTGGCGCTCTTCCAGAGCGCGAAGTCGAGCGGGTCGCGCTTGTCCGGGTTGACCTCGACCCGCGCGCCGGCGAGCAGCTCAGAGGGGTCGCGGCCGGAGAGCTTGCCGTACTCGGGAAACTTGCCGACCGAGAAGTAGACGCCGCCCGGCGCCTGGTAGGCCAGGCCGACGTCGACCAGCTTGGCGACCAGCTCGATCATCTCGGGGATGTGGCCGGTGGCGCGGGGGGCGATGTCGGGCGGGATGATCCCCAGCGCCGCGGTCACCTCCTCGTACACCCGGGTCCACTGCTCGGCCAGCACGAACATGCGCACCGGGTCATGCCCGGAGGCGTTGATGATCTTGTCGTCGACGTCGGTGTAGTTGCGCACGAACAGGACGTCGTAGCCGGAGGCGACCAGGTGGCGGCGGAGCACGTCGAAGACGACGACGTTGCGCAGGTTGCCGATGTGGGGCTCGTTCCAGACCGTGATCCCGCACAGGTAAATGCCGACCTTGCCCGGTTCGCGGGGGACGAACACTTCCTTGCGGCGGGTCAGCGTGTTGGTGAGCAGCAGGGCCACGGCGCGGCTCCTGGAATCGTCGGGATGTCTCTAAGGAAACGTATTCGCAAGGCGGGCGGTTTGCCAGGTCCGCCGCCTTCAATGCTATCGCCCCTGCGGGAATGACCAGCGTCGCGGGGATGAACCAGCAGCAGCGGTCATACCGGCACGGCGGCGAGGAGGCAGACCGCGATGGCGGCGATCCCGTCCCCGCGGCCGGGGACGCCCAGGCCCTCGGTGGCCTTCGGGCTGACCTGCACCTGGCCGGGCTGGATGCCGAGCGCGCCGGCCAGCGCGGCGGTCATGGCGGGAACGTGCGGGCCGAGCCTGGGCTGGTCACAGAGCACGGTGGCGGCCACGTTGACGATCGTCCAGCCGGCCTCGCCGGCCAGCCCGGCCACGTGGCGGCAGAAGCCGAGGCTGTCGGCCCCGGCCCAGCGCGGGTCGCCGGCCGGGAAGTGCTGGCCGAGGTCGCCGAGCGACGCGGCGCTGAGCACGGCGTCGCAGACGGCGTGCGCCACCACGTCGGCGTCGGAGTGGCCGGCGAGGCCGCGCTCGAACGGCACGGCCACCCCGCCGAGGACCAGCGGCCTGCCGTCGACCAGCGGATGGACGTCGACCCCCTGGCCGACCCTGAGGGCCGGCAGCCCGCCCGGGCCGCCGGGCGGGACCGTCACGGCGCCCCCCTACCGGCCCGCCGGCGGGCCAGGATGGCCTCGGCGACGGCCAGGTCCAGCGCGGTGGTGATCTTGAGGTTCTCGGCCGAGCCTTGGACCACCCGGACGGCATGCCCGGCCCATTCGACCAGGGCGGCCTCGTCGGTCGCCTCGACCCCGGCCAGGGTGGCTCGGCGGTGGGCGTCCTCCAGCACGGCCCGGTCGAAGAGCTGCGGGGTCTGGATGGCGCGGAGCTGGTCACGGTCGACCACGCCAAGGGAGCGCTGGTCGGCGGCGACCCGGCGGACCGTGTCGGTCACGGGCGCGCCCGGGACGATCCCGGCGACCCCTTCCGGCCCGGCGCGGGTGAGCTGCGCGAGCAGCTCGTCCACCACGCCGCTCCCGGCGAGGGGGCGGGCGGCGTCGTGGACGGCGACGTAGGCGGGGCCGGGCGGCAGCGCGGCCAGGCCGAGCGCCACGCTGGCCTGCCTGGTGGCGCCGCCGGCGACCACCGCGGCCACCTTGCCCAGGCCGGCGGCGGCGACCAGGGCGGCGCTGGCATCGACCTGGTCGGGATGGGCGACCACCACGATCGTGGCGACACAGTGGCTGGCTTCCAGGTCGGCGAGGGCGTGCAGCAGGAGCGGCCTGCCGGCCAGCTCCACCAGAGCCTTGCCGCCGCGGGCGCCGAGGCGCCGACCGCTGCCAGCGGCCGGGACGACCGCGGCGACCGTTGCCGCGGGCTCGCGCTCGACCGCCTCCACGTAGCTGGCTCCCTCACCTCGTCACCGGCCGGCGGGTCAGGGTACCGCCTGGCGGGCCTGACCGTTGCCGGCCGTGGAGCGCGACCCTGACATGCGACGGGGGCGCGGCCAGGCCGCGCCCCCGTGACGTGTACCGCCGGCTCAGGTCTCGAGCGCCTCGTCGACCAACTTGACCGCCTTGTCCTCGCCACAGTGGCAGGCCAGGACCAGCTCCGACACCAGGATCTGCCGGGAGCGCTGCAGCATGCGCTTCTCGCCCGCCGAGAGCCCCTTCTCGCGGTCCCTGACGGTGAGGTCTCGAACCACCTCAGCGACCTGGAAGATGTCGCCCGACTGGAGGCGCTCGATGTTGCCCTTGAAGCGCCGGCTCCAATTGCCCTGGGTGGAGGATTCGCCGGTGCGGAGGATGTCCATCACGCCGTCGACGTCCTCTGAGCTGCAAACTTCGCGGATACCGACTTCCTGACAGCTCTCACGGGGGACCATGAGCGTCAGGTCGCCGTAGGTCAGCTTCAGAACGAGGTACTCGCGGGTCTCGCCACCCACCTCGCGGTCCTGGAGGCCTTCGATCGTGGCCGCGCCGTGCTGCGGGTAGATAACGCTGTCCCCGACTTTGAACATACGTGGAAACCCCTTCTCGTCGAGACCGACACCGATATGTTACCACTCGGAAATGTCCGGAGACAAGCGAATCCGCAGGTAGAGGGCCTGATTGTTATTGGAATGAAAACCTGGGCCGCCGATTGCGCTCAGGCGTAATACTCGACCATCGACGCTTCGGCGAGCCGTCCGAGACCTTCGCGAACCTGCCTGGCGCGCTCCCGCCCGACCCCTTCCACCTCCTCCAGATCGTCCAGGCTCGCCGCCAACAGCACTTTCAGCGAGCCGAACCGTTCCACCACCCGGTCGATCACCCAGGACGGCAGCTGCGGCACCTTGGCGAGCAGCCGGTAGCCACGCGGGACCAGGTGGGCGTCGAGGTCCTCGGGCTCATCGACCAGGTCGAGGACCTTTGCCAGGGCGGCGGTGTCGGCCAGCTCCTCCGGGGCGCGCCGGCACAGCTCCCCCAGCACGTCGCTGGTTCCCACACCGGGCCGGGGCACCAGGTAGTCGCGGATCACCGCCACCTTGGCCTCCTCGACCCCGGCCGACAGCTCGTCGAGCTGCAGGCTGAGCAGGCGGCCGTCGACGCCCAGCTCGGCGACGTAGCGGTCCAGCTCCTCGCCGACGCGGCGCAGCATCTCCGAACGGGCCAGCACCGCCAGCACGTCCCGCTGGGTGGCGGTGCCCTCCAGCTCCGCGCTGGTGAGGACGCCGATGACCTCGTCGAACCGGGCCCGGTAGTGCTCCAGGGTCTGGACCGCCTGGTTGCCGCGGGACAGCACGCTGGTCACGTTCTCGAACACGTGGCGCAGCTCGTCCAGGTAGAGGGTGAGGATGTGCATGGACTCGGAGACGGTCACCACCGGCATCTGGGTCTGCCTGGCGACCCGCTCGGCGGTGCGGTGCCTGGTGCCGGTCTCCGCGGTCGCGATGGCCGGGTCGGGCATGAGGTGCACGTTGGCCCAGAGGATGGTGCGGGCGGCCTCGTCCAGGATGATCGCCCCGTCCATCTTGGCCAGCTCGGAGAGGCGCTGGGCGGTGAACGGCACGTGGATACGGAAGCCGCCGGAGAACAGGGCCTGCACCTTGGGCGGGGCGCCGAGCACCACCAGGGCGCCCTTCTCGGCCCGCAGGACCCGTTCCAGCCCCTCGCGGAGCTGGGTGCCGGGGGCGATCTGCGCGAGCGTCTTGGTCAGGCGGTCGTCGACTTGGGTGCAGGTCATCAGCGTCGTCCTGGGGAAGGAACGGTGGCCTGGCGGCCGTCGGGCGCGGGCCCGCCGGACCCGGCGGCCGGCAGCCGGCCGCTCTGGGACAGCAGCGTGGCCAGCGCGTGGCTGACCGAGTCGACCTCGATGGTCGGCATGCCGCCGGCGTCCTGGCCGGCGGGGACCAGGGCGCGGCGGAAGCCGAGCCTGGCGGCCTCGGCAAGGCGGCGCGGGAGCTGCGGCACCGGGCGGACCTCGCCGCCGAGCCCGACCTCGCCGAACGCGACCAGGTCGCTCGGCACCTCCCAGTCGCGCGCGGCCGAGGCCAGCGCGAGGCAGGTGGCGAGGTCGGCGGCCGGCTCGGAGACGCGCACCCCGCCGGCGGTCGCGGCGAACACGTCCTGGCCGCTGAGCCCGACCCGGGCGCGCCGCTCCAGGACGGCGACCAGGATGGCCAGCCGGCCAGGGTCGAGCCCCTGGGCGGTGCGGCGCGGCATCGGCGCGGCGGTCGGGGCGACCAGGGCCTGCACCTCGGTGACCAGCGGGCGGCGGCCCTCCAGGCTCACGGTGCAGGCGACCCCGGGGACGCCGGCCTCCCTGGCGGACAGGAACAGGCGCGACGGGTCGACCAGGGGGGCGAGCCCGGTCTCGGTCATCTCGAAGCAGCCCACCTCGTACGCCGGGCCGTAACGGTTCTTGGTGCAGCGCACCAGCCGGAGCGCGTGGTGCTGGTCGCCTTCGAAGCTGAGCACCACGTCGACCAGGTGCTCGAGGGTCTTGGGCCCGGCCACCGCCCCGTCCTTGGTGACCTGGCCGACCAGGAAGGTGGCCACCCCCCGCTCCTTGGCCAGGCGCACCAGCTGGGCGGCGACCTCGCGGACCTGGCCGACGCCGCCTGGCGCGCCGGCCAGCTCGGGGTCGGCCACGGTCTGGACCGAGTCCACCACCACCACCCTCGGGTCGACCTGCTCGACCAGCGTCCGGATGGCACCGACGTCGGTCTCGGCGGCCAGGTAGAGGTCGGGGTGGAGCGCGTCGAGGCGCTCACCGCGGAGCCGGACCTGCTCGCGCGACTCCTCCGCGCAGACATACAGGACCCGGCCTGCCGGGGCGAGCCCGGCGAGCACGCCGAGGAGCAGCGTGGACTTGCCGATGCCCGGCTCCCCGGCGAGCAGGACCACGCTGCCGGCGACCAGACCGCCGCCGAGCACCCGGTCGAGCTCGTCCACACCGGTCGGGCGGTGGGCGCCGGCCTGGGAGGCGACCTCGGTGATGCTCACCGCGGGCGTGACCGGCCCGGCCGCCCGGGGCGGGCCGGAGCGGGCCACGACCTCTTCGACCAGGCTGTTCCAGGCGCCGCAACCGGGGCAGCGTCCGACCCAGCGCGGGGACGCCGCCCCGCACTCGCTGCAGGCAAAGGTGGTACGGATGGTCTTCGCCACGAGGTCAGGCTCCCACCGACGCATCGGTCGGCGCGCCCAGAACCCAGGCCCAGATCGTCTGCGCCGAGAACGCGGGACCGCACGGCCCGGTGATACAAAGAGGCTAGCATGCTAGACCAACAACCCGGCGGCACGGGCGGCGCCCGCCCACCCGGGCGCCCGGACCGGTCCGACCTGGTACTCCGCCGCTTCCTGGTCGACGGGCGGCTGGTTGCGATCCCGGCGCAGCGTGGCAAGCGCCTGGTGGTCCTCGACTACCTGGCGGCCCTGTTCGAGCCGGGGGTGCGCTACCGCGAGGCGGAGGTGAACCAGGCGCTGCGCGCCTACCATCCCGACTTCGCCGCGCTCCGCCGTTACCTGGTGGACGAGGGCTTCATGCAGCGGGATCAGGGCGTGTACTGGCGCAGCGGCGGGACGGTCGACGTGGAGGGCCCTCGCGGCGGTCCAGGCGAGGCCGGCCCGGCCTGAGCCAGGCCTGGCGCTCATCCCGCCTTGGCCAGCATCCCGGAGATGGCCGCGGTCAGCTCCAGGTTGTCGGCGGGCTTCTGGAAGAACGCGTCCGCCCCGGCGGCCAGGGTCCGCTCGGCCAGCGTGGCGTCGCCGGCGGTGAGGACGATCACCGGGGTCAGGGCGGTGGGCAGGTGCGCGCGCATCCGCTCGAGCACGGCAAGGCCGCCGCCGGCGGGCAGGCCGAGGTCGAGGATGACCAGGTCGACGCCGTCGTTACGGGCCATGGCCGTGGCCGCGACCGCGTCGGAGGCCACGTCGACCTCGTAGCCGCTGGCCCGCAGGCGGACGCCCAGCCCGATGGCCAGGTCCTCGTCGTCGTCGACGATCAGGATCTTGTTGGTCAACACCGCTCACCTCGCCATCCTGCCGCTGGAGTCGACTCAGATGTCGGCTGGTTACGGGTCCGGCTTTACCAATGTGGCCTGGTAGGTCGGCAGGGTGAAGGCGAAGGTGGCGCCCTGGCCGGGGTGGGTGTCGACCCAGATGCGGCCGCCCTGCCTGACCACCAGCTCGCGGCAGATGTGCAGGCCGAGCCCGAGGCCCCTGCGGCTGGGGCGGGCGTCCGGCGCGTCGGCCTGCCAGAGCCGCTCGAAGACGCGCTCGGCGGCCTCCGGCGGCACGCCCGGGCCTGAGTCGGTCACCTCGACCCGGACGAAGCCCGGCTCGCCGTCGACCTCCGCCGAGACCCTGACCTCGCCGTTCTCCGGGGTGAACTTCAGCGCGTTGTCGATCAGGTTGCCGAGCACCTGACCGGCCCGGAGCGGGTCGGCATGCACCGCCGGCAGGCCGGGCTGGACCTCGGCGGTCAGGCGGATGCGCTTGGCCTCCGCCTGGCCGGCGAACCCGCTGACGGCGTCCTCGAGCAGCAGCGGGGCCAGGTCGACCCGTTGCGGCTCAACCGCCAGCTTGTCGTTCTGCGCCCTGACGGCCTCGAGCAGCTCGGCGACCATGGCTTCGAGCTGGCGGGCGTTGCGCAGGGTGCGCTGGACGTAGCCGAGCTGCTCGTCGGAGAGCCTCCCGGCGATGCCGTCGGCCAGGATGTCGAGGAACTGGTGCATCGCCGCGAGCGGGGTGCGGAGCTCGTGGGAGACGTGGGTGAGGAACTGGTCGCGGAGCCGGAGCTGCTCGTTCTGGGCTCGCTCCAGTTCCACGCCGATCTGGTGACGCTCGATCGCGTGGCGGATCAGGCGGGCCAGCAGGCCGCCGTCGAACACCTCCTTGGGGAGGTAGTCCTGGGCGCCGGCCTGGACGGCCTTGACCGCCAGTTCCTCGTCGTTGAGGCCGGTGAGCACCACCACGGGGACGCCGGGCCGCTCGCGCTGGAGCTCGGCCAGGGTGTCGAGCCCCTGGCTGTCGGGCAGGTTGAGGTCGAGCAGGACCAGGTCGACGCCGCCGCCGGCCAGGGCGGCGAGTGCCCCGGCGAGGCGCTGGACGTGGGTGAACCGGAAGCGGTGGCCACCGGCGTCCTGCAGCGTCGCCTCGAGCAGGCGGGCGTCGGAGCGGTTGTCCTCCACCAGCAGGACGCTGGTTGCTGCGGCTGACATGCTCGGACTCTCGGCCCGGACCCGGTGGAGCTTGAGCGGGCGTTCGGTCAGCGGTCGGCGCCGACCTGGAACTGGCGCATCGGCGGCCCGCTGATCGGGCAGCTGGAGACCGGCTCGTGGTGGCGCTGCTGCGGTGCCGGGACCGCGCCGGGCCGGCGGATGGTCACCAGCGCGATCAGCCCCCCGAGCGCGCACAGCGCCGCCGCGAGCAGCACGGCGACCTTGAAGCCGTCCCCGAACACCGCCGGGTCGAGGGCGTCGGCGCCGGAGATGCCGGCCGCCACCGGCAGCACCGCCACCGCCAGCAACCCCGCCACCCTGGCCACGTCGTTGTTGACCGCCGAGGCCACGCCGGCGTGCTCGGCGGGCGCGGCGGCCAGCACGGTCGAGGTGAGCGGCGCCACCGTCAGGGAGAGGCCGAGCGCGAAGACCAGCACGCCGGGCAGGACGTCGGCCAGGTAGCTGGCGTCGGCGCCGATCCGGACCAGGAGGGCGAGCCCGACCGCGGCCAGCAGCGGGCCCGCCGACATCGGCAGACGCGGGCCGATGCGCTGGGCGAGCCGGCCGGCACGGGCCGAGAGCAGCAGCATCACCACGGTGATCGGGACCAGCGCCACCCCCGAGGCCAGCGGCGAGTAGCCGGCGACGCGCTGGAGCTGGATCGGCAGCAGGAACAGGGACCCGCCGAGCGCGCCGTAGACCACGAAGGTGACCACGTTGGCCGCGGTGAACTGCCGTGAGCTGAAGACGTCCAGCGGCAGCATCGGGTGGCTCGAGATCCGCTCGACCACCACGAAGGCGGCCAGGGCGAGCGCCCCTCCCATGCCGGTGAACACGATCAGCGGTGAGGTCCAGCCGATGCTGGCGCCGTCGGTGAGAGCGTAGGTGACGCCGCCGAGCCCGAGCGCGGCCAGCAGCGCCCCGGCCACGTCGAGCCTGGGCGCCGCTGCCGGGTTGTAGCTCTCGGGCACGTGCCTGAGCGCGATCCAGACCACGACGGCGGCCAGCGGCAGGTTGATCAGGAAGATGAGCTGCCACGCGACCGCCTGGACCAGCCAGCCGCCGAGGAAGGGGCCGATCGCGGTGGTCACGCCGGCCAGCCCCGACCACGCCCCGATGGCGGCGGAGCGGTCGTCGGGGTGGAAGCTGGCCTCGATGATCGCCAGGCTGCCAGGGGTCAGCAGGGCGCCGCCGACGCCTTGGAGCGCGCGGGCGGCGATCAGCATGCCCGCGTTCGGGGCGAGGGCGCAGAGCAGGGAGGCCACCGCGAACCAGATCACGCCGACCACGAAGATGCGCCGGCGCCCGTAGCGGTCGCCCAGCGAGCCGCCGAGCAGCAGGAACCCCGCCAGGGTGAGGGTGTAGGCGTTGACCGTCCACTGCAGGCTGGCCAGCCCGGCGTTGAGTTCCCGGCCGATGGTGGGCAGGGCGACGTTGACCACGGTGCCGTCGAGGAAGGCGATGCCCGAGCCGAGGATGGTGGCCAGCAGGACCCAGCGGCCCGCCGGTGACGCGAAGCGCACCAGACCATCCTCGCCGGCTGCCTCATCACCGGAGCCGGTCCCATGGGTGGACCTCGCCGGGACCGGGTTCTCCGCGTGCTCGTCAGCCACTACGTCCGCCCTTCGCCGGGATGCCCACGGATGCTTCCCTGTCGGAAGGAACAGGCAGCCAGCCTGGAGCTATTCCAGCGCCAGGTGGCCGCCTGGGCAAGCGCGCAGCCTCACCCAGGCAGGCGCAGGCGCCCGTCGGGGCCGGTGGCGACCAGGCCCTCGGCCTCCAGCCGGACGAGCAGGCCGGCGAACCAGTCGGCGGGCCGGTCCGCCGTTTCCGCTTCGACGGCGGCGGCGAGCGCCGCCTGGTCGAGCCCGCCAGGGGCGGCGGCCAGGGCGCGCACCACCGCGCCCCGCCAGCGCCGCTCGCTGCTGGCGAACGGCACCGCCGGCCGCATGGCTCTCGGTGGTGGCGCGGCCGCGCCGAGCGCCTTCCAGGCGCAGCGCGCGGCCAGCGGGCAGCCGTCGCAGCGGGGACGGGGGCGGCAGTGGGCGGCGCCGAGGTCCATCAGGGCCGAGGTCCACTCCCAGGCCCGGCCGGCCGGCATGGCGGTGTCGGCCAGGCGCTGGCGGCCCGCCGGGCCGAGGCCGGCTGGATCGGTCCCGGCCAGGGAGCGGGCCAGCACCCTGGCCACGTTGGTGTCGACCGGGGCGACCTGCAGGCCGTGGGCGAAGCAGGCGACCGCGCGGGCGGTGTAGGGACCCACCCCTGGCAGGGTGGCGAGCCCTGCCACGTCCTTGGGCCAGCCGCCCCTGGCGACCACCGCCTGGGCGGCCGCCAGCAGGGCGAGCGCCCTGCGGTTGTAGCCGAGGCCCTGCCAGGCGCGCAGCACCGCTGCCGGAGTGGCGGCGGCGAGATCGTCGACGGTCGGGAAGGCCCCGAGGAACCGTGGCCAGGCCGTGGCCGCGCGCGCCGCCTGGGTCTGCTGGGCCAGCACCTCCGCCACCAGGATGCGGTAGGGGTCGCGGGTGCGGCGCCATGGCAGGTCCCGCCCGGCGACCGCGAACCAGCCCAGCACCTCGGCCCTGAGCGCGGCGAGGTCGGAGGGGTCGATGGTCGCTTGCGTCGGCATGCGCCTATCGTAGGCGAGCGGTCAGACCACCAGGTTGACCAGCCGGTCCGGCACGTACACGGTGCGGCCGGGCGGCCGCCCGCCGAGCTGGCGCCGCACCCGCTCGCTGTCCAGGGCGAGCGCCACCGCCTCCTGGCGGTCCAGCCCCGCCGGCGCCCGCACCACGTCGCGGCGCTTGCCGTTGACCTGCACCACCAGGTCGACGTGGTCCTGGTCGAGCGCGGCCGGGTCATGGGCCGGCCAGGGCTGGCGGTGGACCGGGTACGGCCCGCCCAGCCGGCTCCACAGCTCCTCGGCCAGGTGCGGCGCGAACGGCGCCAGCAGCAGCACCACCGTGCGGCCGACCCGCTCCCACTCGGACGGGGCCAGCAGCTCCCGTTCCCGCCTGGCCCAGCGGACCAGCTCCATCAGCGTCGCCAGGGCGGTGTTGAACTTCAGCCGGCCGAGGTCGCGACCGACCGCGGCCACGGCACGGTCCAGCGCACGCAGGTCGCGGCCGGCCGCCTCGCCCCGGTCGGGTGGGAGCGGCTCGGTGATCAGCCGCCAGACCCGCGCGGAGAAGCGTTCGATCCCGGCCAGGCTGCCGTCGGAGAAGTCCCCGCCCACCTCCCACGGCCCGCAGAACAGCAGGTACATGCGGAGGTTGTCGGCGCCGACGCGGGTGGTGTAGGCGTCGGGATCGACCACGTTGCCGCGGCTCTTGGACATCTTGCGGCCGTCCGACAGCAGCAGGCCGTGCAGGCGCAGGCGCGGGAACGGCTCGGCGAACGGCACCAGGTCCTGGTCGTGCAGGGCCATGGTGACGAAACGCGCGTAGAGGTGGTGGCGGTTGACGTGCTCCGGCCCGCCCAGGTACAGGTCGACCGGGAGCAGCCGCTCGGTCCGCTCCGCCGACCAGGGCACGTCGTCCAGGTCGGTCGACGGGTAGCGCAGGAAGTACCAGGCCGAGTCCAGGAAGGTGTCGGAGACGTCGGTCTCCCGGCGCGCCGGCCCGCCGCACGCGGGGCAGGTGGTGTTGACGAACGAGGCGACCGCCGCCAGCGGTGAGGAGCCGGTGCCGGTGGGGCGGAAGTCGCGCACGTCGGGCAGGAGCACCGGCAGGTCCGCCTCGGGCACCGGCACGGTGCCGCAGGGGTCGCAGTAGACGATCGGGATCGGCGGCCCCCAGTAGCGCTGCCGCGAGATCAGCCAGTCGTGCAGCCGGTAGGCGGTCGCCCGGCGGCCCCGGCCCTGCTCCTCCAGCCACCGGGTGATGGCCTCGCCGCCCGGACCGGACGCCAGCCCGGTGAACCGGTCAGAGCGGGCCAGCACGCCCGGTCCGGTCCAGGGCCCTGAGCCGGCCGCGGGCCCGTCCTCGCCGATCACCACCTCCACCACTGGCAGCCCCAGCTCGGTGGCGACCAGCCAGTCGCGCTCGTCGTGGGCGGGGACGCCCATCACCGCGCCGGTGCCATGGTCCGCGTCGACGTAGTCGGCCACGAACACCGGCAGCTTGGCGCCGGTCGCCGGGTGGACGGCGGACGTCCCGGTCGGCACCGCCCTCGGGGCGCCGCGGCCGGCCGCCTGGGCGGCCCCGCCCGGCAGGGCGGCCAGTTCGCGCGCGGCCGCCCGGAACGCCGCCACCTCGGCCTCGCGGCCGCCCGCGCGCGCCAGCTCCTCGACCTGCGGGTGCTCGGGAGCGACCGCCAGGAAGGTGACCCCGAACAGGGTGTCTGGTCGGGTGGTGAAGCAGGTCAGCTGGCCGCCGCCGGCCAGCTCGAAGTCGACCTCCACCCCGTCCGTGCGGCCGATCCACTCCCGCTGCGACCGCTTGGCCGTCTCCGGCCAGTCCAGCTCGTCCAGCCCGTCGACCAGGCGGTCGGCGTAGGCGGTGACGCGCAGGAACCACTGGCGCATCACTCTGGTGGTGACGCGGCTGTCGCAGCGCTCGCAGCGGTCGCCTTCCAGCTGCTCGTGGGCGAGCACGGTCAGGCACGACGGGCACCAGATCACCGTGGCCTCGCGCCGTACCGCCAGCCCGGCGTGGTACAGCCGCAGGAACAACCACTGGGTCCAGCGGTAGTAGGCCGGGTCGCTGGTGGCCAGCTCGTGGCTCCAGTCCCAGGCCGCACCCAGGCGCCGCAGCTGCTCGCGGTAGCGGCCGATGGTCCTGGTGGTCAGGGGCTTGGGATGCTGGCCGGCGCGGAGCGCGTAGTTCTCGGTGTGGATGCCGAAGGAGTCGAAGCCGATCGGCTGGAACACGGTGCGGCCGCGCATCCGCAGCCAGCGGCCGTAGGTGTCGGCACCGCAGTAGGTGTAGGCGTGGCCGACGTGCAGCCCCTCCGACGACGGGTAGGGGAACTCCACCAGGTTGTAGAACTTGTCAGCGCGATCCACCCGGGCGGTGTCGACCTCGTCCAGGCGGTCGGCCGCCCAGCGGGCCTGCCAGCGGCTCTGGATCGCGATCGGATCGTAGTCGCCGGGCGGGGAGTGCGTGTCGTCCATCTCTCGGGTCCTTCCTCGCGTCGCAACGCTTCAGGAACGCAAAGACCCCCCGGCGGATCGCACGAGGGGTCGCCGCAGGCGCCACCGGGGGCGCCTGCGGCTAGCTGAGAAGCAGGCCGCTGCAACGCTTCGACATGTCCCGAGTATGCCAGAGGCCGTAAAGCCCGGGCGAGGAAGCATCCACCGGGGAACGACAAAGCCCCCGGGCGAACCCGGGGGCTCCGTCTATCCCTGGGGTGGGACAGTTGGGACGCCTACTCCTTGCCGGCGAGCTCCGCCGGTGGGATGTCGACGTCAGCCGGCTGGTCCATGGTGCGGAAGACGATCTGCCCGTCCTCCGCGTCGGCCACGACCAGGTCACCGGCCTTGAATTCCTTCCAGAGCAGCTTCTCCGAAAGCGGGTCCTCGATCAAGCGCTGGATGGTGCGCCGCAGCGGGCGCGCGCCCAGCGCCGGGTCGTAGCCCCTGTCGGCCAGGACCGCCTTGGCGTTGTCGGTCAGCTCGATCTCGATGTCCTTGGACTTGAGCTGCTCGACCACGCGCCGGAGCATCAGGTCGACGATCGCGAACACCTCTTCCCTGGACAGCTGGTGGAAGACGATCACCTCGTCGATCCGGTTCAGGAACTCCGGACGGAAGTGCCGCTTGAGCTCGTCCATGACCTTGTCGCGCATGCGCTCGTAGTCGACCTTGGCGTCCGGCCGGGCGGTGAAGCCCAGGGTGGCGCCCTTGGCGATGTCGCGCGTGCCCAGGTTCGAGGTCATGATCAGCACCGTGTTCTTGAAGTCCACGGTGCGGCCCTGCGCGTCGGTGAGGCGGCCGTCCTCCAGGATCTGCAGCAGCGTGTTGAACACGTCCGGGTGGGCCTTCTCGATCTCGTCGAACAGCACCACGCTGAACGGCTTGCGCCGCACCGCCTCGGTGAGCTGGCCGCCCTCCTCGTAGCCGATGTACCCGGGAGGCGAGCCGATCAGCCGGCTGACCGTGTGCTTCTCCATGTACTCGGACATGTCGAGCGCGATCAGCGCGTCCTCGTCGCCGAACAGGAACTCGGCCAGGGTCCGCGACAGCTCGGTCTTCCCCACCCCGGACGGGCCGAGGAAGATGAACGAGCCGGACGGGCGCTTGGGGTCCTTCAGGCCGGCGCGGGTGCGCCGGATCGCCTGGGAGACGGCCTTGATGGCCGGCTCCTGGCCGACCACCCGCTTGTGCAGCTCATCCTCCATGCGCAGCAGCTTGGCGGTCTCCTCCTCGGTGAGCTTGAACACCGGGATGCCGGTCCAGGAGGCGAGCACCTCGGCGATCTGCTCCTCGTCGACCTCGGCGACCACGTCCATGTCGCCCGACTTCCACTCCCGCTCGCGCTTGGCCTTCTCGGCCAGGAGCGTCTTTTCCTTGTCGCGCAGGCTGGCCGCCTTCTCGAAGTTCTGCCCGTCGATCGCGGACTCCTTGTCGCGGCGCACCTCGGCGATGCGGCCGTCGAACTCGCGCAGGTCGGGCGGGGCGGTCATGCGCCGGATCCGCATCCGGCTGCCGGCCTCGTCGATCAGGTCGATCGCCTTGTCGGGCAGGAAGCGGTCGGAGATGTAGCGGTCGGCCAGGTTGGCGGAGGCGACCAGGGCGTCGTCGGTGATGGTGACGCGGTGGTGGGCCTCGTAGCGGTCACGCAGGCCCTTGAGGATGTCGATGGTGTGCGCCACCGTCGGCTCGCTCACCTGGATCGGCTGGAAGCGCCGCTCCAGCGCGGCGTCCTTCTCCAGGTGCTTGCGGTACTCCTCGAGGGTGGTGGCGCCGATGGTCTGCAGCTCGCCGCGGGCCAGCATGGGCTTGAGGATCGAGGCGGCGTCGATGGCGCCCTCGGCGGCGCCGGCGCCGACCAGGGTGTGCAGCTCGTCGATGAACAGGATGATGTCGCCGCGGGTGCGGATCTCCTTGAGCACCTTCTTGAGGCGCTCCTCGAAGTCGCCGCGGTAGCGCGACCCGGCCACCAGGGCGCCGAGGTCGAGCGTGTACATCTGCTTGCCCTTGAGCGTCTCGGGCACCTCGCCCTTGACGATCGCCTGCGACAGGCCCTCGACGATGGCGGTCTTGCCCACGCCGGGCTCGCCGATCAGCACGGGGTTGTTCTTGGTCCGGCGGGACAGCACCTGCATGACCCGCTCGATTTCCTTCTCGCGGCCGATCACCGGGTCGAGCTTGCCCTCGCGGGCGAGCTGGGTGAGGTTGCGGCCGAACTGGTCGAGCACCAGCGAGCCCTGCGGTTGGGCCTCGCCGCCGGCGCCTGCGGTCTGGCCTTCCTTGCCGCCGGCGTAGCCGGAGAGGAGCTGGATCACCTGCTGGCGCACGCGCGAGAGGTCGGCGCCGAGCTTGACCAGCACCTGGGCGGCAACGCCCTCGCCCTCGCGGATCAGCCCGAGCAGGATGTGCTCGGTCCCGATGTAGTTGTGGCCCAGCTGCAGCGCCTCGCGCAGCGACAGCTCCAGGACCTTCTTCGCCCTGGGCGTGAACGGGATATGCCCGGTCGGCGCGGTCTGCCCCTGGCCGATGATCTCCTCGACCTGGGCGCGCACCGCCTCGAGGGAGATGCCGAGGGACTCCAGTGCCTTGGCGGCCACGCCCTCGCCCTCGTGGATCAGGCCGAGCAGGATGTGCTCGGTCCCGATGTAGTTGTGGTTGAGTAGTCGGGCTTCCTCCTGTGCGAGCACGACCACCCGTCGCGCCCGGTCGGTGAAGCGCTCAAACATGGCCAAACCCCCAGGGATACGGCGGCAGCGGTTGCTTGCCGCCAATCGACTATAGCACTGGCCTTCGGGCCGCCCGGGCAGGGCGACCATGGGGTCGGAGCCGCCGTCCTCCATGAGAACGTACCCGTGCCGCCATCTGTTCCCTCACCCGTCCCGGCGCACTCTTCGCTGGAGACATCGGCGGCCGACCGGCCCGCTTGACGGTGCTCTCCCGCTCATCTGGAGGTTCGCGCCGGGAGGCGGCGTGGATGTCCCGCTCGGCTGGTCTGGCCGCTACAGCTCCTCGGGACGGAGCTGCGGGAACAGCACCGCCTCCCGGATCGAGGAGAGGTCGCCGAGCAGCATCACCAGGCGGTCCACGCCGATGCCGAGTCCGGCGTTGGGTGGCAGGCCGAGTTCGAGCGCGCGCAGGTAGGCCTCGTCGACCACCATCGCGTCCTGGTCGCCGCCCGCCTTGGCGAGCGCCTGCTCCTCCATGCGGCGGCGCTGCTCGTCCGGGTCGGTCAGCTCCGAGAAGGCGTTGGCGTACTCGCGGCCGAGGATGATCAGCTCGAAGCGCTCGGTCACGAACGGGTCGTCGCGGTGGGGGTGCGCCAGCGGCGAGACCTCCACCGGGTAGTCGACCACGAAGGTGGGCCCGGCGATGCGGTCCTCGGCGTGCTTCTCGTACAGCTCCAGCACCAGCTTGCCGGTGCCCCAGCCGGGTTCGTAGGGGACGCCGGTGTGGTCGCAGAGGGACCGAAGCTTGTCGAGCGGCCAGTCGTAGGCCAGGTCGGGCTGGTCGAGGGCGTCCCTGACCGCGTCGAGCAGGGTCAGCTCCTCCCAGTCGGCGCCCAGGTCGAGCTCGCCGCCCTGGTGGGGGACGAGGCGCCCGCCGATGACCGCGTCGGCGGCCTCCCTTATCACCGCCTGGGCCAGGCGCATCATGTCCCGGTAGTCGGCGAACGCCTCGTTGGACTCCATCATGGTGAACTCGGGGTTGTGGCGCGCGTCGATGCCCTCGTTGCGGAACATCCGGCCCAGCTCGAAGACCCGCTCCAGGCCGCCGACCAGCAGCCGCTTGAGGTACAGCTCGCCCGCGACCCGCAGGTACAGGTCGGTGTCGAGGGCGTTGTGGTGGGTGACGAACGGCCGTGCCAGCGCGCCGCCGGGCACGGGCTGCAGGATCGGCGTCTCCACCTCCACGTAGTCCCGGTCGAGCATGGAGCGGCGCAGCGAGGCGACCACCCCGGTACGCAGCCGGGCGGCGGCCCGCGCGGCCGGGTTGACGATCAGGTCGACCTCCCGCTGGCGGGAGCGGACCTCCACGTCGGTCAGGCCCTTCCACTTGTCGGGCAGCGGCCGCAGCGACTTGGCGAGCAGGAAGACCTCGGTCGCCTTGACCGACAGCTCGCCCTTGCGGGTGCGGACCACCGGCCCCTGGGCGCCGACCCAGTCGCCCAGGTCGAGGTCGGTGACCAGCTTGAACTGGTCGTCGCCGAGGGCGGCGCCGGTCAGCATCACCTGCAGCTCGTCGTCACCCTGGCGCAGCATCCAGAAGGCGAGCCGGCCGAAGTCGCGCTTGAGCACGATCCTGCCGGCCACCCGGACCACGTCGGTGCTCTCCTCCCCGGCGGCCAGCGCCTCCCAGCCGCGGGCGACCTCGGCGAGGGTGTGGCTGCGGGCGAACCCCACCGGGTAGCCGTCCACGCCCGCCGACCGCAGCCGCGCCAGCTTGGTGCGGCGCGCCTGCTCGACGCGGCTGCCCTCGGCGGGCTCCCCTGAGCGCTCGTCGACGTCGGGGGTGGGGTCTTGGTCGGGCACGGCACGCCTCCGGCTGGCCACACGGCGGACTGCGACGCGACCGATGCTACCTGGAGCGGGCCAGCGGGTTTCCGTCGCCGGTGGCGCCCGAGCGCGGCCCCGCCCGCGCGAGCAGGGGCGGACTCGCACAACGGCCTACATCGTCCTACGTAGGTAAAAGGTCGCAGTTTCGAATATCAGATTTTAGCCGAGGATTGGATCAGTAAGTCCTTCCCCCTCCGGCTCCGCCGCCCCGCCCCCCGGGCGGCGGGCCGGTGGTTTTTTGGGCGGTCCCTCAGCCCGGCCGGGCGCCGTCGGCGTCAGCGCGGCCGCGCGCGGACCAGCGCCACCAGCGCGCCGACCACCACCAGACCGCCGAGCACCTGGCCGAACGTGCCGAGGCCGAGCGCGGCGCCGTAGACGGCCAGGCCGAGCCCGACCAGGAGGAAGACGCTGGCCAGGTTGCCGACCTGGGAGCGCTGGCGGGCACGGCCGAAGTCGGTGCGGCCGCGGCGCCCGACGAAACCGTCCAGCACGTCGACCGGGTGGTCCTCGTCGGCCAGGTAGAGCCACACCTCGCCGGGGCCCTC
>DATLQA010000018.1:0-3605 GCA_035535495.1 Actinomycetota bacterium | reverse complement strand
CCGAGGCGGGAAGTCGACCCTGGCGGCGAGGGATCGCCTCGAGGCTGGTACCTCTGCCGGCTGGGTGTCGGGATCGGCGCTGGCCTGCTGTTCGGTGTCTCCGTGACAAGGGCGATTCCGGGCTTGGCCGTTGTCGCCGTGCTTGCAATAGCCGCATGGCCCGTTGCGGTGCGGATTGGCCGACGACGCGCGGTCGAACGGCGGCTGGCCGCACGGAGCGCGGCAGCGCCTGCTGTCCTCGACCTGCTCGGCGCGGCCTTGCGGGCCGGCCTCAACCCTCACAAGGCCGTACTCCGGGTCGCCGAGCGGGCTCCGCACATCCTCCATGAGGACCTCGGCCTGGCGGCAGCCGTCCTGCGCCTCGGCGGGACCCCAGCCGCCGCACTTCGACAAGCCGCCGACCGCTCCGGGCTCGACGAGCTCCGCGCGGCCGCCGCCGCCCTCGAGGCGGCCGAACGGTGGGGAGCCCCACCGGCGGAGGCGCTCGCCGCAAGAGCCGAAGCCCTGCGCACCCGTGCCCGGCTGCAGGCCGAGGCCGCAGCGGGCCAAGCCGCCGTCCGGCTCGCCTTCCCCTTGGTCCTGTGCTTCCTCCCCGCCTTCGTCCTGCTCACCGTCGTCCCCACGGTGGCCGGCTCCCTCCGCGCCCTGGCTCCGTAACCCCGCCCGACTTATTCCGTCGTGCCTGATCCTCGCCCCTGATCGTCTCGTCCCGACCCACCGCTGCACGAGTCCCACGCCGTCATCTCCACGTCCGGAAGGAGCTTTCATGCCCACGAGGACCCTGTCCCTGGTGGCGCACACCCCGTCGCGCCCGTTCGACCCCGAGACCGGGAGCCAGACCACGGAGTACGCGTTGATCATGGTGGTCGCGGCCACGATCGCCTCGCTCGCCCTGGCTTGGGCGCGCAACGGCGCCATCGACGACCTGCTCACCGGTGTGCTCGACCACGTTCGATCCCTCTTCGGGATCGGTTGATGGCCGTGGCTTCGTGCACACGCTTGACGAACGGCCGGCTCAGGCTCGAATCCGGGTCGGCCACGGTCGAGCTTGCGGCGGCGATCCCGCTCCTGGTCGCTGTCACCCTGGCCATGGTTGGCCTGCTGGGCCTGGCGCGCGACCAGGTCCTCGCGCAGGGTGCGGCTCGCGAGGCGGCCAGGGAGGCCGCCGTCGGCGGCGACCTGGCCAGGGCGTCGGCGGCGGCCCGAGCCGCGCTCCCGCCCGGGCGGGCCGCCGAGGTCGCGGTCGTGCCCGATGGGGCCGTTCGCGTTCGAGCCTCGGTGGAGCTGCCTGTCGGTCTGCCCTTCGGCGTCCGTCCCGTCGTGATCAAGGCCACCGCGGTCGCGGCCCGCGAGCTCGGCCCGCCGCCGAACCCGGCCGACCAGTGAGCCCTCCGGCCGCCAGGGCGGCTCCCTGCACACGAGGTGGAGCCGCCAGGGCCAACCCGCTCGAACGGCCGGCGGAGAGGGGCGGGGCGACCCTTGTCGGGTTGGCGCTGGCAGGGTTCGTCCTGATGGCCGGGGTCGTCGCCGTCGACATTGGAGCGCTGGCCGGTGCGCGGGCGGCGGCGCAGACGGCCGCCGACATGGCGGCGCTGGCCGCGCTGACGCCCGAGGTCGAGCACCCACCTCAGCGCGAACCGGCACACGTGCAACCGCCCGAACCAGGCTCGGCGGCCGCACAGACCGAGGGCCGGGACACGTTCCGAGCCACCGCGCGGATGGATGGCCCGGATGGGTTCCGGCCTGCCGCAGCGGTCGAGGGGAGGAAGGCGGCGGAGGCTGCACATCAGGGGCAGGAGGGGCGTGCGTCCAGGGCTGCTGAGATTGCGATGGCCAACGGAGCCGAGTTGGTGAGGTGCGACTGCTGGGCGGTGCAGGCGGTGGTGAGCGTGAGGCGCCGGGTACGGTTCGTGCCGGGTGGCCTGACCGTGCTGGTTACCGCTAGGGCCCGAGCGGTGCTCGGGCGGCCACCGCCATGAGTCGAGCTCCCGTTCCATCGCTCCTGACTGATGGTGCACGGACCGCGCCGTCATCCTCGAGCATCACCCACGCGCGGCTGCTTCGGTGAGCGGTCGCCAGCGAGCACGGGACGCCTGCTCCTCGGCACAGGCTATGCTGGCGAAGGCGTGAGCGGATACACCAGGCAGGAGGTCGCCCAGCGGGCCGGGGTCGGCCCCGACTACCTCGACCGGCTGGTCGAGCTCGGTATCCTGACGCCCGGTGCGGGAGATGCGTTCTCGTCGGGTGACGTGCTCAGGGCGCGTTGGCTGCAGAGCTTGGAGCGGGCCGGCGTGCCGCTGGAGGGACTGGCCGCCGCTGTCCGCGATGGAGTTGTCTCGTTCTCCTTCCTGGATGTGGCCGCATACGATCGGTTCGAGGGGCTCAGCGGCACGACCTTCCAGCAGCTGAGCGCACAGACCGGGATCCCGCTGGAGCTCCTGATGGTGGTCCGTGAGGTCTTCGGCTTCGCCGAACCACATCCGCAGGACACCCTCCACCACCACGAGTTGTCGGTCGTGCCGCTGCTCCAGCTGCAGCTGTCCAAGGGGTTCCGGCCCGTTGTCATCGAGCGGTGGCTTCGGGTCTACGGGGACAGTCTGCGCCGGATCGCCGAGGCGGAGGCTGCCTGGTGGAATAGTGAGGTCGAGATGGCGCTGGTGGCCTCGGGCATGACCGAGGGTGAGATGCTCCAGGCCCAGGCCGACCTCGGGTCCCAGATGACCCCCCTCATCGAGGACGTCCTCCTGGCCATCTACCACGGCCAGCAGGAACACACCTGGAGCCAGGTGTTCGTCGAGCACGTCGAGAGCGCGCTCGAGCAGGCGGGCCTGTACCGCCGGTTGGAACGTCCCCCGGCAATGTGCTTCCTCGACCTCACCGGGTACACGCGTCTGACCGAGGAGCGGGGGGACGAGGCGGCGGCGGATCTGGCGGCACGGCTGGCTGGTCTGGTGCGGCGGTCCGCGCTGGAGCACGGTGGGACGCCGGTGAAGTGGCTCGGCGACGGCGTCATGTTCTACTTCCGGGAGCCGGGAGCTGCGGTGCTGGCCGCGGTGGAGATGGTGGAGGTGGTGGGGAGCCACGACCTTCCACCGGCGCATGTGGGGATCCACGCGGGGCCGGTGGTGGTCCAGGACGGTGACTACTTCGGCCGGACGGTGAACCTGGCGGCGAGGATCGCCGAGTACGCCAGGCCCGGCGAGGTGCTGGTGAGCCAGGAGGTCGTCGACGCGGCGGACGGAGGGCCGGTGGTGTTCACCGAGATCGGGCCGGTCGAGCTGAAGGGCGTTTCCGGCACGCTCCGCCTCCATACCGCCCGCCGCCGCGCCTGAAAGGCACAGTTCCCGTGGCGTCATCGAGTGCGCCGCAGGCGGTCGACCTGCACGCCAACGCGAGTGCTGCGATGGCGGCGGTGCTGTTCGGAGCTTCGGTCGTGGCGGTCCGGGTGGCGGTACGGGACGTGCCGCCGGTCAGCCTGGCGGTCCTCCGGATGGGGCAGGGATCGCTGCTGCTGGTCGGCGTCCTGTTGGTGGTCGCGCCGCAGCTGCTGCGGACCAGGTGGGAGCGGCTGCGGCTGTTCGCGCTGTTGGGGTTCGTGCTGTTCG
>DATLQA010000017.1:0-15407 GCA_035535495.1 Actinomycetota bacterium | reverse complement strand
GCGGCGTTGTCGGCCTCAAGCTCAGTGATCCGCTGGCGCAGCTCGGCCACCTCACCGGTCTGCCGACCGGCTCCCCGACCTACCGTCGTCGTCATTGCGGCGCGAACGCTACAACCACGACCCTCCGCGTCAAGACCCGCTAACCCAATACGGTCAACCTTGGGTGGCCAGCAGCCTCACCGCCCCTTGGTGCTTGGCTGGGTCGTAGTTGGTGTGGTCTTGCCAGATGCGCCAGATGACGCGGACCCAGGCGCGGGCCAGGATGCGCACGGCGTGGGGGTGCCGGCGGGTGCGGGCCATTGCGTGGGCGTAGACGTGGGCGGCCCAGGCCGAGGCGTTCCGGGAGTCGTCGGCGAAGTCGATCAGCGCGTCGCGCAGCTGCTTGTCGCAGGCCCAACGGAACCCGACCGAGCGGCGGTTGCCGGAGGCGCGGGTGACCGGCGCGACGCCGGCCAGCGCGGCCAGGGCTTCCTCGTCGGGGAACCGGGCGCGGACATCGCCGATCTCGGCCAGCAGCCGGGCGGCCCGAAGCCCGTGGCCGGCCTTGGGCAGGCTGGTGAAGACCTGCTGGTCGGCGTGGACGGCGAGCCGTTCGGTGATCTCGGCGGCCAGTTCGCGTTCCTGGCCGGCAAGGACCTGGATGGCGTCGATCAGCGCGGTGACGCAGACGGCCCGGCCGGCGGCCTCGGCCGGGCTGATCCCGGCCGCCGGGGCGGCCTGGATGCGGCCGAGCAGGATGGCGACGGGGGTGCGGCCGCAGTAGCCGATCCGGCGCAGGAAGGCGGCCAGCTCGGCGTGGCCGAGCCGCTGGGCCGCGGCGGCGGTCGGGTAGCGGCGCAGGAAGGCGACCGCGACCGCCGAGTCGAGCCGGGCGAACAGCCCCAGCGCGCCGGGGAAGCAGCGTTCCAGCTGGGCGGCGAGCTGGTTGACCAGGCTCACGCGGGCCTTGACGAGGTCTTTGCGGGTCCTGGTCAGGGCGCGCAGCACCGTGGTCGGGTCGCTGTCGCAGACCAGCGGGTGCAGCCGGTGGCCGTCGGTGCGCAGCGCATCCGCCAGTACGTAGGCGTCGCCGGGGTCGCTTTTGGCGCCGGCGGCCGCATACCGGCTGCGCAACGCGGTGACCGTGCGGGGGGTGATGACCACCACGCGCAGGCCGGCGTCCAGCAGCGCGGCGACCAGCGGCCCGTCGGGCCGTTCGATCGCCACCCCGGCGACGGTGAGCTTGGCCAGTCGGCGGACCAGGCCGGCGAAGGTCTTGCCGGTGTTGGGCACCTCGAAGCGGGCCCGGATGCTGCCATGGGCGTCGACCACACAGACCGCGTTGGTCTTGGTCGCCCAGTCGATCCCGGCGAACAACTGCTGGTTCACCTGTCTGCTCCTTGCTGGGAGGATGGGGGCACCGTCGGTGCCGGGGCGCCGTACCGGTTGCTCATTGCGTGGCGGTCCAACCCGCGTATCCCTAGCGCCGGTCTGGGCGTCCCGGCCCGTCGGTCGCCGCAGATCTCATGCTGGTCCTCCAAGGACAAGCCCACCTGGCGGTCGACCGACCGGCACCGAGGGTTCAAGCCGGAGTCTCACCCCACCCACCTCCCTGAACGCCAATCCACCGGGAGGGTGCACCAATGAGCCCGTCCGCGGCGCGCCGGCCCGCGCCCGGGACGCGTGGCGGCCGCGCGACCTCGCGTGGTAGGCCAAGGCGCACCGCGGCCGACGGCGGCTCGCGCATGGACGAGGTGGTCCGTTCGGCCCGGATCGTGCTGTGCTGCGGCTCTGGCGGGGTCGGCAAGACCTCGACCGCGGCGGCGCTCGCCCTGCACGCCGCCGAGCTGGGCAGGCGCACCTGCGTGCTCACCATCGACCCGGCCCGCCGGCTGGCGCAGGCGCTCGGGCTGGACCTGCTCTCCAACGAGCCGAGACCGGTCGCGCGGGACCTGCGGGGTTCGGGCAGCCTCGACGCCATGATGCTGGACATGCGGCGCACTTTCGATGAGCTGATCGAGCGCTATGCACGCGACGCCGAGCAGGTCGACCGCATCCTCGCCAACCGCTTCTACCAGCGCGTCTCCTCCACCTTGGCCGGCACCCAGGAGTACATGGCCATGGAGAAGCTCTACGAGCTGCACGAGTCGCGCCGCTGGGAGCTGCTGGTGGTCGACACCCCGCCGACCCGCTCGGCGCTCGACTTCCTCGACGCGCCGGAGAACCTCAACGACCTGCTCGACGCGCGCGTCTTCCGCCTGCTGATCGCCCCGGCGCAGCGCATCGGCAGGGGCTACCTGCGCGGCCTTGGCCTGGCCACCACGGCGATGAGCAGGATGGTGCGCCGGATCACCGGCTCGGAGCTGCTGGCCGAGGTCGGCGAGTTCTTCGCGGCCTTCGAGGGCATGTACGACGGCTTCCGCAGCCGCGCGCAGCGCGTCTACGACCTGCTCAAGGACCCGGGCACCCAGTTCGTGGTGGTGGCGACGCCCGACGAGCCCGCCCTGCGGGAGGCGGCCTTCTTCGCCGGCAGGCTGGCCGACGACCGCATGCCGCTCGGCGCCATGGTGGTCAACCGGGTGCACCGCGCCGGCCCGGTGCCGGCGGTCCCGGCCGAGGCGATGGCCAGACTCGCCGGTGGCTCCGGGACGGCGCGTCTCCTGGCCGACCTGCTCGACCAGCACCTGGCGCTTGCGGCGCTGGCAGCGGCGGAGCAGCGCCGCGTGGCCGCCCTGCTCGACTCGGTGCCATCGCTGGCGGCCGTGCAGGTCCCGCTGCTCGCCGACGACGTCCACGACCTGCCGGGCCTGCGCCGGCTCGGCGCCCACCTGTTCGCCTGAACCTCTCCCGGTCCCCGGCCGAACCACGGAGGGGTAGCCCAGCCACGGAGGCGAGCGGTCAGGTGTCCAGGTCCAGCGTCTTGCCCGTGGCGGGCTCCTCGTCGACCGTGCTGCCCTCGGCGCGGACGCCGAGCTCGCCGAGGACGCGCTCGACCGCGTCGAGCACCTCGCTGCGCACCCGCTCCAGGTCACTGGCGCGCGGATCGGCCCAGAACCGCAGGCGCAGCTCGAGGGCGTCGGCGGCGAGGTCGGCGGTGAGCACGCGCGGCGACGGCGTGGCCAGCACCCCGTCGACCTCGCCGGCGGCGGCGGGCAGCGCCTCGCGGGTCCTGGCCACGTCCTGGCCGTGGGGCATGCGCACCGCCACTTCGAGCCGCCGGCCGGTGCTGGCGCTCGCGTTCTTCAGCACCTGGGTGAACAGCAGCTTGTTGGGCACCACCACCAGCTGGCCGTCCGAGGTTCGCAGCCGGGTGGCGCGGACCCGGATGTCCTCCACCGTGCCCGCGGCGTCAGCCGTTACGATGTGGTCACCTTTTGTGAACGGGTGCTCGAGGAGGAGGACGATGCCGGCGACGAAGTTGCTGAGGATGTCCTGCAACGCGAAGCCGAGGGCGACCGTGATCAGCCCGAGGCTGCCGACCAGGACGCTGAGGTTGACCCCGGCGATCGACAGCGTGACCACCACGCCGATGAGCACCACGCCGAAGAAGCCGAGCTTGGCCACCAGCAGGTTGACGTGGGCCTCGGTCGAGGTCCGGCGCAGCGCGGTGTCGATGCCGCGCCGGACCAGGCGGGCGACGAGCACGGTGACGAGCAGGAAGACGACGGCGGTGACGAGGTTGGGAACCCTGACGACGAGCCGGTCGGCGAACTCCCTGAAGGCGTCGCTCACCCCGCCCGGCGAGAGCGTCACGGGGTCACCGAAGACGTCGGTGCCGGCCGCGACCGCCAAGAGGTTGCCCATGTCGGCCCCCGAACCTATCATCCCTGCTGGCCCGCTTGGGCTCTTCTGGCTCGCGCCCACGCCCTCCTGGTGACCATGGCCGACGTCCCAGCACCGCAGCCCCGTTTCCCCCGGCTCAGACCCGTGCGGCTGGCGGGGCTGGTCGGCAGCCGCTTCGTGGTGTTCGTCGCGCTGATCACCGCCTTGGCGCTGCTCACCACCCTGGTGATCCTGCCGCTGGTGGTGCCGGCGGGAGCGTTCGTGCGCAACACCAGCGCCCAGCTCGGCGAGGTGCCACCGTTGGCCGAGGCGCTGCCCAAGCCGGCCGCGCGCTCGGTGATCTACGCCGCCGACCGCAAGACCCAGCTCGCCACCCTGTTCGGCGACGAGAACCGCAAGGTGGTCAAGCTGCACGACATGGGCATGCGCATCCGCCGGGCGGTCATCGCCATCGAGGACTACCGCTTCTACGAGCACGAGGGCATCGACTACCGGGGCATCGCCCGCGCCGTGGTCGAGGACATGCGCGAGGGCAATATCCGCCAGGGCGGCAGCACGCTCACCCAGCAGTACATCAAGAACGTGCTCACCGGGAACGCCAAGACGCTGGACCGCAAGATCCGCGAGGCGATCTACGCCGTCCAGCTCGAGAAGCGCCTCGGCAAGAACGACATCCTCGAGGCCTACCTCAACCAGGCCTACTTCGGCGAGGGCGCGTACGGGGTGGCGGCAGCGGCCGAGCACTACTTCTCCAAGCCGGTCAACAAGCTGAGCTTCCCGGAGGCGGCCGCCCTGGCCGCCACCATCGCCGCGCCCGAGCGGTACCGGCCCACCAACGAGGCCGAGAACGCGCCGAGGCGCAAGCTGGTCCTCGACCGCATGCTGCAGCTCGGCTACGCCACCCAGCGCGAGGTCGACCTGGCCAAGCGGGAGCGGCCCAAGATCCGCATCAAGAAGCTCAGCACCCGCCAGCCCTACTTCGTGGAGTTCATCAAGCAGCAGCTCCTCCACGATCCGGCCTACAACCGCTCTCTCGGGCCGGCCGACACGTCCGCCAGGCGCAAGGCGGTGTTCGAGGGCGGGTTGTCGATCTACACCACCCTGCAGCCCGGCCCGCAGCGGGCGGCCGAGGCCGCCGTCAGGAACAAGCTCGCGGGCAAGGCGCCCGACGGCGCGCTGGCGTCGGTGGAGCCGAACAGCGGCAAGATCATCGCGATGGTGAGCGGCAAGAACTTCAAGGACAACCAGGTCAACCTGGCGGTGCTCGGGCAGGGCGGCACCGGCTACCACTCGGGTTCGACCTTCAAGGTGTTCTACCTGGTCAGCGCGTTGGAACAGGGCCTGAAGTCGAGCCTCACCTTCAACGCCCCGCCCCGCATGACCATCCACGACCCGTCCTGCCCCGAGGGCTGGAACGTCGGCAACGCCGAGGAGAGCGAGGGCGGCAACTTCAACATGTACACGGGTGTGCAGCACTCCGTGAACACCTACTTCGCCCAGCTCATGACCAAGGTGCGCCCCCGCAACGCGGTGGAGACGGCGCGCCGCATGGGCATCCAGGTCGCCAAGCCGGACACCAAGGCGTACGCCAACAACTGGAATATCTGCTCCTCGGTGCTCGGCACCGGCAACATCAGCGTCCTCGACATGGCCAGCGCCTTCGGGGTCCTGGCCAACGACGGCGTCCGCTGCCAGCCCTACTCGATCACCGAGGTCCGCGACCGCGACGGCAAGATGCTGCTCGCCCCCCGCAAGGCCAGCTGCGAGCGGGTCGTCCCCCAGGGCGTGTCCCGCCAGGTGGTCGACATGCTCCGCACGGTGATCCAGGGCGGCACCGGGCACCGGGCCGCCCTTGGCGGCCGCCCGCTGGCCGGCAAGACCGGCACCGCGCAGGACTACACCAGCGCCATGTTCACCGGGTTCACGCCCCAGCTCGCCACGTCCGTCTGGGTGGGCCACCGCAGCGGCCTGGTCTCCATGCGCCACGAGTACAACGGCAACAGAGTGTTCGGCGGCACCTTCCCGGCCGAGATCTTCCATGACTTCATGATGGCGGCCCTGCAGGGCAAGCCGATGCTGCCCTTCCCGCCGCCGCCGGAAGGACGGCCGCGGGCACCGACCGGCGACAAGGTTCCCGACGTGGTCGGCCGGAAGCTCGCCGAGGCACGGTCCATCCTGACCAAGGCCGGCTTCCAGGTCTCGGTCACCCCGGTCGACAACAACGCTCCCAAGGACGTGGTGGTCGGCCAGAGCCCCGCCGGCGGGGCCAGGGCGGCCAAGGGCACCACCGTCACCCTCCAGGTCTCGAAGGGCGGTAAAGGCGGCGGCCAGGGCGACGCCACCGTGCCCGGCGTGGTCGGCCAGCGGCAGAACAGCGCCGCCGCGGCGGTCCGCCGTGCGGGGTTCACCCCCCAGATCGTCGACGCCATCGCCCAGGACGGCGGCGACGTAGGCCGGGTGATGCGCCAGAGCCCAGCCGGCGGCAGCCAGGCTCCCCAAGGCAGCAGCGTGATCCTGGTGATCGGCCGCCGCATCGGTTTCTAGACGCCGTCGGTGAGGCGTTCGAGCACCAGGCGGCGCACCTCGCTGCCGTCGGCCCGGCCTTTGACCTTCGGCATGACCTGGCCCATGACCCTGCCCATGTCCTTGGGACCGGTGGCGCCGGTGGCGGCCACCGCATCGTCCACCAGGCCGGCGAGCTCGGCCGGGTCCACGGCCGCCGGCAGGTAGCGGCCGAGGATCTCCAGCTCGAACGCCTCCTGGTCGGCCCGTTCGGTCCGCCCCGCCTCCCGGTATGCCTGCTCGGCTTCGCGGCGCTTGCGCGCCTCGCGTTGCAGCACGGCCACGGCCTCCCCGTCGGAGAGGTCGTGGCGGGCTTCGATGGCGGCCGACTTGAGCGCCGACAGGGCCAGCCGCAGCGCGGCCGCCTCGTCGGCGCGGCGCGCTTTCATGGCCGCGTACATGGCCGTCTGGACGTCGTCGGTGAGCATCGGATGCGGGCCTCCTCGGCCGTTCGGCACCGGGCGAGCCTACCGGAAACCGGCCGCGGCTCCCCGGCGGCCTCGGGCGGAGGAAGGCTGCGCGTACAATCCATCGCTCACCGACGTCGACCTGCGGGAGCTTGTCCATGCGTGCGTCCATGGCCACGGTGGCGGGCTGGACCGCCGCCACGGTCGCCGCCGGCGGTGCCGCCTGCGTGGCCTACGGCGTGCTGGTGGAGCGGCGCTGGTTCCAGCTGCGCACCGAGCAGGTGCCGGTGCTGCCACCCGGCCACGATCCGCTCGCCCTGCTGCACCTCAGCGACCTGCACATGGTCGCGGGCGACCGCGCCAAGCAGGGCTTCATGCGCCGCCTCGCCGAGGCCCCCGCCGACCTGGTGATCCTGACCGGGGACATGCTCGGGGAACCGGGCTCGCTGACCTCGGTGCTCGACGCGCTCGGCGAGTTCAAGCCCCGGCTCGGCGCCGCCGCGGTGCTCGGCTCGAACGACTATTACTCGCCGCGGCCCAAGAGCTACCTGGACTACTTCCTGCCCCGCCGCAAGCTCCGCCTCGGCCGTGGCCGCAACCCTTACCGGGAGCTGGTCACCGGCCTCGAGGAGCTGGGCTGGCTGGTGCTGTCGAACGCGCGCGGCCGGCTCGGCGAGGTCGACCTGGCCGGCATGGACGACCCGCACATCCGCCGCGAGGACCTGGACGTGCCGGTGCCGGCCGACGGCGGGCCTGAGCGCCTCCGCATCGGGGTGGTGCACAGCCCCTACCGCCGCAGCCTGGACGCGTTCGAGCGCAACGGCTACCCGCTGGTGCTCGCCGGCCACACCCACGGCGGTCAGGTCCGCCTGCCGGGGATCGGCGCCCTGGTGGACAACTGCGACCTCCCGCTGGATCAGGCGCGCGGCCTGTCGCGCTGGGGGTCGAGCTGGCTGCACGTCAGCGGCGGCCTCGGCACCAGCAAGTTCGCTCCGTTCCGGTTCGCCTGCCGGCCCGAGGCGAGCCTGCTGACCCTCACCAGCCGGGTGGGCTAGTCGTAGCGAGGTGGCCTCCGCCGAGCGTTTCTGTAAAGGACAGCGCCCGGGCGAGGGGGTGCTTAGGGCCGCCGCTCCCATCCGCACCAACCCTCAGCCCGGGCGCCGTACGGTGGTTGTTTCGTCCTTCCAGCCGGCAGACGGATAGTCCATCCGGGTGGTTGCGTCTGGTCATTCCTGACCAGGAGACGAAGGCGTGGGCGGCCGCCCGTCGGCTACCCCTCTTGGAATCACGCCCTAGCCGCCGTACGTGTGACCAGGCGGATGGCGCATCGGCAGGCTTGCCCGCGGGAGGAAGATCTCTACCACGCGCTCGTGACGAGGGGGGATCACGCGTTGACAGTCCCGCTATCCGAGGTCCTGACCCAGGACGCCGACAAGCTGTTCGAGACGTACGACACCGTGGACGTCCTGGTCGGCATCCCGTCGTTCCAGAACGCGGCCACCATCGGCCACGTCGTCCGAGCCGTCGAGACCGGCCTGCGCAAGTACTTCCCCGACCGTCGGTGCCTGATCGTCGTCTCCGACGGCGACTCCACCGACGGGACCAGGCAGGCCGCCACCGAAGCGACCACCGCCGGTGACGAGGAGCGGCTGCTGATCGACCCGAAGACCGACGTCCCCGGCAAGGTGGTGTTCACCTACACGGGCACGTCAGGCAAGGGCTCGGCGTTCCGTGCCATCTTCGCGGTGGCGGACTGCCTCGACGTCCAGGCCTGCGCGGTGTTCGACGCCGACCTGCGGTCGGTGAGCCCGGAATGGGTCGACCGGCTGGTCGGACCGGTCCTCTTCCACGACTACGACCTGGTCGCCCCGGTCTACGCCAGGCACAAGTTCGACGGGACCATCACCAACTCGATCGCGTTCCCGATCACCGCCGCGCTCTACGGCCGCCGCCTGCGCCAGCCCATCGGCGGCGACTTCGGCTTCTCCCGCCGCATGGCGGGGCACTGGGCGTCCAAGCACGTCTGGCACACCGACGTGGCCCGCTTCGGGGTGGACATCTGGATGACCACGGTGGCGCTGTGCGAGGGGTTCAACGTCTGCCAGGCGAACCTCGGCGCCAAGCTGCACGACGCCAAGGATCCCGGCCGCGACCTCGGACCGATGTTCCGCCATGTGGTCGGGAGCCTGTTCGCGCTCGCCGGGCGCTACGTCGACCACTGGATGGGCGGCGGCACGATCCAGCCGGTGCCGACCTTCGGGTTCCGCTCGGCCACCTCCACCGAGGAGATCCGGGTCGACGTCAACCGGCTGGTCTGGCGCTTCATCGAGGGGTACGTCACCTGGGAGCGCATCTGGGCCCAGGTGCTGGCGGAGGAGAACTGGGCGGCGGTGCAGGAGGCGATCCGCGAGGCCAGCGAGCGGCCCGAGGGCTTCGTGCTCCCGGTCGAGCTGTGGGCCCGCATCTGCTACGACTACCTGCTCGCCTACAACACCCAGGCGGTCGACAACGACAAGCTGCTGATGTCGCTGATCCCGCTGTACTTCGCCCGCACCGCCACCTTCGTCGAGGAGGTCCGCACCGCGGGACCCGACGAGGCCGAGCGGCTGATCGACTCCTACGCAGAGGTGTTCAACCGGCTCAAGCCGTACCTCGTCCGCCGCTTCGCCGAGTCCGGCCGCACCCGCCGCCTCGCCGAGCAGCGCGTCGACGGCGATCCGACCGAGCCGGAGGAGGACACCAGCGAGTTCCTGGCGATCCGCTCCCCGTAGCCCTAGCGGCGGACGTAGCGGTGCAGGTCCTCGCGCCCGACCGCGGCCAGGCTGGCACGGCGGCCGAGCCGGAACGGCACGATGGTGACGTTGACGTTGTCCATCTCGCCGAGCACCCGGAACACCCCGAGCGCGGTGCGGTCGTGCAGGATGCGGTGCCAGAACTTGGCGTAGCCGCGCTTGGGGATCAGCACGGTCACCTCGGTGTCGGGCCTGACCAGCTCGGAGATGGTCTCCTCGACGGCGGCGAGCAGGTTGCGGTCCGGGCTGTCGATCACCTCGAGCGGGATCGGGATGTGCACCTTGGCCCAGAGGCGGCAGAGCTCGCGGGCGTGGTCCGGGTCGATGGCGATGTGCATCGCGGTGATGCTCAGCGGGTTGAGCTGGCGGGCGTACTGCAACGCGCCGATGGTCGCCTGGTCGAGGTCCTCGACCAGCACCACCACCTCGTGCCGCGGCTTGGGTGGGGCGAGCCGCTGTGAGACCTCCACCTTCAGCTCGGCGACCTCCTCGCGGTAGGCACGCTGGATGCGCAGCAGCAGGACCACGATGACCGGGATGGCGATCACCACCATCCAGGCACCCTGGGTGAACTTGCTGACCACGATGACGACGAGCACCACCAGGGTGATCAGGGCGCCGGCGCCGTTCACGGCCAGGCCGTAGCGCCAGCCGCGCTCCTTGACGCGCAGGTGGCGCCGGGTCATGCCCGCCTGAGCCAGGGTGAACGAGGTGACCACCCCGATGGCGTAGAGCGGGATCAGTGCCGACACCCTCGCCTCGAAGGCGACGATCAGGGTGATGGCCACCGCTGAGAGCACGATGATCCCGTTGGAGTACACCAGCCGGTGGCCGCGCTTGCGGAGCTGCCTGGGGAGCAGGGCGTCCCCGGCCGCGAACGAGGCCAGCAGCGGGAACCCGGAGAACGACGTGTTGGCCGCCAGCACCAGGATCAGCAGCGTGGCCGCCTGCACCAGGAGAAACGCCGCATGGCCGACCGGGCTGGACTCGGCCGCGAGCACGTAGCTGGAGAGCTGCGAGATGACCGTCGGGAAGCCCGATTTGTAGGGCCGGACGCCGAGGTGGCCGGCGAGATAGCTGATGCCCAGGAACAGCGACCCCATGATCACGGCCATGACCAGCAGCGTGTTCTTGGCGTTGCGCGCCTCCGGGCGGCGGAAGGCCGAGACCCCGTTGGAGATCGCCTCCACGCCGGTGAGCGCGGTGGTACCCGAGGCGAACGCGCGCAGCAGCAGGAACAGGGTGACCGCGCCGGCGGCCTCCCCGGCGTGGCGGAGCCGGGTGGCATCCTCGGGGTCGTAGTTGATCGCGTCCAGGTCGCCGAAGGCGATCCGGACGATCCCAACCAGGATCATCACGCCCACGCTGGCGATATAGACGTAGGTCGGGATCGCGAAGATGCGGCCGGCCTCCTTGATCCCACGGAGGTTGCCCCAGGCCAGGATGGCCACGAACAGGACCGCGATCTCCACCGCCCAGGGCTCGAGCTCGGTGGAGACGCTGACCATCGCGGCCACCCCGCCCGAGACGCTCACCGCCACGGTGAGCACGTAGTCGACCAGCAGCGCGGCGCCCGCGACCGAGGCGAGCAGGTTGCCGAAATTGTCGCGGGCGACCACGTATGCCCCACCGGCCGAGGGATAGGCCTCGATCACCTGCCGGTAGGAGATGACCAGCAGGAGCAGCAGACCGGTGATGGCGACCGCGACCGGCAGGGTCAGCTGGGTGGCCGCCGCGGTGACCAGGACGATCAGGATCTCCTCGGTGGCGTACGCGGTCGAGGAGATCTGGTCGGAGGAGAACACGGCCAGCGCCACGCGCTTGGAGATGCGCTCGTGGACGAGCTCGGCGGTGGTCAGCGCCGGACCGAGCAGCACCCGCTTGGCCCGGTAACCGACCGACTGGTACCGGCTCGACTCGTGTTCGGCCGCTGCCGGCTCGATCTCTTCGGGCTCCCGCTTGACCTCGGAAGACACCCCTGGCTCCTTGCTGACCGACCTCGTCGTCGTTCTGTCAGAGCCAGTATCCGCTTCTGGGCAACCCGTGCGCTGGTTGCGCAGCCCGCCGGGCGCGCCCAAGATGGCGCCGGCTGCGGAGACGATCCCGACCGGAAGGAGCGGCGTGCACGTCATCATCATGGGATGCGGCCGGGTCGGCTCCGAGCTGGCGGCGCGGCTCTCGGGCCGGGGCCACGACATCGCGGTGATCGACAAGAACCGCAACGCCTTCCGCAACCTGCGCTACGGCTCTGACGTGCAGAAAGTGCACGGCTACGGGTTCGACGAGGCGGTGCTCGACGAGGCGGGGGTGAGCCGGGCCGGGGCGTTCGTGGCCGTGTCCAACGGCGACAACTCCAACATCGTGGCGGCCCGCCTAACCCGCGAGCGCTTCGAGGTCCCCACCGTGGTAGCCCGCATCTACGACCCTCGCCGTGCCGAGATCTACCAGCGGCTCGGCATCCCCACCGTGGCGACCGTGAAGTGGACCACCGACCAGATCATGCGGCTGCTCATCCCCGACCAGGTGGCCTCGGACTGGAAGGACCCGAGCGAGGGGATCTCCCTGGTCACCATGGTGCTCCCGCCGAGCTGGGCGGGGTGGCGGATCGAGGAGGTCGAGAGCGACGGCCACCGCCGGGTGGTGGCGGTCACCCGCGTCGGCCACGCCCGCATCGTGACCCCGTCGTTCATCCTCCAGGAGGGCGATCAGGTGCACCTGGCCGTCGACGACGACGGCCTGGACGAGCTCCGCCCCATGATCCTGGAGGCCCGCAAGAGCGACCCGACCGACCCGACCGACCCGCCCTCGGACCCGCCGGGCGACGCCGCGCCACCGGCCACCGACGCCACCCCTGCCGGTTCCCGTGAGGTGCGCTCATGAGAGTCGCCATCGCCGGTGCCGGCAACGTCGGCCAGTTCATCGCCGCCGACCTGCTGGCAGCGGGCCACCAGGTGACCATGCTGGAGAAGGACCCGGTGGTGATCGAGGCGGCGCGCAACTCCCTGGAGGAGGCGGAGTGGTTCCCGTTCGACGCCTGCGAGGTGCTCTCGCTGGTCATGGCCGGGATCGCCCATGCCGACGTGATGGTCGCCGCCACCGGCGACGACGAGGACAACCTGGTGGTCTCGCTGCTCGCCAAGCAGGAGTTCGCCGTCCCCCGGGTGGTCGCCAGGGTCAACAACCCGAAGAACCACGGGCTGTTCAACGAGGCCTGGGGCGTCGACGTGGCCGTGTCGACCCCGCACATCCTCCGCTCACTGGTCGAGGAGGCGGTGACCGTCGGCAACATGGTCCGCCTCCTGCAGTTCGAGCAGGGCCAGGTGTCCCTGCACGAGGTGCGCCTGGCCGAGGGCTCGCCCTCGATCGGCAAGACCCTCCGCGATCTGCGCCTGCCGGTCGACGCGGCCCTGGTCGCGGTGGTCCGCGAGGGCCACGTGATCGTCCCGAGGGAGGAGACGGTGTTCGCCGCGGGCGACGAGGTGCTGGCGGTCAGCTCCGAGGGGTCGGAGGAGTACCTGCGCGGGCAGCTCGTCGGTGAGCAGCCGGACCACCAGGCCGACCAGCCCGCCGAGGCCGATCAGCGCAGGTCGTAGGCGGGGTTGTAGAGGGTCAGGCCGCGTTCGCCGTCCACCGGGGTGCCCTCGATGGCGAGGCGGCGGCCGCACTCGATGCCGCCGATGCCGCGCCTGCCCATGAACAACGCCGAGATCCGGCCGGTGCCGTCGTCGAGCTGCACCTCGAGGGTGGGGACGGCGGCGAGGGAGTGGATCCGGATGCGGCGGACGTCGCCCTCGAAGCGGGCGCGGACGCGGGCGCGCGCGTCCACGATCGGGGTGATCCCCGCCGGGATCGGGCTCTCCGAGAAGGCGTCGAAGCTGGCCTGGTCGGCACGCAGCTCGCCGTCGCCGCTCACGCCTCGCGCCCCAGGTGCAGCTTGATCATGGTCACCTCGGCGGGACGGTCCTCGGCCAGCGCCCGCTCGCACTCGGCGACCGCGACCTTCAGCGCCCCGGACAGCGCCTCTACGTCGATGCCCTCTCTGGCCGGCCGGTACGGCTCCAGGTACTCGACCGCCCGGCCCATCACGCTCACCGCGCCCTTGTAGTTGCCCTGGGTGGCGTGCCACATGCCGGCGGCGCCCTGGATGATCCCCTTGAGGAAGTCGCGGTCCGGCTGGCCGCTGCGCCGCCGCCAGACCTCCTCCCAGACCTCGTGGGCCTCCCAGTACATGCCGTTGTCGAACATCTCCCCACCGCGGCGCAGGACCTCCTCCTCGGGCAGGGTGTTCGGTTCCCAGCCAGGCTGGAAGTCGGGACGGGTGCCGCGCCGGCGGGTAGCTGCCATGGCTCGATCGTAACGCGGGAAGGATCCATGTGGGGAACGGCCCGAGACCCATCGGGGATCCCGCGAAAGGACCAAACCCTCAGGGATCCCGCCGAAGGACCCGATGGGGGGGCTCGGGGGGGAGCTGTCCCGGGCTCCCCCCCGAATCGATCAACGCCAGGGCATGGGCGGCGGCGGCGACGGCCATGCGGGTGCTGCGCAGGAGCGGCCGGTCGACGGCCGGCTCGATCACCAGGGCGCCGCGCCGCTGGCCGTCGTGGACCAGGTCGACGGCGATGCCCCCGGCGGGCAGCACGAGCAGGCCGCCGATGGCGCGGCGGTGGCCGGTGGGGATGCGCCCCTCCTCGTCCAGCCGGGGCAGGGTGGCCGGGTCGAGCTGCTCGTTGGGCTCGCCGGCCTGCGCGGTGACCTGCTCGCCCCCCCGGCCGGCGCGGACGACCGAGACCGCCTCCGCCCCGAGCAGGGAGAGCAGCTCGCGCGCTGCCACCTGGTCGGCGTCGCGGCCGCTGGCAGCGGCCAGGTTGACCGAGGCCAGCATGCGGATCGCGGCGGCGTCCTCGCGGGCAGCGACGGTCGCTCTGCGGGTGTACCGGCCGCCGAGGCTGGCGATGAAGCCCGCCGCGAACATCAGGACCACGGTCAAGATCTGCCTGGCCGTGTCGATCCGCAGCGTGTGGTACGGGGTGGTGAAGAACCAGTTGTAGGCGAGGACAGCCGAGAGGGAGGCGACGAACCCGGCCGCCCGGCCGCCGAGCGCTGCGGTCGCGGCCACCAGGAGGAGGTACAGCAGGGCCAGGTTCTCCAGGCCGACCTGGTGGTCGACGGGTTCGAGGGCGACGCCGAGGAGCAGGCTGGCCGCGAGCGCGCCGGCACCCCAGATTGCTCCGTCGCCGTCGATCTCCGCCACCATGTTCCGCGCCATCAAGCCCACCTCCTTGGAAGCGAGGTTGCCGCCTGGTGGCGCCCCGTCCCCGATGCTGACCCGCTCATTCCGGTGGGGCCACCACCGGGCTCACGGGGCGGGCCCCGCTCGTCGATGATGATGTGCCTACACCTCCGCGCTGACCAGCACCGACCATCGGCCGTGGCGGCACGCAATGGCGCTTGTTGGCCGGCTGCGCACGCCGGTACACTTCCCACTCGGGTTCGGTCCGTTGACCCGATTTCGGGATGTAGCGCAGCTTGGCAGCGCGCCACGTTCGGGACGTGGAGGCCCCGGGTTCAAATCCCGGCATCCCGACCATCACGGAGCCCCCTGACCTGGGGCTCCGCTTGCATTTGGCCCCGGCAGGAGCCGGATGCTCACCGTTTGCTCACATCGGTGCCGAGGATGAGGCCGGCGACCACCTCGGCGGCGGACTTATCCAGCGTGGCAGGAGCTAGCGGGCGAGGGTCCCAACCGGTCCGATCGCCCGCCGTAGCGTCACACGGGTGCCGAGCTTGACCCGTTCAAGCCGCACCTCGTCCACCAGCCGGCGCAGCAGCCACAGGCCCCGCCCGCCGGCGCGCAGCTCGTCGGTGTCGGCAGCTGCATGGAGCC
>DATLQA010000016.1:0-17173 GCA_035535495.1 Actinomycetota bacterium | reverse complement strand
CACCTCGCCGGGATGCCGCTGCAGGGAGGCGGCCAGCTCGCACAGCTCGGTGGTGGCGTCGAAGTCGTCGAACGGGGGCACCGCCAGGTGCAGATCGGAGACGAACGCCAGGCGGCCGCCGGCCGCGAGGCGGAGCTCGATCCCGACGGGGCAGGGATCGACGCTGATCGGTTCGGCAAGGGACATGGTGGACGTATTCTCGCTCAGCGCGGCACCGCCGCGGCCGTCCAGGTTGGCCGGTGCGGCCAAGGCCGCTAGCCTGACTGCTCATGGAGCCGAAGGATGCCTGTCTGCGGGTGCTCGAAGAGGCCGCGCCAGAGGCGCTGCACTGGACGGTCGTGCTTGACCGTGCCCTGCAGGCACGCCTGCTCGACCCGTTCACCCAGCCCGACGTCCGCGGCGCCGTGGTGAAGAGCCTGGCGACGCTCGCCAAGCAGGGCGCGATCGCCAAGCAGAGCACCGGCGTCTACCGCGCGCGCCAACCCGCCGGCGAAGGCGGCTGACCGTCCGCCGCCGCGCCGGCAGGGGTCGTCCGGTTATTCCTTGGAGGTGCGGGGCGGGCCGGCCGTGCTGGTGGCGTCGTGCAGCGGGGTCACGTCGGCGGTGGGCTGCACCGGGCCGGTCTCCCGGCTGTCGGAGACCTTCTCCCAGCCCTTCTCGCTCGCCTTGGCGGCCTGGCGCCTGAGCGCCTCCCTGGCCTCCTGGCCGCGCTTGGGCGCGGTCAGCCAGCCGACCAGGACACCAAGCCCGGCCACGCCGGCGCCGCGGTACACCAGGCGGCGGCGATGCTTGCGCCGCTCCTTGCGCCGCTGCCTGGCCCGCTCGCGGAACAGTTTGTCCGCCGCTTTCTTGCTCAGTCCGCTGATCTCGGCGTCCAGGCGCTCGGCGGCGGCACGGGCGGCCTTCGCCTGGCGCCGGCTCGCCTGCCTGGTGCTCTTGGCCGCCTGCCTGGCGCTCGCCGCGCCCGCCTCGGCCGCCTCCCGAGCCGTCTCCGCCGCCGTGCGGGCAGCCTCCTTGGTCGCGCCGGCCGCCTGCCGGGCGGTCTCGGCGGTCACGTTGGCCACCTTGCGCCCGGTCGAGGCGGACGCCCGTGCGATCGCGTCGCGGGCGTCGTCCAGCGCCTCGGCCAGCTCGTCGACCTGCTCGCGCCCGCCCGAATCCGCCTTGTCGGCGGCTCGCGCGCGCTGCTTCACCTTGCTCTTCCGGGAGAACATGCATCGCCTCCAGCCCGAGTCCCGATCGTGTCACACAGCCTTCCTCGTACGCCTCCCCGCGTCTGTCGGTCGGTACCCCCGGCGAACAGGAACAAAACGGCCGCTCAGGCTTCCGCGGGCACGCCCGTCGGGGTGAGCTCGACCAAGGTGCACTCCTGGCGCCAGCGCTCGGCCGCCTGCTCGCCGTCGCGCAGGTTGAGGCGGCGCGGCAGGAGCACGGGCGTGACCCTGGCGAACAGCGGGTCCGATTCCGGTACCACGCGGGCGTCCGCCGTCACCCTGGCGACCAGCGACTGCAGTTCCTTGGAGCGGGCCACGAGCTCCACCCGGTCGGCCTCGGCCAAGCCGGGGATGCGCTGCTCCGACCCGCCGGTGAGCACGTAGACGCGGCCGTCCAGGGTGCCGTACCAGGCAGGCACCGGCCGGCCGTTGGTGCCGCCCGGGCCTGGCACGTCGATCCAGACGATGGTGCTCTTCTTCAGCGCCTCGTCCAGCACCGCCGTCTCGGAGGCCGGCCCTCCCGGCGGGTCCTCGTCGAGCACCGCGAGCGGGACCCGGCCGATCTCGTCGGCGGCGCCACGCCCGTCGGACATCAGGAAGACCAGCTCGTGGTCCTCGTCGGAGTCGACGTCGACGCCGTGGACGTCCTCGGTGAAGGTGTCGACCTTGCTGGAGCCGCGGAGCGTCAGCGCCTTGGCCGGGCTGCGCCAGGCCACGTCGCCGTTGGGCGCGAGCAGCGCCAGGTACTCGGTGTACCAGCCGCCGGCGCCGGTGTAGGAGCGCTGGACGGTGAACGGCGCCACCCTGCCCCTGCCGGCCCGGCCCACGAACACGGCCATGGCGTCCTCGGGCTGGGCGACCCCTTCCGCCACGAGCTTGGCGTCGGCGACGTAGACGTTGGTCAGGCGGACGTCCATCGGGCTCCCTTCGCGCCCCGGGCTGTCGGAGGTGAATCATATGGGAATCTCTCGGCCGCGATCAGGGAGGATGCCACGGATGCGCCGCCGGCGCCCGCCCCCACCCGCCGCAGCCGGCCCGGCCCCGCCGGCCGGCGGCGGGCTCACCTACCTGCCCGCCGGCGCCGAGACCGACGAGATCCGTAGCTTCCTGACCAGGGAGTGGCCGGCCGCCGACCGCGACGTCTTCGGCCCTGGCGGCCTCGACTGGACGAGCCGGCCGGTGGTGGTCGAGGTCCGCGCGGGCGGGGAGCTGGTCGCGGTGGCCGTCGGCGAGGTGGTGGCGGGCACCGCCCGGCTGGGCGACATCCTGGTGGCCGCCTCCCGTCGCGGCACCGGCGTCGGCGGCCGCCTGCTCGAGCTGTTCTGCCGCCGGGCCGCCGAGGCCGGTGCCGCCCGCTGCTACCTGCGCTGCCCCGACACGCCACGCCACCGCCGCTTCTACGAGCGCCACGGCTTCGTCCCGCTCGCCGAGCTGCCCCGCTACTACCACGACAAGGACTTCCTGGAGTACCTGCGCGAGCCGCTGGCGATCGCCGACGGGCCGGCCCCGCGCCGGCGGTGGCACCGGTCCGGACCCGACTGACTAGGAGGTCCCCATGCCCGACTACGGCGGTCCCCTCGGGGTGTCCCTGCGCGACATCGGCGTCACCGCCGACGTCCTCCGCGGCTGGGCCGACGCCGCCGAGGCCGGCGGCTACAGCGGCATCTGGGTCCCCGACGTCGGCGGCCACGACGCGGTCACCACCCTCGCCACCTTCGCGGGCACCACCAGGCGGGTCCTGCTCGGCACGGGCGTGATGCCGGTCTTCTCCCGCCCGCCGCTGGTGATCGCCCAGACGGCCGCCACCCTCGACGACCTGTCCGGCGGGCGCTTCGTGCTCGGCCTCGGCGCCGGGGCGAGGCGGCCGACCGAGCGCTGGTTCGGCACCCGGTGGAGCGACCCGTTCGCGCGGCTGCAGGCGGCGGTGGCGGCGGTCAGGGCGGTCGCCGCCGGCCAGGAGGTCGACGGCTTCACGCTCGCCTTTCCGCCCGTCCGGCCGCGGCCGCCGGTGCTGCTGGCCGCGCTGAACCCGCGCATGCTGGCGCTTGCCGGGCGCCTCGCCGACGGCGTGCTGCTCAACTGGTTGCCGCTCGACGCCGTGCCCGACGCGGTCGCGCGGGTCCGCAAGGCTGCCACCGAGGCCGGACGCGACCCCGCCGAGGTGGTGGTCGCCGGCTACATCCGTGCCTGCGTCGGCGACCCCGGCGAGCTCGCCGACGACCTCCGTCCCCAGGTGCTGACCTACCTCCAGCTCCCCGCGTACGCCGCCATGCTGCGGCGGTACGGGAACGCCGACGTCGACCGGGTGGCCGCCGCGGCTCCCGAAGAGCGCGCCGGGCTGGTCAGCGACCGGACCGTCGAGGAGCTGGTCGCGACCGGCACGGCCGACCAGGTCGCCGGCCGCCTCGAGGCCTACCGGCAGGCCGGGGTGGACCTCCCCGTCCTCTACCCGCTGCCGGCCGGCGAGCACCCGGCCGCCAGGGTGCTCGCCACCCTCAGCGCCTTGGCGCCTGGCCGCCCCCTCCCAGCCGGGTTTCCGTCGCCGGGACCCTCCTAGGAGGGTGGTGCCGGCCCGGCAGCCTGGCGGAGGTGGCGTGCGAAGCCGAGCAGCGCCTTGGCGTTCGGCATGGGCCGCACCGCGGCCACCAGGATCAGGTAGAGCACGGCGGCGAGGAGCCACGCCTCCACCGGCACCAGGCCGAGCGACGGCGCCGACGTCTGGCCGGGGAACAGGGCCAGGCCCCACGCGCCGAACAGCACCGCCAGCAGCACCGCGACGATCCCGGGCCAGTTGCCGGTCGCGGCGGCGCGCCACTCGGGGATCCGCTCGACGCTGCGGTGCAGGCCGAGCCAGCGCGGCAGCAGGAACTGGTCGACGCACATCACCACCGTGGCGGAGGGCAGCGCGATCGCGGTCCAGCCGGCCACCTTGAAGAAGCCGTTCTCGATGTGCGGGAACCACCAGGTCACCACCGCCGCGACCGCGGCGGTGACGAGGCAGGTGTACCACCGCTTCCAGCCATGCACGTGGCCGACGATGTTCTGGCCGCCGTTGGTCATCTCGTAGTAGTTGCCGTCGTTGATGGCGATCTGCATCACGGTCGCGACCACCGCGCCGAGCAGGAGCGCGCCGAACAGCGAGTACTCGACCGTGGACTTGAAGGCCGGGCCGAAGTCGAAGGGGCCGGCGCCGGAGATCTCGGCCATCATCCAGCCGCCGATGACGAACAGGACCAGGCCGATGCCGAGGGCGATCGCGTACGGCGCCAGGGGCCAGAGGAACCGTGGCTTGCCGTAGCGCCACGTGTCCGGCTCGTTGCCCCACATGACCGCGCCGATGGCGAGGCCGATGCCGGACAGGAAGGACAGCGGGCCCAGCTCGCCGCCTGGCGGCGAGGCCGAGAGCGCCTCACCCGGGATGTCCGCGAACCCCTTGATCACCAGGTAGAGCATCCAGAGGATCATCAGGGGCGCGACCAGGTAGCGCGCGAACGCGGTGATGCCGGTGAAGCCGAAGAGGTTGTTGAACACGCCGACGACCGCGAGGATCACGCCGATCCCCACCACGTGGCCCCAGCCGAACAGGCCGTCGTACATGACCGCCAGCAGGTTGAAGGCGAACGCGATCCAGCCGGCCGCCGTCCCGATCAGCAGCAGCGACACGATCGCCGACCCGACCTGCCCGAAGATGGACCTGGTGAGCAGCGAATGGGTCTGCCCGGTCTTCGAGCCGAGATAGGCCGCGGGCAGCGCGTAGCAGAGGTAGAAGAAACCGCCGAGCGCGCCCGCGCCAATCGCCTTGGCGAGCGAGTAGCCGGCGTCGTGATACTGGAACCCCAGGAACAAATAGGTAAATCCTGCCGCCAGGGTGATCCAGAGAGCGAGAAAGTGGTACAGCGAACGGCGCTCGCTCAGCGGGACGATCCCGGTGTCGCTCGTCGAGTAATCGTGCAGCAGCTCCTTCTCGAGCTCCGCGCGGGCGAACTCACCCCGTTGACGGCTTGGGGATGCGCTCATGTCCCGGACCTTTCAGAAGTGTCGATCGTTTGCGACTTCTGGGTGTCTCGGTCGCTCTGTCAGTTATGGAGCTGCCACGAAGTTCAGCCGTTGATTCTCCGAGCCTCGTTCGGGTCGCGCTTTTCTGTCAAGGCCATCGCCGACAGAGCGTGCCCGCAGGCCAGAGTGCGCGAGGGTTGCCATCGACGCGAACAAAACCCCAGAATGCGGTGCTGACGTCGGAACTCGAAGGGCCCACGATTCCATGCCGGAAGTCGCGACCGTAGCCCAGCAGGGGGGTCCACCGCGGCACCGGCGGCGATCACCGACCCTGTGGCGCCGCTACCTGATTGTCGGTGCCGCCGTCTCGCTCGTGTACCTGGCGCTCCCAGCCAGCGGCCCGCGGTCAGCGCTGGTGGCGAAGGTCCTGCTCGTCGGTGGCGTCAGCGCGTCCATGGTGGTGGCCCTGGTGGTCGGGGTGCGCCGCCACCGCCCGGACAACCTCGCGCCGTGGTACGCGCTGATCATCGCCCAAGCGATCTACCTCGCTGGCGACCTGACCTTCTACACCCTGCACCACCTGCTCGGATCGGACACCTTCCCGTCGGCGGCCGACGCCCTCTACCTCGGCCACTACCCGTTCGTGATCGCCGGGGTGCTGCTGCTGGTGCGCAGCCGGGCCCCTGGCGGCGACCCGGGGAGCGTGATCGACGCGGGGATCATCGCTACCGGCTTCGGCGTGGTGACGCTGGTGTTCCTGATCGAGCCCACCGTCGGCGCGAGCGAGCTGCCGCGCCTTGCCCGGCTGGTGATCGCCGCCTACCCGATCATGGACATGCTGGTGCTCGCGGTGGCCGTCCGCCTGCTGGTGGGCGTCGGTCGGCGCAGGCCGGCGTTCCACCTGTTCACCGCCAGCCTGGCGGTGAAGCTCGCCACCGACAGCGCCTACTGCTACCTGCAGCTCGTAGGCCTCTACGAGATCGACAGCCTGAACGGGCGGCTGGTCGACGCCGGCTGGCTCGCCTGCTACCTGCTGCTCGGCGCCGCCGCCCTGCACCCGTCCATGAGCACGCTGGCAGAGCGCGACCTGCGGACGCGGGCGCGGTTCGGCCGTGGCCGCCTCCTGTTCCTGGCGGGCAGCACGCTGCTCGCGCCCGCCGCCATCGTCATCCAGAACCTCCGCGGGCAGCACGACGACACGCCCCTGGTGGCGCTCGTCTGCGTGGTCCTGTTCCTGCTGGTGGTCAACCGCATGTCCGGCCTGATCCGCGAGGTCGAGACGAACGCGGCGCAGCTGCGGGAGCGCGGCACCGCCCTCCAGCTGGCCCTGGTCCACCTGGAGAAGGCCGAGGCCGAACGGAAGCGCCTGCTCGACAGGACCATGCGCGGGGCCGAGCAGGAGCGCACCCGGATCGCCGCCGAGCTGCACGACGGGCCGATCCAGCGGCTGACCGCGATCGGCTACCAGCTCGAGGAGGCGAGCCTGACGCTCGGGCGCGGCGACGACCGCCGCGCCAGGACCCTGATGGCCGCCGTCCAGCGGGGCCTGCGGGGTGAGGTCGACCAGCTGCGCGGGCTGATGGCCACGCTGCGGCCGCCAGTGCTCGACGAGCGCGGCCTGACCCTGGCGCTCGCCGACGAGCTCGACTCGTTCGAGCGCCGCACCGGCATCGCCTGCACGCTCAAGTCCGAGCATGACACCAGGCTCGAACCCGAGATCGAGACCGTCCTGTACCGCGTGGTCCAGGAGGCGCTCACCAACGTCGCCAAGCACGCCAGGGCCAGGAAGGTGTCGGTGTCCCTCGGCGCCGACGACGACCGGGTCGACATGCAGGTCCAGGACGACGGCGTCGGCTTCGACGCGGAGGAGGCCAGCGGGATGGTCGGCAACGGCCACTTCGGCCTCGCCGGCATGCGCGAGCGGGTCGAGCTGGCGGCCGGCACCTACCACCTGCGCTCGACTCCCGGCAGCGGGACCCTGATCCACGTCCGCGTCCCGCGACGGGTGCCGGCGTGACCGCTCGGCTGGACGAGCCGATCGAACCGGTCCGCGTCCTGGTGGTCGACGACGTCGCCGAGATCAGGGACAACCTCGCCCAGCTGCTCGGCCAGCTCGGGCTGGTGGTGGTCGGCAACGCCGCCGATGGCGTGGAGGCCGTCGAGCTGGTCGCCACCACCGATCCTCAGGTCGTGGTGATGGACCTGCGCATGCCGCGGATGGACGGCGTCGAGGCCACCAGGGAGATCCTCGCCAAGCACCCGGATGTCGCCGTGCTGATGCTGTCGGCCTACGGCGACGAGTCGCTGGTGATCGACGCGCTCATGGCCGGCGCCCGCGGTTACCTGCTGAAGGGCGCACCCGCCTCGGAGCTCGCCGACGCCATCACCGCGGCCGCCAACGGCCAGTCGCGCGTCGCGGGCCAGGTGACCCGCCCGCTGCTCGAGCGGCTGGTGGAGTTGCTCGGCCGCGAGCGCGAGACCCGGCAGATCGCCGAGGAGGCGCGGCGCACCAGCGAGCGGCTGCTGCAGCAGCAGCAGCAGTTCGCCACCGTGGCAGCGCACGAGCTGCGCACGCCGGTCACCGCCCTGCTGCTCTCGCTCAGCACGCTGCAGCGGCTCAGCCCGCCGAAGCGGCTCGGCGCGCAGGAGCAGGAGCTGCTGGCCGCCTGCATGCATCGGACCCGCCGGCTGATCCGCCTGGTCGAGGACCTCGTCCTGGTCGCCAAGGAGACCAGCGGCGGCATCTCGGTCAGCCCCGCCATGATCGACGTCGGGCGGACCATCGCCGGCGTGGTCGCCGACCTCGACCACCTCGGTGCCGATCGTGTCCGCGTCGAGGTGGCACCAGACCTGTCCGCCTGGGCCGACAGCGACCGGCTGGCGCAGGTGCTCACCAACCTGATCCGCAACGCCCTGCAATACTCCGAGCCCGGCTCCCCGATCGAGGTGGTGGCGAGTGCCGGCCCCGACGAGGTGCGGATCGCCGTCTCCGACCACGGCCCCGGCATCCCGGCCGAGATGCTTCCTGGGCTGTTCGACCGTTTCGGGGAGCGCGACACCGGCCAGGCCGGCCTCGGGGTCGGCCTGTGGATCGTCCGCGAGCTGCTCGCCGCGATGGACGGCAGCGTCCGGGTCGAGGCCAACTCCGAGGGCGGTTCGACCTTCCACGTCACCGTGCCCGCCGCCGCTCCTTCGAGGCAGGAGCACGACGCCGCCGGCTGATCCCCGGCTTGACCTGCTCGAACATACGTTCGATACTGTCGCGCATGCCGGTCGGAAGCGGGGCCTCGGGGCGGCCCGGGCAGCGGCAGCACCTGGCGGCCGCGCTCAGCCAGCGTGCCCGCCCGCTCGTCCTGGCGGACGAGCGGGCGCTGCCGGTGCCGGCTCCCCTCGCTCCCCTCCTGCCCGGCGAGCACCTGCGGCGGGGGAGCACGGTGGCCGTGCGCCACTCCGTCGCCCTCGCCCTCGCCCTGGTGGCCGAGGCGTCGGCCAGCGGGTCCTGGGTCGCGGCCGTCGGCCTGCCCGACCTCGGGGTGGTGGCCGCCGCCGAGGCCGGCATCGCGCTCGACCGCCTCGCCCTGGTCCCAGCGCCCACCCGCGGGACCTGGGCCGCGGTGGTCGCCGCCCTGCTCGACGCGATCGACGTCGTGCTGGTGCGCCCGCCGGCCGGCGCGCGCGCCGCGGACACCCGCCGCCTGGCGGCCAGGGCGAGGGAGCGGGGGGCGGTGCTCGTCCCCGTCGGTGACGGCTGGACCGACCCGGTCGACCTCCACCTGGCGGTCACGGCGAGCCGGTGGCGGGGCCTCGGCCAGGGGCACGGCCGCCTCGAGGCCCGCTGGGTCGAGGTGGCCGCTCGCGGCCGGGGCGCCGCCGCCCGCGAACGCCACGTCCACCTCTGGCTCCCCGCCCACACCCCGCCGTGGGACACCTCCCGCCCACCCGGCTACGTCCGCCCGGCCGGGACAGAGCACGACGCTGAGGCCGCCTCCCGCCGGCCCGGCCACGTCCGCCGGACCGGCGCCGGCGAGGGTCCCGAGGCTGCTGGGATCCCCTCCGAGGTCCGCCTACGACGCGCGCGGCCGGCGTAGGCGGAGGCCATGGCACTCCGTGTGCTGGTGGCGTGGTGTCCCGACTGGCCGGTGCAGGCCGCTGGCTTCCCCTACGAGGCGCCGGTGGCGGTGATGGGCAAGGGCAGGGTGGTGGCCTGCTCGCCGGCTGCCCGGGCCGAGGGCGTGACCACCGGGCTGCGCCGCCGGGAGGCGCAGCGGCGCTGCAGCGGGCTGGTGCTGGTGGACGGGGACCCGGACAGGGATGCGCGCGCCTACGAGCCGGTGGTGGCCGCGGTGGAGGCGCTCGCCCCCCGGGTCGAGATCCTCCGGCCGGGCGAATGCGCCTTCCCGGCCCACGGGGCCGCCCGCTTCCACGGCGGTGAGCAGGAGCTGGTCGCCAAGGTGGCGGCGGCCGTCGACCGGGCGCTCGGCGGCCGGGGCCGCTGCCGGGCCGGGATCGCCGACGGCGTCTTCGCCGCCGGCCTGGCCGCACGGCACGGGATGCTGGTGCCGGCCGGAGGGTCGGCTGGCTTCCTGGCGCCCTTCGGCGTGGCCACCCTGGACCGCCCCGACCTGGCCGACCTGTTCACCAGGCTCGGCCTGCACACCCTCGGCCAGCTGGCCGCCCTGCCCGGTGCCGACCTGGCCGCCCGCTTCGGCCCCGAGGGGATCCGGGCGCACCGGCTGGCCAGCGGCGAGGACGAGCGTCCGGGCAACCCCCGCCGCCCTCCTCCCGACCTGCTGGTGGCCACCACCATCGACCCGCCGGCGCAGCGGGTCGACGTCGCCGCCTTCGCCGCCAAGGCACTGGCCGACCAGCTCTCGGCCCGCCTCGGCCGGCTCGGCCTGGCCTGCCTGTCCCTGCGCATCGAGGTCGAGACCGAGCACGGCGAGCGGCTGGCCCGGGTCTGGCGGCACCAGGACGGGTTCGCGAGCCAGGCGCGCCGGGGCGCGCCCTCCCGGGCCGCGGCCATGGCCGAGCGGGTGCGCTGGCAGCTCGACGGCTGGCTGGCCGGCGGGGCTGCTAGCCAGCCGTCCGGGGCGATCAGCCGGCTGGTGCTGGCCGCCGAGGAGGTCGCCGCCGACCGCGGCCGCCAGCTCGGGTTCTGGGGCGAGGAGAGCGAGCGGCGCGAGCGGGCGATCCGGGCCATGGCCAGGGTCCAAGGGATGCTCGGCGCCGAGGCCGTCCACACCGTGGAGTTGCGCGGCGGCCGCGCCCCCGCCGACCGGGTCGCGTTCACCTCCCAGCCCGGCATCGCCGCCTCCGGCCCGATCGGCCCGCCCACCGGAGGGCTGCCGCCCGGGTCCACGAGCCCCCCGGCCCCCAGGCACGATCGCTCCACCAGGCTCCCTGGCCCGGCCTGGGGTGGCCCGCCCGCCGCCGGCCGGCCGCGACCGGGCGGCCAGCCGGCGCCGTGGCCGGGGCAGGTGCCGGCCCCCGCCCCGGCGGTGGTCCATCCCGAGCCGCTCGCGGCCGAGGTGGTGGACGCCACCGGCGCCGTGGTCGCGGTCGGCGGCCGGGGGCTGGCCAGCGCGCCGCCCTCCCGGCTCAGGATCGCCGGCGGCCCCTGGACGGCCATCACCGCCTGGGCCGGCCCCTGGCCGGTGGACGAGCGCTGGTGGGACCCTGGCCTCCACCGCCGGCTGGCCCGCCTCCAGGTGGTCACCGCCGACGGCCGCGCCCACCTGCTGAAGCTCTCCGGCGGCACCTGGTGGATCGAGGCGACCTACGACTGACAACTGCCCCGCAGGCAGGGTGACTGTGACGGCTTGAGGGCGGACGGCTCGTTGTGCTGGGGCCCGGGGGCGATGGTCCGGGCCGTGGCGGGCGACTGAGGACCGTGGTGCCGGTCTGCTGACGCGTTGCGATGCGACTGCCCCGCAGGCAGGGTAGCTCGGAACCCCCTGTTAACTTCCGTTTGACTCTGGTTGCCTTCGAAGGATAGACAACGCCTGTGTCGTCGACCGAAAAGGAGAAAACCGTGGCGCTTTCGGGGATCCGGGTCACGCCGGAGCAGCTCCAGCAGGTTTCGGCCCAGCTCAACGCTGGGGCCGCCAGCATCGACGGGACTCTGCGGCAGCTCGCCGCCCAGGTGGGGCCGCTCGGGTCGGATTGGGCCGGCGTCGCCCAGAGCCGCTTCATCCAGCTCTGGACCGAGTGGCAGCGGAGCGCCGCCGGCCTGCACCACGCCCTGACCGGCATCGGACAGCTCACCGCCGGCGCCGCGGCCAGCTACGAGCAGACCGAGCAGGGCATCGCCGCCAGCTTCGGCCGCGTCTGAGGCCAGGAGACGAGCAGAACCGGGCGGGTCGGCTTCGCCGGCGCCTGAGATTCGGGCCTCGCCAGGAGGCGCCAGGGTTCGCGGCAAGCTACGGCGCCGGCGACCCTGCCTCCCGGGCCGGATCCCGCCCCCGACCCGCGGATGTCACACCGCCGAGGGGGTGGGGCATGTAGCTGGGTGACGGCCACCGGACGCCCGGAGACCTGCCGGCGCCACCGACGCGCACCTCGGGCGGGCCTCCCCGCGGTCCGGTGCCCGCACGGCTGGTCCGGCAGGCCACCGACCATCGAGCATGGGAAGGAACGGGGTGCAAGATCGCCGCAGTGACGCGGAACTGCTCCAAGCGGCGGGCGACGACCCCGAGGCGTTCGGCGTCTTCTACGACCGCCACGTCCGCATGATGCTCGCCTACTTCTACCGCCGGACGGCCTCGGCCGAGCTCGCCGCCGACCTGGCCGCCGAGACGTTCGCGGACGCCTTCGAGAGCCGCCGGCGCTACCGCGACACCGGTGCGCCGGCCACCGCCTGGCTGCTGGCCATCGCCAAGCGGCAGCTGTCCCGCGTGGCCAGGCGGGGCCGGGTGGCCGACCGGGCGCGCCGCCGCCTGGGCATGCCGCGCCTGGCCGTCGACGACGTCTCCCTGGAGCGCATCGAGGAGCTGGCCGACTTCCAGGCGACCCGGACGGCCATCCGGGCGGCGCTGGACGACCTCTCGCCCAAGCTCGCCGAGGCGGTCAAGCTCCGGGTCGGGCTGGACCTGCCCTACGCGGAGGTGGCCGAGCGCCTCGGCTGCACCGAGGCCACCGCGCGGGCCCGCACCGCCCGCGGGCTCGGCCGGCTCACCGAGGCCATGGAGGCCTACCAGTGAGCGCCCCCGAGCGGCCCATCCCGTACCGTGACGCCCTCAGGGCCGAGCTGGTGGCCGCGATCGGCCGGCGGCGCCGCCGCCTGGTGCGGGTGCCACGGCGGCTGGTCCTGACGGCAGCCGCGGCCGTGCTGGCCGTGGCGGTGCCGCTCGGTGCCGGGCTGGTCGGCGGCCGGGGTGGGCGCGCGCTGGCCATCAGCGACCGGGGTGGCACCATCACCGTCCGCCTGCTCGACGCCGCCGCCGACCCGGCCAGGGTCAGCAGGGAGCTGCGCGACGCCGGGGTCGACGCCGAGGTCTCCTCCGTGCCGGTCCCGCCCGGCCAGGCCGGGACCTGGGTGGCGGCGGTCGGCCCGCCAGAGCTTGGCGGGCAGCTCGAACGGGCCGGCGCCGTCCTGCGGCTGCCGGCCGCGACGCCCGGCCGGATCGAGCTGGTGATCGGCCGACCCGCCCGCCAGGGCGAGCGTTACGCGGTGGTCGCCGGCGAGCTGGACGCCACCCCCGAGCTGGCCGGCCTCCGCCCGGGCTGCCTGCTCGGGCTGGACGCGGCCGTGGTCGGGCGCCAGCTCGTCCACCGTGGCCTGCGGGTGGCGTGGCACGTCGCGTACAGCACCGGCCCGCGGAGCGGGGTCACCGAGGCGCGCACGTCCGCACCGGCGGGCAGGGTCACCGAGGTCGGGCTGGAGCGCGCGGGGGAGGCGCGGGTGGTGGTCTCGCCACCACATGACCGCCTGGTGGGCGAGGCGGTCGCCGCCCGGCCGCAAGGGTGCCCGCGGTGAGCTGGCCCATGCCGCTCCGCGGGAGCGTCCGGCGCTGCCGGGGGGATCTAGCCCTTGACGACCACGGCCGAGGCACGGTCGTTCATGGCTCGGCCCACCCACGAGCAGGTCGGGGCGCAGGCCACGAACGAGCCGGTGGCATCGGCGTTGTCGAACAGGAGGAGCTGGTGGCAGCCGGAGCGCGCTTCGGCCGCGGAGGTCTCCCCGTCGAACAGGCCGGTCAGGTCGTAGCGGGCCACCGAGCCACGGCCGCACCCCGCGCCCCCGGCGAGGGTCAGGCTCGCGCCCCCGAAGTCGGCATGCTCATGGAGGACGCCGAGCACGCGGCTGGAGCGGATGCGGGGCGCCCGCGCGCCGCCGCCCGCCCTGCCGCCGTTGGCCCAACCCTGCGCCTGGGTGAAGGTGGCGAAGCAGCGCGCCCGCGGGCGCCGCGCCACCGCGGCCGCCTGCCTGCCGGCCGCCGGCGCGGCGCCCAGCACGACGACGCAGTGCCGACCGGTGCTGCGCGCGTCCGCCCTGGCGGGCGCGCCCGCGAGCATGCCTGCGCCCAGGACCAGCGTGATCAGGGTTGCGCCTGCACGACGCGAGGTTGCCATTCGAGCTTCTCCTCCGGTGCCGGACCGCCTGCCGGCTACTGTCCGGCGCGGGCACACCATTGTGGCGATCCTCTCGCAGTCAGCAAATCCCCTGGTCCGGTCCATTCGATCGAACAGCTCGCCACCGTCGGCCGCCCCCGGCCGGCGGCGAGGTTCGGAGGAGTCGCTTGCCGATGACCACGACCACGAAGCCCCCCGCGACCCGTGGCTCCACCCTCGGTGGGCGGCCACGGCCGCGCCGCGCCCTGCTCCACGAGCGCACCGGCGCGACGCCGACCGCGGCGGCCGTCCGCCAGGTCCTGGTGGTCGACGTCTGCAACCTCGGCCTTGGCGCCATGACGGCCGCGCTGCTCGAACACCACGGCGACGGCCGGGTGCGGGCCAAGGCGGTCGGCACCGACGCGGTGGTGCGCATCGACCCGTCCCTGCGGTGGGTGATGGCCGAGGCGGGCGTCTCCGTCCCCGCCGAGCTGCACGGGAGCACGTCGACCGCTGCCATGCTGGCGGCCGACGTGGTGGTGGCGGTCGGCCCACGGGTGTGGGCGCCGGGCGTGGACGGTCCGGTCCAGGACTGGATCATCGACGCGCCCGTCCACGGCGACCTGCCGCCACTGCGCTGCCTGCGGGACGCGCTCATCCGCCGCGTGCTCCGCCTGCTGTTGCAGCTCTCGGTCGACCTCGGCCCCCAGCAGGCACGGTTCCTGACCGGCGACCCACTCGCCTGACGGGCCCGGGTCCTGCGTGCGCTGCGCCGACCGGCGCGACACCGGCCGGGAGCGGCTGGAAGAATGGCGTCAATGGATGACCTGGATGTGTCGCCCGAGGCGGAGCTGCTGGCCTCGGCCCGCCGGGGCGAGGAGGCGGCCTTCGAGCGGCTGGTGGCGAGCTACCGGGGCGAGCTGTACGCCCACTGCTACCGGATGCTCGGCTCGGTCCAGGACGCCGAGGACGCGCTGCAGGAGGCGTTGCTCGGCGCCTGGCGTGGCATCGCCGGGTTCGAGGGACGTAGCTCGTTCCGCGCCTGGCTGTACCGCGTCAGCACCAACGCCTGCCTGCGGCTGACCGCCCGCCGACCCAAGCGGGTGCTCTCACCCGACCACGGCCCGCCCCGGCGGGACGTCGACGACCTCGGTGAGCCGGTGGCCGGACCGGTCTGGCTGGAGCCCTGGCCGGACGAGGTGCCGGCGAGTGGGCCGGGCGAGGACGACCCGGCAGCGAGCTACCTGCGGCGGGAGAGCGTGGAGCTGGCGTTCGTCGCGGCGCTGCAGCATCTGCCCGGGACCCAGCGCGCGGTCCTGATCCTCCGCGAGGTGCTGGAGTTCTCCGCCGCCGAGGTCGCCAGCATCCTGGACACCACGCCGGTCTCGGTGAACAGTGCGCTGCAGCGCGCCAGGAAGGCGGTCGACCAGCGCGTGCCGAGCCGCACGCAGCAGGCCGAGCTGGACGCCCTCGGTGCCGACGGCCAGCGCGAGCTGGTGGACGCGTTCGTCACCGCCTGGGAGCGGGCCGACGTGGCCGCCCTCACCGAGCTGCTGGCGTCCGACGCCAGGTTCACCATGCCGCCGCTGCCGGCATGGTTCCTCGGTCGCGACGACATCGGCCGGTTCGCCAGCGAGCGGATGTTCGCCACTCCTTGGCGGCTGGTGCCGATCCGGGCGAACGGGCAGCTGGCCTTCGCCTGCTACCAGGCAGATCCGGGCGGCCACCGGTTCCGGCTCGGCGCGGTCAACGTGCTGAGCCTCCGCGCCGGCCAGATCGTGGAGATCGCCGGGTTCCTCGACCCCGGCCTGCACCGCCACTTCGGGCTGCCAGAGGAGCTGCCCGAGGAGGTCGACCGCTCGGGGCGATGAATTTCGGATCCGTGCCGACTCTCAACCACTGAGGCGTGCCAAGGGTGCACGCATGAAGGAGAGATCCAGCGTGCGGAAGCTCATTGTCTGCAACATCATGTCGCTGGACGGATACGTCGCTGGACCAGGCGACAACGTGATGGTCCTGCCGATGGACCCGGCCTTCGACGCCTACAACCTCGAACGGCTGCGCGCAGCGGACACGCTGCTCCTCGGCCGGACCACCTACGACGGGTTCAGGGGCTTCTGGCCGTCGGTGGCGGACGACCCCGACTTCACGCCCACGCACTGGGAGATCTCGCGGCGCGATGACGCCATCGACAAGGTGGTCGTCTCGGACAGCATCTCCGAAGCGGAGACGAAGCCGTGGCAGGCCACCACCCGCATCGTCCGCCGCGCGGACGCCCACGAGCAGGTGGCCGAGCTGAAGCAGCAGGACGGCAAGGAGATCCTGGTGTTCGGCAGCCACGTGCTCTGGAACGACCTGCTGGCGCACGGTCTGGTCGACGAGCTCCACCTGATGGTCGGCGCGGTCGTCCTCGGGGCGGGCACGCCCGCGTTCCAGGGCGAGCCGCCGGTGTCGCTCCGGCTGATCGACGCCCGCAAGCTGGAAGGCTCGGAGACCCTCCTGGTCCGGTATGAGGTCGGTCGCAAGGCCGAATGACGGACCGCCCTTGGGCCGGCGCGTGCGGGGCAGAGCGTTCGAGGACGGCTCACCCTTGGGAGAGTGCCTGGCTCCCCGGATCCAGCTCGCGCTCCGCGCGCCGCCGTGCCCAGGTCTCAGGTCCGGCGTTCCAGGTCGGGAGGGCCCGGCACAGAGGTCGAGGTCCGCTCAGCTGGATCCCGCCAGACCGGAGCGCGGCGGCCCAGTCGACCAGTCCGATGTGCCACCGCGCGAAGATCAGCGGGTCGGCGATGGTCACCACGAGGTCGTCACCGAAGCCGGGATCGACGCGGCACAGCTCGGCCTCGCGGTGCTCGATCAGCATCCAGCCCCTCGTCCGGCGCCCGAGGAACGAGAACTCGAAGCGGACGACCACCCGCCGGTCGGGGAGCAGGTCGCGGCGGAGGAACTCCTGGCACCACGACCACAGGACCACGTCGTGGTCGGCGTGCTCGGGCGCGACGTCCATCCAGCGGTCCGCCCAGCGGCCCAGGGCGACCAGCACCGGCCCCAGGTCGCTGCCGAGCGGGGTCGGCTCATACAGCGATCCGTGCCCGTCGGCCTTGGGACGGATCCGGATCACGCCGGCACGCTCCAGCTCGCGCAGCCGCCGGGTCAGCAGCGCCCGCGACAGCCCCGGAGCGCCCGCCGCGATCTGGTTGAAGGTGCGGCATCCAAGCAGGACGTTGCGCAGGATGATCGGCGTCCAGCGCTCCGCGAACACTTCCGAGCCTCGCGCGATGGGGCAGAACTGGCCGTAGTTGCGCATGGGAGCAGTCTCCCTCGCCGCTGCGACGCCGCCTAGTTCCAATCGTGAACCTGGCCCAGGCGCGAACCGGCGGTTCACAACCTGTCCTAGGCGGCGCCGGCCGGTCCTC
>DATLQA010000015.1:0-21417 GCA_035535495.1 Actinomycetota bacterium | reverse complement strand
CGAACGCACCGACCGGCAGGCCGGCGGTCGCCGGCTCGGCGACCAGCAGGTCGGTCGCGGCGACCAGGCGCTCGGCCAGCATGGCCACGTCGAAGCGGAGCTCGGCGGTGACCCGGTCCCGTTCCTCCTCGGCCGCGGTCAGCAGGTCGAGCAGAAGGGTGGCCAGCCCGGCCCTGTGCAGGGCGCCGGCCACCAGCCGGTTGCGCGGGCTGTGGCGGCTCGACCCGCTCCCGTGGGCGAACAGCACCACCCCGGCCGCGCCCGCCGGCACGACCAGGTCGCCCACGAGCTCCGCCGGTCCGACGCGGAGCCGGACCTCCCGCTCGACCACCTCGCTCACGCCGTCATCGTAGTGGGCCGACCGACCGCCGGCGCGCCCGCACCACCGACGGGGGACTAGGCGCCGCTGCGGAGCATCGCGTGCGCGTGCTCGACGGCGCTCAGGAGCTCCCACGGGCCGCTGCCCTTGACCAGGGCGAACAGTCCGGCGGCGCGGGCATCGGCCGGCGCCGTGGCGTCGTTGGCGCCGGCGAGGCCGACCACCAGGACCGGCAGCTCCAGGCCGCGGATGTGGCGGACCACCGCGAGCGCGTTCACCTGGCGGGAGCGGAGGTCCAGCAGGAGGACGTCGGGGTCGGCGTCCTCGAGCGCGGCCAGCGCGGCGCTCTGCCCCTCGGCCTCGCCGACGACCGTCATGCCGTCCCGTTCCAGCAACTCGACCAGGGACTTGCGCATCACCGGCAGGTCGTCGACCACCAGCACCCGGGGACGGTCGGAGCGCGGCGCGAGGGCCGAATCGCGGAGTGCGGCGTTCCCGTCAACAGACATGCCGGCGGGAACGATACGTTGTTTCGCCGGGCGATGTGCCGAATGCCGGTCACATCGGCGCGAGTTTCCTAAGCGTCCCCCGGAGTGCCCGCAACGGCCACGATCCGTCCCCGCGGTCAGCGGCCGAGGTGGCCAGGGCGGGCGCGCCGGGGGAACGGGCGGCCCTGGTTGTGCTCCTGTGACAGGCGCTCGACCTCGGCGCGGAGGGCACGCTCCGCCAGTGCGGTCATGGTCATCCGCAGCGGCGGCTCGGAGAGGTACGCGGTGGCGTCCCTGACGGCCTCGAGGACCTCGGGGGGCAGCTGGAACGACGCCCGCACCTTCGCCGGCCGCTCCCGCGGGGGTGGGCCTGGCAGCAGGTCGGCGAGCGCGTCGACGGTGTCCCGCTCGCCGCCGCCGCGTGCGGCCTGGCTGGGCAGCAGCCACTCCGGCCATGACGCGTCCGGCTGGGGCGCCCAGTCCAGCCCGGAACCAGCCGACGCCGGCCCCGGCATGAGGTCGTCCAGCGCGTTGTAGGGCCCCATGCGCTTGGGCCTCGGCCGTTTCGCCCTCACGGGATGGCGGGCCCGATCGAGGCCCGGCCGTGCCGTCGGCGGGCCGGGTAGGAGCTGGTCAAGCGCGTTGAACGCGCCCATCCGCTTGGGCCTGGCCATCCGCACTGCTCCTGGTGCTCCTGGCGTCGAACTCCTCGGCGGCGGCACGGTAGTCGGCCGCCGGGGTGCTGTCCGGCGCATACAGGGTCACCGGCAGCCGGTGACCCGGCGCCTCCGCCACCCGGACGCTTTCGCGGATGGTGGCGCGCATGACCACGTCGCCGAAGCGCTGCCGTAGCGCCTCGACGATCTCCCGGGAGAGCGTGGTCGGGTTGACCTGGCAGGCCAGCACGGCCGAGAGGGCCAGCTGGCGGTTGAGCCGCAGCCGCACCGTCTCGATCGTCTGGTTCAGCGCGACCAGCCCGGCCAGCGGCATCACCCGGGTCTGTACCGGGATCAGCACCTCGGACGCGGCCGCCAGCGCCGAGTACGAGAGCAGGCCGAGCGCTGGCGGGCAGTCCATCAGGACCACGTCCCAGACGTCCGGCGGCAGCTCGTCGACCGCCTGCCGCAGGATCATCTCGGCGCCGGCCTGGGTGGCGGCGTTGCGCTCGGCCCGGGTCATCCAGGAGGACGAGGGCACCAGGTCGAGCCCGTCGATGTCGGTCTCGCGCACGGCCTTCTCCAGCGGCGTACCACTCTCGAAGACGTCGTAGAGGGCGCGGGCGTCGACCGTCCCGAGCCAGGTGCTGGCGTTGGCCTGGGGGTCGAGGTCGATCACGAGGACGCGGCGGCCGAGCTCGGCCAGTGCGGCGCCGAGGTTGACCACCGTGGTGGTCTTGCCCACACCGCCCTTTTGGTTCGCCACGGCAACTCGTCGCACGAGCACCCACCTCGGACAAGAGGCTTCCTGGTTCGCGGCAGCGTACAACACCGCGACCCGGTCGCGTGGGCGAAACCAGGGCGTCTTCGGAGAAAGACCTCCAGACCGGTCCGCCGAGCATGCGAGGCCAGCCCATCACCCGCCTCCTCGGAGGTCGTCGAGGCGCCGCGCGGTGAACCGGATGTGGTCGAAGGTGGCGGTGCAGCCCTCGCCGGTCGGCGACTGCGCCAGGAACCCGGCCTCCAGCTCGCCGGCGTGCTCGAGGGCGAAGTACCGCACCAGCCGCCAGGCGGCGCCGTCGGTCGAGGCGTGGAAGGCGAAGGCCTGTCCCAGGCGCGCGACCCGCAGCCAGGCCTGCCGCCCGTCGACCGTGAACGAGTTGCAGTCGTCCGAGCGGCCGCGGGTGACCACCGAGACGACCGTCGCCCGCCCCTGCGGCGAGTACTCCAGGCAGAGCTTGGCCCAGGCGCGCTCGTGCGCGTGCAGCAGCAGCACGCCGGCGTCGAAGGTGGCGGCGTGGTCGACGCTGACCCGCGCGGCGAGCTGGAAGTCGCCGCCCGGCCTGCCGGTGAGGCGGGGGGCGTTGTGCACCTCGGTGGTGCCGTCCGGGTCGACGAACAGGTCGGTGCGGGCGCCGGCGGTGACCGTCAGCACGCCGTCGGCCAGCTCCCAGCGCAGCGGCGGCAGCCGCCAGCGCAGTGGCATCGGCACGGTGGCGATGGCGACCGGTTGGTCCACGGTGTCCCACCTCCCGGGTCAGGCGTTGGCGAGGCCCTGGTAGACGGCGGCGACCGCGGTCGCGACCCCGGCAAGCGAATAGCGGGCGCGGACGGCGTGCCAGGCAGCGGTGCCCCTCCTGGCTCGCTCGGCGGGATGGTTGACCGCCTCCACCAGCGCCTCGGCGAGGGCGGCCTGGTCGTCGGGCGGGACCAGCCAGCCGGTCCGGCCGGACTCGACGATGCCCGCCGGGCCGTGGGCGTCCACCGCCACCACCGGCAGCCCGCAGGCCATCGCCTCGATCAGCACCAGGCCGAACTGCTCGCGGACGGACGGCAGGACCAGCAGGTCGGCCGCGTTCAGCGCGGCCGGCAGCAGGTCGTGGTCGCGCCAGCCCGCCAGGAACACGTCGGGCACGCCCTCCTCGCCGATCACGTCGATCGGGTGGCGGTCCTCGAACTCGCCGGGGAAGCCGCCGAGCAGCACCAGCGGCGCCCGTACGGTGAAGCGCCGCCTGGCCTCGGCGTACGCCCGCACCAGCAGCGGCACCCGCTTCACCGCGGTGTAGCGGCCGGAGTACAGCAGCACCGGCCCGCCGCCGGCGAAGGCGGCCAGGTCCCGCTCGTGGTAGCGAACGCTTCCTGGGACCCCCGACCGGTCCCAGCCCTTGGGGTCCTCCACCAGCCAGCGGCGCCAGTGGGCCAGGCGGGCCTCGCCGGTCAGCGGCCGGCGGTCGAAGCGCTCGACGTCGACCGAGTTCGGCACCCGGACGGTCGCGGCCGGGTCGACGCCGAGGAGCCGGCCGGCCCGCTCGGCCGCGTCCAGCGACGGCACCATCAGCCGGTCGGACGCCGCGGCCCAGCGCCGCAACCGCTTCACCCACGCGTCCGCGTGCGGCCAGCGTCCGGGGTCGTCCTCGATCTCCTGCAGCATGCCCAGCTCGGTGCCGTGGAGCTGGACGAGCACCGGGACCCGCGGGAACGAACGCGCGGCCGCCTCGTTGACCGGGGTCAGGTGGTGGAGGTGCAGCACTTCCGCATGGCCCGCGCCGGCACCGCCGAGCGCCTGCTCCCAGACCTCTACCAGCCGCTCGTACGGCCCGTCACCCACCGCCGCGAAGACCCGGTCGGGCGCGCCGGGCCGGTCCTCGAACGAGGGCTGGAACGGCGGGTCGGCGGCGAGCGGGTCGGGTGCGTAGCGGCCCGGCGTGTAGTCGACCGCGGTCACGTCCAGGCCGGCGTAGAAGCTGGCCGCGTTGGTGAGCTCGCCGGGCGCGCCGACCGACCCGGCCGCCAGGGCGGCGTCCCAGCCGGCCGCGGGCAGCGCGGCGGCGAGCTGCCTGGCTGCGTGGGAGGAGCCGCCCCGCGGGAAGAAGAACAGCCCCATCACCACGCGGCGACGGTCGGCGGGGCGCATGGCGGCACGCTATCCAGCGCCACCCGGCGGCGCAAGCCGGACACACGCCCTGTACGGGTGGGTGGCGGTGTGCTACCAACATCCCCTCGCCCGGGGCGCGGCGCGGGCGAGCGGCTGCGGGCGAGGAGGCGGCATGGCCAAGAAGAAGGGGCAGGCCGGGCGGTCCCCGGCCGACCGGGTGGTCGCGGCGGCCGAGGCGGCCGACCTCGCGCTGGTGCGGTTCCTCTACGTCGACCACGGCGGTGTGGTGCGCGGCAAGGCGGTCTCCCGCGCCCGGCTGGCCGAGCGCATGGCCGCCGGCATCGGGCTGACCGTGGCGATGCAGGCGATGAGCGTGCTCGACGAGCTGCAACCGGTCGACGGCATGGGTCCGGTGGGGGAGGTCCGCCTGGTGCCCGACCCGGCCACCTTCGCCGTCCTGCCGTACGCGCCGGGCGCCGGCGCCATGACCGCCGACCTGGTCCGTCTCGACGGCCGGCCGTGGGAGGCGTGCCCGCGCAGCTTCCTCAAGCAGGCCGTCGCCACGCTGGCCAGCGAGGGCTTCGCGCTGGTCGCCGCGTTCGAGCCGGAGTTCACCCTCGGCCGCCGCGAACCCGACCCCGACGGCGGGGGAGACCGGCTGGTCCCGGTCGACGAGAGCCTCTGCTTCTCGACCACCGGCTTCGGTGCCGCCCACGACTACGCCGTCGAGCTGGTCCGCGCGCTCGAGGCCCAGGGGCTCGAGGTCGAGCTGTACTACCCGGAGCTCGGCCACGGCCAGCAGGAGCTCTCCATCCGCCACGCGCCCGCGCTGCGCGCCGCCGACAACCAGGTGGCCTACCGGGAGACGGTGCGCGGGGTGGCCTGGCGCCAGGGCCTGTGGGCGACCCTCGCCCCCAAGCCCCTGCCCGACCAGGCAGGCAACGGCGCCCACCTGCACCTGTCGCTCTGGGAGGCCGACGCCGACGGCCAGCCGGGCGGCCGCAACGTGCTCTACGACCCGGACGACCGCTACGGCATCTCCGCGCTCGGGTACCACTTCGTGGCCGGCGTCCTCGCCCACCTGCCGGCGCTGCTCGCGCTCACCTGCGCCAGCGTCAACAGCTACCGCCGCCTGGTCCCGCAAAGCTGGGCGAGCGCGTTCACCTGCTACGGGCCGGACAACCGCGAGGCCGCGGTGCGCATCCCGTCCCGGCTGCGCGGCGCCGACGAGGCCTCGTGCAACCTGGAGCTGAAGCCGTCCGACGCCACCGGCAACCCCTACCTCGCCCTCGGCGCGGTGATCCACGCCGGCCTGGACGGCATCCGCAACAAGCTGGACCCGGGCAAGCCGGTCGAGGTCGACCCGGCGGCCATGTCGACCAGCACCCGGCGCCGGCGCGGCATCCAGCGCCTGCCCGACTCCCTGCCCGCCGCCCTGGACGCCCTGGAACGCGACGACCTGCTGATGGCGGCGCTCGGCCCTGCCCGGGCCGCCGCCTACCTCGCGGTCAAGCGCTCCGAGGCCGCCGCCTTCGCCGCCAGCGACGCCGACTTCGAGTGCCGCCAGCACCTGCTGAAGTTCTGACCGACTGCCCCGCAGGCAGGGCGACCGGGAGGCCTTGGCGGGCGTCGCGGCTTACTGCCTCGCGTGACCGAGGCTGATGGACCAGCCGGCGGGGAGCACCCTCGGCCTCGGCGGGCTGCCCCTGGTCGACCACCACTGCCACAGCCTGCTGGCCACCTGGCCGGCCGCCGGCGGGAGCCCGCCCGGGTGGCGGCGCTGCTTCACCGAGGCCAGGCGGCCCGTCAGCCTCGCCAGGGACGTCCCCGGGCTGCTCGGCTACCGCCACTTCCTCACCGCGATGGCCGCCCGCCTCGGACTCGGCCCGGGCGAGACCGGCCAGCTCGAGGCGCGGGTCCTCGCCCGCCGCGACCAGCTCGCCGCCGCCGACCCCGACAGCTGGCTACGCGGCCTGCTCGATGATGCCGGCACCACCGCGCTGCTGGTCGACACCGGCTTCGGCGGCCCCGAGATGCTGCCGGCGGCCGAGCTTGGCAGGGCCGCGGCCCGCCCGGCCCGCCCGGTCGCCCGGGTCGAGTCGATCGTCGAGGAGCTGCTGCGCGACGGCGCCGGGCGAGGCAGGCTGGACGGCTTCGTCGACCGCGTCCAGGCGCGGCTGCACGCCGCCGTCGACGGCGGCGCGGTCGCGCTCAAGTCGGCCGCCGCCTACCGCGCCGGGCTCGCCCTGCCCGACCACACCGACGGCGACCGCCGCCGCGCCTTCCAGGCCCTCGGGGCCGACCAGGCCGGGCGCTTCGACGACCCGGTGCTCGGCCCGTACGCCCTCCGGCTGGCCGCCACCGTCGCCGCCGCCCGCGGCGTGCCCCTCCAGGTCCACACCGGCTTCGGCGACGAGGACCTGCACCTGCCCGCGGCCGACCCGTCGCTGCTCCGCCCCCTGTTCCGCGACCTCCGCACCGAGGACTGCACGGTCGTGCTGCTGCACTGCCACCCGTTCGTGGACCGGGCCGCCTACCTCGCCGGCATCTACCCGCAGGTCTACCTGGACCTCTCGCTGACCATCCCGCTCGCCGAGCCGGCCGCCGCCCGGCTGCTCGCCGACGCGCTCGCCCTCTGCCCGACCGGCAAGCTGCTGGCCGCCTCCGACGGCCACAGCTATCCGGAGATGCACTGGTGGGGAGCGACCGTGTGGCGCCGAGCGCTCGGCGAGGTCCTCGGCGCCGAGGTCCGCGCCGGCCAGCTCGACCAGCCGGCCGCCACCGCCGTCGCCCGCGACGTCCTCGGCGCCACCGCCACCCGCCTGTACCGGCTGTAGCCCGGGTTCCTGCCGGCGGTCTCAGCCGAGGCGGGTGGCCCGGGAGGTACCGAACCGGTCGGCCACGAGGTCCTTGAGGCCGTGAGGGAAGTCTCGCCGTGCCGCCCGGTGCGAGGAGACCAGTCCGAGCTGCGCACCCGCGTCCCCGGCGAACGCCGCCACGCACCCCTCCGGTTCCGCGTTGGCGAGCGCGAGGACCGCGCCGGCGCAGCCGAGCAGCCCGGCGGTGGCGATCAGCGTGGCCGAGCCGACGTAGAGCCAGCCGCCGAACCCGGTCAGCTCGTCGATCAGCCGCCCAGGGTCGCCGGACGAGTCCTTGAGCCCCTGGATCGGCAGCTCGTCGAGCAGCTCCACCGGGATGCCCGGTGGCGAGGTCTTGGGGTAGTGGTAGGCCAGCACGGGCGTCTCGCCGGCGGCGGCCGCCACCGCCTCGTAGTAGCCGCGCAGGTTGACCGCGCCGGGCGGGGAGAGCGCCAGCACGCCGTCGGCGCCGTGGTCGACGGCCGTGTGGGTGAGCGCGACCGCCTGCCTGATCGACGGCGCGCCGGTGCCGGCGAGCACCGGCGTCCCGGCCGGCACCGCCCGGCGGACCTCGGTGAGCAGCGTGGTCCGCTCGGCCTCGGTCAGCGCGGCCGCCTCGCCGGTCGAGCCGGCCACCACCACCGCGCGCATGCCGAGCTCGACCAGGGTGGCGGCGTGCTCGGCGGTGGCCTTGGCGTCGACCTCGCCGCCGTCGTCGAACAGGGTCACGAGCGCCACACCGACGCCGGTGAACAACGATCGGGTCACGGGCTGCTCCTCTCCGCGGACTCGTCCAACCGTGCCAGAGACTCCGCCCCGCGTCGAGGACGCGTCAGGTGACCCCCGGTCAGCCGGTGTAGCAGTAGGAGTCGCTGGAGGCGTCGCCGCCCTGCAGCCTGGTCTGGTGCACCCGCAGCCCCCGGAACGCCTCGCCGTGCGGGAAGAACTGCTCGTCCGGGATGAGCCCCCCGTCATCGCCGGCGTCGAGCTTGGCCAGCCAGGCGCCCACGCCGTCGGGGTAGAACAGCTCGTCCCAGGCCGCATACAGCGAGTTGGTCACGTACACCCGGCGGCCGTCGCGGCTGATCTCGACCATCTGCGGCCCGCCGGCCAGCCGCTCCTCCGGCGCGGCCGGGTGCGCCTGCCGGCGCACGATCCCGCCGAGCCGCACCGAGCCGGTCTCCCTGGGGTTGAACGGGTCGGCGACGTCGTACTGCTTGAGCTCCCCAGTGCCCCAGCAGGAGACGTAGAGCCAGCGGTCGTCCACGGACAGGTCGATGTCGGAGATGAGCGGCGGCACCGCGCCGAACGGCTTGAGCGCGGGCGGCAGGTCGTCGGGGTCGGCCGGCTCGGCCGGGACGGTGATCACCTTGCGGACCGCCCACTGACCGGCGTCCTGGTGCCACAGCCACACCGAGGCGGAGAGGTCCTCGACGCTGATCACCACGCCGACGAACCCCCAGGCCTTGGCGGGGTCGTGGGCCGGGCGCAGCTCGAGGACCATCTGGTGCTGGTCGCCCAGGTCGACCCGCTGGATGAGCTTGCGCCCGGACATCGACCAGAAGTTGAGGTGGTGGCCGAACTTCCTGCCGAGCAGGTCCTCAGGGTTGAGGCCCTGCTCGATCATGGAGGGGGTGGCCCACTCCGAGGTGATCACGGTGTCGTGGTTGAGGTGCCACCAGACGTCGTAGGCGAAGACCACGTCACCCCGGTCGGCCTCCCACGCCCCGAAGACCTCGAAGGTGTCGTGGTCGAGCAGCGCGACCCCGCCGGGCCCGTCGTTGCCGTCTGCGCCGCCGAGCGCCGACATGAAGATCCCGCCGGGCCCGCAGTGCACCGTGTGGGGCCGGGAGTAGCCGGCCTTGCTCGCCAGCTCGTCCGCCTCGATGGTCCGCACCAGCTGGGGGCTGCGGGGGTCCGGCTTGGTGTCCAGCACGAAGGTCCTCGAGGAGCGGATCCCGGGCACGACCAGGTAGCGGCGCTCCAAGGCGCCGTGGTCGCCGTGGCCCTGGTGGCACAACGCCGAGGAGCAGGCGTTCCAGCCGAAGTGGTGCAGCTCGTTGCCGGCGGTCGGCAGCTCGGTCCAGCCAACCACCCGGCCGTAGGAGTCCGATGACGGGTCGGTGTCGACCACCGCCATGGCGTCCTTGGCCTGGCCGGTCGGGTCGAACGCGGCGACGTAGCCCAGCTGCTCCGGCGGCGCGGCGATCGCCTCACCCGGAGTCCGGTAGAACGTCGGATCCGCAGACATGGATCCCCTCCTTGGCTAGACACCCAGGCCCGCCCTGGTCGTCAAGCAACCCCCGGATTGTTCCGCCGCCGCGCCAGCCTTGTCGACCGCACGACTGCCCCGCAGGTACGGCGACTGGGAAGGCTTGGTGGCGGTGCGGCTCCTTGTGCCGGAGCGAGGGCAGCACGCGGACGGCGACCTTCCACTCCAGACTGCGGTGCGGGCTTGCTGTTCGGGAAGCGGCAATGCCGAGCCGGCACCAGCGGAATGAGTCGCCCGCCGCGATGCCAGTCGCCTTGCCTGCGGGGCAGTTGTAGGGTCTCGGGTGATGGGGCCGCTCGTTTCCGTGGAGGAGCTCGACGCCGCGCGGCGCGGCGGCGAGCCGCCGGTGCTGCTCGACGTCCGCTGGTCGGTGGCTGGCGGGCCGGACCGTGACGGCTACCAGGCAAGGCATCTGCCCGGCGCGGTCTTCGTCGACCTCGACCGGGACCTGGCCGGCCCGCCCGGACGGGGTGGCCGCCACCCGCTGCCCGACCCGGCGGCGTTCCAGGCCGCCATGCGCCGCGCCGGCGTGGCCGCCGGGCGTGAGGTGGTCGCCTACGACGACGGCGAGCTGGCCCCGGCCGCCAGGGCCTGGTGGCTGCTCGCCTACCACGGCCACGAGCGGGCACGGGTGCTCGACGGTGGCCTGCGGGCCTGGAGCGGGGCCGGGTTGCCGCTGGATCGCGCGGTACCAGCACCGGAGGAGGGCGACTTCGAGGCCCGGCCGGGATCGCGGCCGCTGCTCGACGCGGAGGGCGCCGCCAGCATGGCGCGGGACGGGGTGCTGCTCGACGCGCGCACGGCGGTCCGCTTCCGGGGTGAGAAGGAGCCGGTCGATCCGGTCGCCGGGCACATCCCAGGTGCCCGCTCGGCTCCTGCCGCCCAGCTTCTGGGGCCGGACGGTCGCCTGCGCCCCGCCGAGGAGCTGCGCGCCTACTTCGAGCGGCTCGGGGTCGAGCCGGGGGTGCCGGTCGGCAGCTACTGCGGCTCGGGTGTGACCGCGGCCGGCGAGGTCTTGGCGCTCGAGGTGGCGGGCGTCCCGGCCGCGCTCTACGCCGGCTCGTGGAGCGAGTGGATCACCGACCCCGACCGGCCGGTCGCCGTCGGGGGCTCAGGGGGGCTCAAGGAGCGGGGCTGATCAGTCGATCGCGCGGCGCATGAAGCCGCGCATGCCGGTCAGCGCGAAGACCACGACCGAGACGGCGAGCAGGCCGGCCGCCACGGCGGTGGGCATGTGGTGGACCTGCGGCACCATCGCCGAGCGGAGGCCCTCACTCACGTAGGTCAGCGGGTTGGCCAGGGTGAGGATCTTGAACCACGGCACCCGGTCCAGCGACGGCCACGGGTACTGGCTGCACCCGGTGAACAGCAGCGGGGTGAGCACCAGGGTGAAGATGATGTTGATGCGGTTGGGCTGCACCAGCGTGCCCAGGGTCAGGCCCATGCCGGCTCCGGCCAGGGCGCCGAGCACGCCGAAGAGGACCAGCAGGTAGAGCCGGTCGGTGCGGAGCGACACGTGGCCGAGCACCAGCCAGCCCACCGGGAACATCACCGCCCCGGCGACCAGGGCCCGCATCGCCGCGAACACCATCTTCTCGACCGCCACCATGGCCACCGGCAGCGGTGCCAGCAGCCGGTCCTCGATCTCCTTGGTGAAGCTGAACTCGATCACCAGTGGCAGGGCGGTGCCCTGCAGGGCGGTGAGTACCACGGTGAGCGCGATCACCCCGGGCAGCAGCAGGTCCGCGTAGCCGGGGGCGGCGAACCCGAGGTCGGCCAGCAGCCGCCCGAAGACGAACACCAGGAAGAACGGCTGCACCACCACCTGCGCGAGGAAGGCGGGCAGCTCCCGGCCGGTGACGAACAGGTCACGGCCGAGGATGGCGAGAAACGCGCGGGACGCGCTCTGCGAGACGGCGGGCGGGGCCGCGCTCGGCGCGCCGACGGTGGCCATCAGCGCAACGCCCGCCCGGTGAGCCCGATGAACACGTCCTCGAGGGTCGGCCGGCCGAGGCGGACGTCGGCGAGCGCGGCGCCGTGCGCGGCCAGCGTCTGGGCGACCGGCACCACCAGGCTGGCGGTGTCCGCCGACGCGTACAGGCGCAGCGTGGTGTGCTCCCCGTCGGCCCCGGCGCCGCCGGGCCCGGCCTCCACCCGCTCGCAGCGCTCCACCCCTGGCAGGTCGCCGAGCGCGGTCACCAGCGCGGAGCGCGCGCCGTCACCGTCGGCGCCAAGGTGGACCCCGGCCTCCAGCGTGCTCGAGCCGGGCACGCTGGCGGTGAGCGCGGCCGGGGTGTCCAGGGCGAGCAGCCGCCCGTGGTCCATGATCCCGACCCGGTCGGCCAGCTCGGCCGCCTCGTCCATGTCGTGGGTGGTCAGCACCATGGTGACCCCGCGGGCGCGGAGGTCGCGGAGCCGGTCCCAGACGAACAGCCGCGCCTGCGGGTCCAGGCCGGTGGTGGGCTCGTCGAGGAAGAGCACCTGCGGCTCGTGTATGAGCGCGCGGGCGATCATCAGCCGCTGCGACTGCCCGCCGGAGAGCCGGTCGACCTTGTCGGCGCCCCGGTCGGCCAGGCCCAGCTCGGCGAGCAGCTCGTCCGCCCGGCGCTCGCGCTCGGCGGCCGGCATGCCGAAGTAGGCGGCGTGGAACAGGAGGTTCTGCCTGGCGGAGAGGGAGCGGTCGAGGTTGGCCCGCTGCGGCACCACCGCCAGCCGCCGCTTGGCCTGGACCGGGTCGCGCACCACGTCGACCCCGTCGACCAGCGCCCGGCCACCGGTCGGGCGCACCCTGGTGGTGAGCACCCCGATGGTGGTGGTCTTGCCGGCCCCGTTCGGGCCGAGCAGGCCGAACAGCTCGCCCCGGCGCACCGTGAACGAGAGCCCGTCAACGGCGTTGGTGGGCCGCTTGGGATAGCGCTTGACGAGTTGGTCGACGACGAGCAGGCCGTCCTGCCCTTCCTCCGGCGACGGTCGAGCCGGGACGGCCCTGCCGGTCACCTCGCCCGCGGTCATGCCCCTCAGTATCCATGCGCTCCCGCGATCCCGCAGGCACGGCCGGCTTGTCCTCGCCGGCTCGCCTGCCCCGTCATCTCACCCTTGTGAAGGTCTAGGTATTCGGTACAGACTGCCGATATGAGCGAGGAGTAGCTCGATTCTCGTTCGGGGGTCCTCATGAGCACAGCCTCGCGACGGCCGTCGCGGCGTTGGGGATTTGCGACCAGGCCCGCTCCGGAGGGACAGCCGGTCGACGGCCAACGTTCGCTGCTCGAGCGCGCCGCCGACCGCATCGTCAACTTCGAGTACGAATCGGCGATGCGCAACGGCTTCGTCACCCTGGGACAGATCGCGCAGGCCAACTGGCGGCTGCAGGAATTGAGCAGGCGCGCCCAGGACGCGGGCGGCACGGCCACCGACAGCAAAGAGGCCGAGGCGTGCGAGTACTACACCACCGAATTGTGGAGCTGCTATCAACAGGTGCACGGCCAGGCCACCAATTACTACTTCGCCACCGAACTGCCCGCGATCGTGGTCCTGACCGACCAGGACGAGCTAGATTTCTTCTGCCCGCCAAAGGAGCTGGTGGAGCTCACCCCGAAGTTCGAGACCACCCTGTGGTCCTGCATCGCGCAGAGCCAGGAGATCACCCAGGTCCTGTGGGGCCCCCAGAGCAAGAAGATCCTCCTCAAGCAGCTCTACTGGCTGGTCGTCTACCTCGTGTCCGTGCTCGAGTCGCAGGTCACGTCGGAGTCGAGCCGGGCCAGCCGGAACGGCGAGGCGGACCACCCCGCGGTGCTGCCGACGGTGGCGGCCGCCGAAGCGGTGGACGCCCTCACCGATGACGGCGCCGAGCCGCCCGAACTCGGCAGGACGTCGAGGAACCGGGTCGGGGTCGCCCTGCGCTACGCCGACGAGCACCTCGAAGGGGTCAGCCGGAACCTCGACCAGTTCGCCAGGCGCGACGCGCAGCAGAGCTACCTCGCCGGGGCGTTCTCGTGCGCGTCCGCCATGTTCCTGCTGCTGATGGCCGGCGCGTTCGGAGGGTTCGAGCTGTTGCAGACGGACGTGGTCGTCCTCCTGGTGGCGTTCGGCTCGGGCGGCATCGGCGCGCTGGTCAGCGTCATGCTCAGGGTCATGAACCAGCCGCTCCAGATCGACTACCACGCCGGCAAATCGCTCATGTTCTTCGCGGGGGTGTTCCGTCCGGTGATCGGCGCCCTGTTCGGGCTGATCTTCTTCGTGCTGCTCAACGCGGGCATCCTGCAGGCGGTGAAGCTGCCCGACGAGCGGGACAAGTTCCTCTACTTCGTCGCCGCGATCACCTTCCTGGCGGGGTTCAGCGAGCGCCGCGCCCAGGACATCCTGGTGCGGGCGTCGCCGCTGGGCGGCGACGACAAGCCGAGCGACCAGACCGCCAGCCCGCCGCCGAGGTAGCCCCCCGCGTTGTCCCGAACGGGTGCCTTGACCGGCGCTCCCGACAGGCCCATGCTCCGCGCTGGCGGAGGCGTTGCGCCCGGCCGTGATCGTGCGACGTCGTACGGCGGCGGCCCGGGACCTTTCGAGAGGCGGACATGAGCGAGCAGACGGGCCCGGACGCGGCCGTCATGCAGGTGACCTTCCCCAACGGGAGGTCCGCGCGGCTGGCCAGGGCCGTCGGCCGCGGCGACTCGCCGGACCTGCTCGCCCAGCTCGGGATCGCCACGCCCAGGCCGGTGCTGCTGGTGGTCGGCGCGGCGGACAGTCTCGACCAGGAAGTGCGGCCGCGCCTGCAGGCGATGCTCGACGACGCGGTGGCGCCGGCCGTGGCCGAGGCAGGGGCGGTGCTGGTCGACGGCGGGACGCAGGCCGGGGTGATGGAGGCCTTGGGCAGCGCCGTGGCTGGTCGCCGCGAACGGCTGGTCCTGCTCGGCGTCGCACCCGCCGGCCTGGTGACCTATCCGGGCGACGCCGATGCGCCGGCCGACGCCGTCCAACTCGACCCCAACCACACCCACTTCGTCCTTGCGATGAGCGATCAGTGGGGCGGGGAGACCAGGCTCATGCTCGACCTGGTGGCCGAGCTGTCCCGTGGCATGCCGGCGGTGGTACTGGTGGCCGGCGGTGGCGAGATCGTCCGCGACGAGGTGCTCCGGGCCGTGCGGAGCGACGTTCCGGTGGTCGTCCTGCACGGTACCGGCGGGTTCGCGGACGAGCTGGCCGCCGTGGTCGCTCCTGGCGAGGCACAGCCCCCCGCGACCGCTGACCTGCGTCCCGCTCTCCCGCCGGACCCAGCCGTGCGGGAGGTGGTGGCGAGAGGGGAGATCCACGTCGTGGAGCTCGACGGGGATCCGGAGCTGCTGCGCCGGCTGCTGGTCGGCATGCTCGCCGAGGAGCCGTTGCGCATGGCCTGGCAGGAGTTCGCCCGGTTGGACCACGGCGCCAAGCGGTCCCAGAAGCGGTACAAGCAGCAGCAGAAGCTGATCCTCGGGCTGGGGGTGCTGGCGACCGCGCTCGCGCTCTTCCAGGCAACGCTCGAGCGGAACGGTTCGCTGGATTGGTTGGACTGGCTCAGGGACCCATTGCGGTATGTCATCATCGTCGTCCCGATCCTGATCGCGGCCCTGGTGGCGGCGGCGGGCCGCTTCCAGCTCGGCACCCGCTATGTGCTGCTGCGCGGCGGCGCGGAGGCGATCAAGCGGGAGATCTATCGCTACCGGACCCGGGCCGACGGCTATTCGAAGGCGGAGATCGACGAGAAGCCGGCTGGGCAGAAGCTCGTCGAGACGGTCGGCCACAACCTGAGCACGCTGATGCGGACCTACATCAACCAGACGGCCGTCCCCGACTACGCCGGCCCGCTCCCGCCGGAGCATGGCGCCGCCAAGGACGACCACGGGTTCAGCCGGCTCTCCGCGCACGAGTACCTCGCCGTGCGCGTCGACGACCAGCTGCGCTACTACGAGAAGCGGACCGCGGACCACGAGCGCCTGCTCCGCTGGCTGCGCCTGTTGGTCATCGGCTTCGCCGCGGCCGGGACCTTGCTGGCCGCTATCGGGCAGGAGCTGTGGATCGCCCTCACGGCGGCGTTCGCGGGCGCGTTCACCGCCTACCTGGAAGCCAGGCAGATCCAGACCAGCCTGGTGCTGTACAACCAGGCCGCCGCCGACCTGAGGACGATCCGGGGATGGTGGAAGTCCCTGCCGGCCGAAGCCCAGGCAATCCCGGACAACGTCGACAACCTCGTGCGCAGCGCGGAACGGATCCTCAAGGCGGAGATGACCGGGTGGGTGCAGGAGATGCAGGACGCCATCGCGCAGCTCCGGGAGGACGAGGTGACGGTCACCGAGCGGCGGCGGCGTGACGAGCAGGCGGCGCAGCGGCGGGCGGCAGACGCTGGGATCGGCACGCTCCGTACCGGCGCTTCCGGCGTCTGGGTGAAGGATCCGGTCGCTCCCCGCCAGGACCAGTCCTCCGGCACGTAGGTCTCAGCCGACTCCGAACCAGCCGAGCACGGTCTGGACCAGCACGATCGTGGACAGCAGGCTGACCAGGACCACCACGACGGTGGCCGCCGCGCGGAAGACCGGGCCGTTGGCGGCACCGCCGAGCAGGCCACGGCGGCTGGAAAGGATCAGGATGAAGGTGAGGATCACCGGGGCGATCAGCCCGTTGACCACGTAGGCGTTGACCAGGGTCGAGATCAGCTGGCCGGGCAGCAGCGCCACCAGCGAGCCGATCACGATCTGGCCGGTGAACAGGCCGAGGAACAACGGCGCCTCGGCGAAGGTGCGGGACACCGAGCGCTCCACCCCGATCGCCTCGCTCAGCGCGTAGGCGGTCGACAGCGGCACCACCGCCGCGGCCAGGGCCGAGGCGCCGAGCAGGCCGACCCCGAACAGGAGCTCCGCCCGCGCCCCCGCCACCGGGCGGAGCGCCGCGGCCGCCTCGGAGGCCGATTGCAGCGGCCCCGATCCGCCGATGGTGGCGCCGGTGGCGATGATGATGAACACCGCGACCAGGCAGGCGAACACCACCCCGAGGACCACGTCGAGCCGCTCCAGGTGGTAGTCGTCCGGGCCGATGCCCTTGTCGGCCACGGCGGCGGCCTGGTAGTGCTGCATGTACGGGGTGATGGTGGTGCCGATCACGGCCACCGCCAGGAACAGGAACTCCTTGGACCCCGACAGGTGCGGCCAGAAGGCGTGGGCCGCGACCTCGCCCCAGTCGGGGTGGGCCAGCACGGCGGCCACCGGGTAGGTGAGGAAGACCAGCGCGAGCAGCAGGAACAGCCGCTCGGCATAGCGGTACGAGCCGAACACCACCAGGCTCCAGATGACCACCGCCGCGACCGGCACCGACAGGTAGCGGGTGACGCCGAACAGCTCCAGGGCGGCGGCGATGCCGGCGAACTCGCTGACCACCAGCCCGAGGTTGGCGACCAGCAGGCAGACCAGGGCGAAGGCGGCCACCCGCAGGGAGAACTCCTCGCGGATCAGCGCCGCCAGGCCCTTCCCGGTGTACGCGCCGAGGCGGGCCGCCATCTCCTGCACCAGCACCAGGCCGACGGCGACCAGCAGCATGAAGAACAGCATCCGGTAGCCGAACTCGGCGCCGCTCGAGCTGTAGATGGCGATGCCGCCGGCGTCGTTGCCGCCGCTGGCCGCGATCACCCCCGGCCCGAGGACGCCGAGGTAGGCGGCCAGGCGGCGGCGCCTGCCGGCGGGGGCCTGCTGGCTGCCGCGCGCCACCGGGGTGACGCTGCCGTTCATCGCAGCAGTCTCGGGAAGTGCAGCCGCCCACGCTCGGGCAGCAGGGCGTCGATCACGTCGTCGGCCAGGATGCGGCCGAGCGGCCGGTCAGCATCGTCGACCACCACCAGGGTGCTGGCGCGGCCTTCGACCAGGCCGTCGACCACCTCGCGCAGACCGGCCTCCGGGCCGATGGTGACCGGCTCCGGCGGGCCGGTCAGCTCGGCCATGCGCTGCTCGGGCTCGGCCACGAACAGCTCCAGCAGGCCGATGACGTCGACCAGGCGGCCCTGGTCGTCGGTGACCAGCACGGCGTCCAGGTCGGGCTGCGGCCCGGCCAGCTCGCGCAGCCGCTGCCGCACCGCCGCGACGGTGTCATCCTCGCGCACCAGGACCAGGTTGGCGTTCATGAAGCCGCCCGCCGTGTCCTCGGGGAAGGCGAGCAGGTCGCGGAGCTGCCGCGCGATGGCCGCCGGCATGCGGTCGAGCAGCTCCTCGCGCTCGTCGCCGTCGAGCTCGCGCAGGATGTCGACCGCCTCGTCGGGCTCCATCCGTGCCACCAGCGCGGCCGCCCGGTCGTCGGGGACCTCGTGCAGCAGCGCCACCAGCTCGTCGGGGTCCATCTCCTCGAGCGCGTCGGCGGCGGCCTCGGGCTCCAGCGAGGCCAGCAGCTGGTGACGGCCGCCACGGCCGAGATCCTCGAGCAGGTCGGCGAGCTCGCCGGGCCGGAGCCGCTGCAGCGCTCGGTTGGTGGTGCGGAGCTGGACCTCGCCGGCACTGGTGCCGAACGGCTCGATGGCGGCCCAGTCGATCACCTGGTCGGGCGTTGGCAGCGGCCGGAAGCGGACCGGTCCGAGCCGGCGCAGCAGGGTCTGCAGGCTCACGTCGACGCCGACCAGGAGGATGGCGTGCTCGCTCGGTGCCAGGTACAGGTCGGCGGCGCGGATCACCTTGATGCCGTCGGTGTCGACCAGCTGGTGGTCGAGCACGTCCTTGGCGAGGAGGACCTCGCCCTGGCGGCGCTCGAAGTCGCGCAGGTCGAGCCGTGCCGACTGCAGCTCGACCTGGCGGTGGCCGAGGCGGGCGACCTGTTCGACCGGGACGAACGCGAGCCGGCCGCCGATGCGGACCACCAGCCCGGTCACCGGTGGGTAGGCGTCGCCGCCCCAGCGGGCGACCACGTCGGCGAGGCGGCCGACCTCGGCGCCGGCCTGGTTGTAGACCGGCCTGCCGAGCAGGCCCGCGAGTGAGACCAGTGCCTGGCGGACGGCCCGCCTGGCGGTCAGGCGCTGGGTGCGCTCCTGGCGGCGGTGTCGGGCGCGGCGGGGTCGGAGTGCGTCGAGCAGCATGAGGCGGGCCCCCTTTCACGGGGACGGGAGGCTCGGTGAGCCTCGGCTGGACGGATGTGGACGCGGGCGTCCACCCGTCCGCCGCCGGTCAGCTCGGCAAGAGCCGCGCCGGCGGGGTGGGATGGACGCGCGACATGCGACTTGGTGGTTCGCTGCTCATGGCGTCCTCACCTCCTTGTCCCGGCGCTCCGCGGGCCCGCCACCTGCTCGGGCGGACCATGGCCAGCATACTGCCTCCAGGCCCCAGCGGCACCCGGACACGACAAAAAGCCTGATCCGGTCGAATTGTTGGGGCCGTACCACAGGAGCGAGTCGGCGCCATCCGTACGAGTCGCCCTACCTGCGGGGCAGTGGTTGGGCTGGACGGCGGCGCTCCCCTTGGTATGGTAATCACCGCCTGCCACCATCACCAGGTTCGCGCCGTTCGCCCGGACCGCTCGCATGGAGGACGTCTTCGAGGCCGAGGGTGAGCGTTGACAGCCACTGGACGAGCGTGGTCGAAGTGGCGGTAGGGGGCCGTACGAGCCACGCCGTCGCTGGCCGCTGGACGCACCCCGGCGAAGAGGTACCGATGGACGCAGCGCGGGCTGAGGCGCAGGAGGCACCGGGCACGGCGCGCCGTTTCCACACCGCCCTGACCCTCTCGGCGGTGACCGTCGTCATCCTCGTGCTCTGGCAGCTGACCCAATTCGGCGGTACAGCGGTCACGGTGGTCGCGATCGACGGCATCACCGTGGTGACGGCGCTGGCCGCGGCGATCGCCTGCTTCCAGGCGACCAGGCGCCGCGGCGGTATCGGCAGGGCCTGGACCAGGGCCATGCGCCGCGCGTGGTGGCTGATCGGCCTGTCGGCGCTGGCCATGGGGCTCGGCGACGCCATCTGGATGTGGTACCAGGTGGTCCTGGACGTCGAGTCCCCGTTCCCGTCGGTGGCGGACTTCGCCTATCTCGGCTCGGTGCCGCTGCTGGCCGCCGGCGTGCTGGCCTTCCCGGTCGCGCCGTCGGAGCGCGCGGCGCGGCTGCGCACGCTCATGGACGGCGTGCTGATCGCCGGAAGCCTGCTGCTGATCTCCTGGGCCACGGTGCTCGAGACGGTCTACCGGCAGGAGGACATCTCGCCGCTGGAACGGGCCGTCGGCATCGCCTACCCGCTGGGCGACGTGGCCATCGTCACCATCGCGCTCGCCCTGCTGATCCGGAGGCGCGGGCCGGAGCTGGCGCCGCTGTGGATGGTCGCCGCGGCGGTCGGGGTCTTCGCCGCCAGCGACACCCTGTTCCTGTACCTCACCGAGGTGGGCACCTACGGCGAGGGGAACCTGATCGACGTGGGCTGGCCGCTCGCCTACCTGCTGCTGCTGCTGGCGTCGCTGCGGCCGATGCGGTCCCGCCTGCGCAAGGAGGACAAGGAACAGGTCTCGCTGGTGCAGCTGGTGGTCCCGTGCAGCGTGCTGGTGACCGCGCTCACCGCCTACGTGATCACCGGAGGGCGCGACGGCTTCACCCGCTGGGCCAGCATCGCCCTCGCGGCCCTGGTGCTGCTGCGCGGGGTGGCGACCATCGCCGAGAACCGCCGCCTCAACCACCGTCTCGAGCGCATGGTGGAGGCGCTGACCGAGCGGGAGAACCAGCTCGGCCAGGCGCTGTCCCGTGGCAAGCACAAGGCGGACGGCCTCAAGGCGGCCGACGCCATGAAGGACACCTTCCTGCGGGCCGTCTCCCACGACCTGCGCAACCCGCTCACCGCCATCCTCGGCGTGGCGCTCACCCTGGAGCGGACCAAGATGCAGCTCCCTGGGGACAAAGCCGTGGAGATGCTCGGCATGCTGGTGGAGAAGGCTCGCAAGCTCGACCGGCTGCTGAACGACCTGCTCGACCTGAACCGGCTGGAGGAGGGGGTGCTCGAGCCCGACCGCACCCCGACCGACATCCGCGCGCTGCTGCTCCGCGTGGTCGGCGAGGTCGACCAGCTGGAAGGCTGGCCGATCCAGGTCGAGACCGCGCCGGTGACGGCGGCGGTCGACGCGAGCAAGGTGGAACGGATCGTTGAGAACCTGCTGGTCAACGCGACCAGGCACACACCGCCGGGCACGCCGGTGTGGGTCCGCGCCTTGATCCGCGGGCGCGACCTGGAGTTGGTCGTCTCCGATGCCGGTCCTGGCATCCCGGCGGAGCTGGCCGGCTCCATCTTCGAGCCGTTCCACCAGGGCAACGAGGACGACCAGCGCGGCGTCGGCATCGGCCTCTCACTGGTGGCCCGCTTCACCCAGCTCCACAGCGGTCAGGCGTGGGTGAGCGAGCGGCCCGGCGGCGGCGCGTCGTTCCACGTGATGCTGCCGGACGTGGTGATGGCGGCCGCGCCACCGGCGATCACCGCCCGGCGCAGGCGCGACCTGCGCCCGGCGGCGCTCGGCGACGAGCGCTCGCCCGTGTCGTCCTGAGCTGCCTGGTGGCCGGCCCGGTCGCCACCCGGGCCGGCCACCCGCGGCTAGGTGTACTGCCCGGGGAGGTTGGTGCAGGGCGAGTTGGCCTGCGCGGAGTTGATCTGAGTGAGGACCTCCGGGTCTGGTGTGGAGCTGCCAGGCATCCACCCGGACCCAGGAGGTCCTCGTGCCCCACCGTAACGCGCCGCTCTCGGAGCTCGGCCGGCTCCGGCTCGCTCGGGTGATCGTCGAGCAGGGCTGGCCGGTCGCCCGCGCCGCCGAACGGTTCCAGGTCAGCCGGCCCACCGCCCACCGGTGGGCGGCCCGCTACCGCGACCTGGGACCGGCCGGGATGGCCGACCGGTCCAGCCGCCCCCACACCTCACCCCGCCGCACCCCGCCACCGGTGGTCCGCAAGGTGGTGCAGCTGCGCTGGACCCAGCGGCTGGGACCGGCC
>DATLQA010000014.1:0-5536 GCA_035535495.1 Actinomycetota bacterium | reverse complement strand
GTAGGCCGCAATAGGACTATCTCGCCGGGGTTTGGCCGCAGGTGAGGTTGACGCCGGTGGCGGTCATGGCGGCGGCGTGGTCGGAGGCCATGAAGGCCGCCACGGTCCCCACCTCGGCCAGGGACGTCAACCGGTTCAGGTGGGTCAGTCGCTGCATCCACGCGATGAGCTCGGTGCGGGTCATGCCGGATCCGGTGCCGTAGCCGGGGAATACCTCGATGTCGGCGAGGGCCTCGGGGAGGCCGGTCGTCTGGAGCCAGACGACGCGCACGCCGTGCCTGCCCAACTCGCATGCCCACTGCCGGCACTGGCTCTCGATGGCGTCGAAGGCGACCCCGGTGCCGCCTACCTCGGGGATGGCCAGACGGCCGGTGGTCGCGGTGATCGCCATGATCACGCCCGACCCCTGCCTGGTCATGTGGCGCGCGGCCGCCCTGGTGGTCAGGAACTGCGTCCTCGTGGCGGTCGTGATCGGTCGGGCGAAGTCCTCGAACGACATCTCGGCCAGCGAGACGCCCTGGACATCGCCGTGGCTGATGGCGTTGAAGGACACGTCGATGCCTCCGGCCTTCTCGGCGACGGCGTCGGCGTGCTCGTCGACGGCCTGTTCGTCGAGCGCGTCGACCTGCGCCGTCTCGACCGTCCCTCCCGCGCTGGAGAGCTCCTCGGCCACCTCGTCGAGGGTGGCGAGGGTGCGGCCGGCGAGGAAGACCCTCGCGCCCTCGCGGGCGAAGGCACGGGACACGGCCCGACCGACCGACCCGGCCCCTCCGTAGACCACGGCGTTCTTGTGCTCAAGCAGCATCCTCGTCCTCTTCCTGTCGAGTTCGCGATCGAGCACACGCAGCATAGAGTCAGCCGATGACCGACCTGCCGACCGGGACCGTGACGTTCCTCTTCACCGACGTCGAGGGCTCCACCGGGCTCCTCCAGGCACTCGGCGACCGGTACGCGGCAGTCTTGGACGAGTACGCGGCGATCGTCCGGCGAGCCGTCTCCGACGGCAGCGGGGTCGAGGTCAGCACGCACGGCGACGCCTTCTTCGTCGTGTTCCGCAGCCCGGCGGGGGCCGTCCGGGCGGCGATCGCCGCCCAGCAGGGCCTCACCTCGCACGACTGGTCCCACGGCCCGCCGATGCGCGTCCGGATGGGGATCCACACCGGGGAGGGGATCCTGGGCGGGGACGACTATGTCGGCATCGACGTGCACCGGGCGGCCCGGATCGCCGACGCGGCCCACGGAGGGCAGGTGATCTTGTCCGATGCCACCCGAGGACTGGTCCAGCACGCGCTCCCCGCGGGCGCCTCCCTCCGCGACCTGGGAGTGCACCGCCTGCGGGGCATCGCAGACCCCGAGCGCCTCCACCAGCTGGTCATCGAGGGTCTCGCGTCCGACTTCCCGGCTCCCCGGACGCTGGATGCCAGGCCGAACAACCTCCCGCTGCAGCTCACCTCGTTCGTGGGCCGGGAGGAGGAGATCGCCGAGGTGGAGCGGCTCCTCGGCCAGACCCGGCTGCTCACCCTGACCGGGCCGGGGGGATCCGGAAAGTCCCGGCTGGCCCTTCGGGTTGCCGCAGAGCTGCTCCCCCGGTTCCGGGATGGCTCCTGCTTCGTCGATCTCTCCCCGGTGACCGATCCGGCGCTGGTGCCGGCCGCGGTGGCCAACGCGCTCGGGGTCCCTGAAGCGGCAGGGCGTCCGATCCTGGACGGCGTCAAGGACCATCTCCGCCACCGTGAGCTCCTCCAGGTCGTCGACAACTTCGAGCAGGTGGCCGAGGCGGGTCCGGTGATCGAGGAGCTTCTCACCGCCGCGCCGAAGCTGCGGACGATGGTCACCTCCCGCGTGGTGCTGTCGCTTCGTGGTGAGCAGGAGTACGCCGTCCCGCCGCTCCAGGTCCCCGATCCCGAACGGCTCCCAACGGGCCTGTCCGTGCTCGGCGCGGTCGAGGCGGTGCGGTTGTTCACCGAGCGGGCCCTGGCCGCCAGTCCCCGGTTCGCACTGACCGAGCAGAACGCCCCGGTGGTCGCCGAGATCACCGCACGGCTGGACGGCCTCCCCCTGGCGATCGAGCTTGCGGCCACCCGGACGAAGGTGCTCACGCCCGAACAGATCCTGTCCCGGCTCAAGCGGCGCCTCTCGATCCTCACCTCCGGGTCGCGGAGCCTGCCCGAGCGCCAGCGGACCCTCCGTGCCGCGATCGCCTGGAGCTACGACCTGCTCGATCCGGTCGAACGCCGCCTTTTCGCCCGGCTGTCGGTGTTCACCGGCGGCTGGACGTTCGAGTCGGCCGAGGCAGTGTGCGACCTGGAAGAACTCGGACTGGACACCCTCGACGGGCTGACCTCGCTGGTGGACAAGTCACTGATTCGTAGGACCGAGCCGCCGGGCCGCCCTTCGCGGTTCTCGATGCTGGAGACGATCCGGGAGTTCGGACACGAGCAACTCGAGGCTGTCAGCGACCTCGAGTTGGTCCTCCGGCGCCATGCCGAGCACTTCCTCCGCCTGGCCGTGGAGGTCGAACCCCACCTCACCGCCGAAGATCAGGGCGAGTGGCTCGACCGGTGCGAAGAGGAGCACGCCAATATCCGCGCGGCCCTCCGCTGGGCCATCGACCGGGGCGAAGCCGGCCCGGCCCAGGCAGCCGCCGGAGCCCTGTGGCGCTTCTGGCAGCAGCGAGGACACCTGGCCGAGGGCCGGGAGTGGCTTGAGGAGACCCTGGCCATGCCGTCAGGGCAGGCGCCAACCGCGGCCCGGGCGAAGGCCCTGGCGGGGGCGGGCGGGATCGCGTGGTGGAGCGACCGGGGGGCGTCCCGTGGCCTCTACGACGAGGCCCTGGCAATCGAGCGGGAACTCGGCGACCCAGCCCGCCTCGCCGAGGCCCTGTACAACGAGGCGTTCGCCGTCGCCGCCGAGCACGATCTGGAGTCCGCCGTCCGCCTGCTCGACGAGAGCCTCGAGCTGTTCCGTCAGGTCGGGGACGAGCCTGGGGTGGCCAGAGTCCTGGTGATGCTGGTGGTTCCGGATGCGATGGCTGGCGCCTGGGACCGCGTCGTCGCCCGGATCGAGGAGGTGACGGCGATCTGGCGCCGGCTGGGCGACCGCCTCAATCTCGCGTTCGACCTGATCTGGCTGGCCTTCGCCTACGGCCGCGCCGGCCGCCGGGAAGACGCCCGCTCCACCGCCCTGGAGGCCCTGGAGCTGTTCCGCGAGGCCGACAACGCCACCGGGATCGCCCTCGCCTTCCTGGACCTGGCGTTCCTGCTGACATGGGAAGGCCGCCACGAGGACGCCGTCCGGATGGCCGGCGTCTCGGAACACCACCGCGACCTGGCCGGCGGCGGCCCCACCCCTGGCTTCGGGGGAATGCTCGAGGGAGACCCGGCGGCGGAGGCCCGCGCGCACCTCACGGAGGACGCGGCCCGGCGGGCCTGGCAGGAGGGTCTCACGATGAGCGTCCCCGAGGCGATCGCACTGGCTCGGGACGACAAGCTGGCCTGACGCCGCACCCGACCCGCATCCCGAGGTCGCCGCCACCCGGACCCGGCTGGTCGATGTCGTCGGGAGCCGTCCAGTGCGTGACCGCCCTCTCGGCGGCTACGCATCCGGGGCGTGGTAGGACCAGTCGTAGATGACGGCGCTGCGCGTCAGCAGGTCGTGGACGGCGGCGTTGCGGCGGCTGACCAGGACCCACAGCAGCCCGGCCGGGAAGAGCACGCACAGCAGCGCCCGCAGCAGGGCGTGGGCCGGGCGCAGCCGGTGGCCGGCGCGGTCCACCACGCGGAGTCCGGCCAGCTGCTTGCCCGGTGTCCGCCCGGTGGTCGCCCAGCCGGCGGCGAGGTAGGCGACGGCGAGCAGGGCGCCGAGCGGCCCGCTGAGCCAGAGCCGCAGGGTGGGCGCGCCGAACGGCGGGCCGGCCAGCAGGTAGCGGACCACCCCGGCCGACAGCAGGAGCGCCAGGCCGAGGAGCCAGATGATCCCGAGGTCGACCGCGTCGGCCAGGACCCGCGAGGCGAAGCCGGCGCGGTGGCCTCCCAGCGCCTGCGCCAGAGGATGCCTGCCCGTGGTCGTCACCGGTCATCCCCGGCCGTGGGAGCCGCGCCGAGCGCGGTCTGGCGCTCGCCCTTGCGCCGCAGCGCGCGGTCGACCAGGCGGCCGAGGGCGCGGTCGGCCTGCATGCCCTGGACCCGGAGCGCGTCGGCCGTCTCGCTGGCCATGGTGCTGCTTGACTCGCGGATGATCTCGGCGACGTCGACCTCGTCCATGACCCGCTCGGTCACGGCGGCGAAGTCGACTTGCCGCAGGATGGCGTCGACGTCGACCCGGGCGACGATCGCGTCGAGGTCGAGCCGTTCCACGACTCGGTCGAGGTCGAGCCGGTCCACGACCTGGTCGAGATCGACCCGCGCCACCACGGCGTCCAGGTCCACCTCGTCCAGGACGGCGGCGACCACGCCAGCCACCAGTGACCGGGCGAACGCCGCCGCGGCCAGCTCGTTGCGCTGCTGCTCGGCGCGCCCGCGCTCGTTCCAGCGTTCCAGGTCAAGGCGGCGCCGGACCGCCGCCAGCGGCCCGTGGGCAACCACGGGGTGGACCGCGACCGACAACGGCGGCCCCAGGGCCCCGCCCAGCGCCACCGCGGCCCGCAGGGAGCGCCGCTGCACCTCCATGCCGACGCCGATCACCGCGCCAGGGAGCAGGCGCACCGTCTGTGGCAGCACCGACGGCTGGGCGGCGGCACCGGCGACCGGGTCGGCCGGCACGGACCGCTCCAGCAGCGCCTGCACGGCGTCGAGCGCCAGCCCGGCGGCGCCGAGTGCCAGTCGGGTGGCACGGCGGAGCGCGGCGGCGACCACCAGCTCGGCCGGAGGCGCTGCCGGCGCCACCACGACCAGGGCACGCTCAGGCGATGGCTGGCCCACGGTTGCGCTGCCCTCCCTCACTCCACGGCCGTCCCACCTCGTCCCGAAGGTGTGCCGCGCGGGATGCGCCGTCATCACCCCGAAAGGATGATTCGTGCGGGCGGGTTGGCCGGGACCAGCACGCCCACAGCCACAGCACCGCCAGTAGGTCCCGGGCCTGGCGCGCAGCGCGGTGACCTCCGAGCGCAACCGCTCCAGCTCCTCGCGCTCCGCGCCGGTAAGGCAGGGGTCTTCTGGCACTGGCGCCACCGCCCTTCTCACCAACGGCGAGTGATGAGAGCTGCGGAGCAACACCAGAGGCAGGGTGCATGCCAGATGGGTGAGTCGTCATCACCCGGAAAGGGTGAGGACCACTCACCCCCTCGGACGGCACGATCGGGTATCAACAGTCGAGGCACGGGAGCAGCGGGGTGGTCGACGTGGCGGACCTCGGAGCGGACGAACGGGCTCGGCGCCTAGCCGAGGAAGCCCGGCCGTTCCTGGCGGCGGAGGGCTTCAGCAACCAGCGGATCGACCAGCTGGCCCACGCCTTCGTCGCCCGCGGGCTCGGCGGCGACGACGACTTTACGGCCTGGGCCATGTCCGAGGGCTGGTACACGACTCCGGAGAGCTGAAGC
>DATLQA010000013.1:0-3683 GCA_035535495.1 Actinomycetota bacterium | reverse complement strand
CACGAGCCGCGCGACCCGAGCCTGGACGATGGCGCCGGCGCACATGGCGCACGGCTCGAGCGTGACCACCATGGTGGTCCCGTCCAGCCGCCAGCCTCCGAGGGCGCCGGCGGCCGCCCGCATCGCCTCCAGCTCGGCGTGGGCGGTGGGGTCCGCCCGCTGCTCGCGCCGGTTCCGGCCGCGGCCGAGCACGGCGCCGTCCGGCGCCACCAGCACCGCGCCGACCGGCACGTCGCCGTGCGCGGCGGCGGCCCGCGCCTCCTCCAGCGCCTGCCGCATCCAGGCCTCATCCTGCACGGACCCGTGCGCGGCGGCCGGCGGGAGCGCGGCGCCGGACGGCCTGACCTCGGGAGCCACCGCCACCTCCTCGACACGCGGGCGGTCCGCCAGGGTCCACCGGTCACTGTGAGCGTACCTCCCTGAAACCAGGAGGCCCGCTAGCGAGTAAACTCCTCGAACGGCTTGTTCCGGTCTATCGAGTCGCCTCGGGGGGGAGCATGCACCGGCATTCTCGCGGTTCCCGGCACGCGCCATGGCGCTTCCTGGCCGCGCTCACACTCACAACCGCCGTGCTCAGCGGCTCCGCCGGCGCCGCCCCGTCCGGGCGGTGGCCCCACCTACCCGCCGCGGTCGACCCGGCTACCGTGCAGGTAGGGCTGGTCCACGTCAGCGACGCCGTCGACCCGACCGGGATCGCCGCGTCGCCCGACGCCAGCGGCCGCCTGTTCGTGACCGAGCGGGCCGGCAGGGTCCGGCTGCTCACCCGCGGCCGCGTGGTCAGCCGGCCGTATCTCGACATCAGCTCCCGGGTGATCTCGGGCGACGAGCGCGGGCTGCTGTCCATCGCGTTCCATCCCCGCTTCGCCCGCAACGGCTACTTCTACGTCGTCTACACCAACGGCCTCGGGGACGTGCGGCTGTCGCGCTTCCGCGCCAACCCGCGGGCGGCGGTCGCCTCGGCCGGCACCGAGACGGTGGTGCTCGACATCGGTCACCGGAAGTTCGCCAACCACAACGGCGGCCAGGTCGCCTTCGGCCCCGACGGCTACCTCTACCTCTCGGTCGGCGACGGGGGCTCGGGCGGCGACCCGGACGGCAACGCCCAGGACCGCACCAGCCTGCTCGGCAAGATCCTCCGCCTCGACGTCAACCGGGTCTCCACCGGCCGCCGCTACGCCATCCCCCCGACCAACCCGTACGCACGGCACCGCACCGCCCGCCCGGAGATCTGGCACTACGGGCTGCGCAACCCGTGGCGCTTCAGCTTCGACCGGTTCGGCAGCCAGTGGATCGCGGACGTCGGCCAGCAGGACCGTGAGGAGCTCAACCTGCTCGGCCGTGGGGTCGGCAACCGCAACTTCGGCTGGGACTGCCGCGAGGGCAAGCTGGACGTCTCCCGCCGCTACGGCGGCAGCTACTGCGCCGGCCGCCGCCACGGGTTCACCCCGCCGCTGCTCGACTACGTCCTCTCCTCCGGACGCTGCAGCATCATCGGCGGCTACCGCTACCGGGGCCGGGCCTACCGGGCGGTGCTCGGCGACAGCTACGTCTACGCCGACTTCTGCAGCGGGGAGATCTGGGCCCTGGCGCACCTGCGCGGGGGCCGCTGGAAGAGCGCCCAGGTCGGCACGCACCCGGGCAACGTCAGCTCGTTCGGTGAGAGCCGCACCGGGGAGCTGTTCGCCACCGACCTGCGCGGCGGCATCTACCGGCTCACCGCCCGCCGCCGCTGAGCCGGTCGCGTCCGGGCACCGCGAGTGGCGCGGTGCCCGGAGAACGGCCGCGGGCGCCAAAGATCACAGGACGGTCTCGATCAACCACACCCCGTATCGGCGCGCGCATCTCCGGCGCCTTGTCTACTGAACGGCCACCACGGAGGGGAATGCCAGATCATGAGCAGGCTGCTTCGGTCCGTCAGCACCCGGTCCCTGCGCTACCGAGCTCGTCACACCCGCTATCAGCCGCGCCACCTCAAACGAGGGCGGTAGCGCGCAGAAAGGTTCCTGTCGGTTCCGGGTCCGGTCACCCGGGGTCACAGGAAGGCCGGCGGATCCCGGGACCGGTCCCCTGGGGCCATCGGTCGCAGAGCGCCGGCGGTTCCGGGCCCGGTCCCCCGGAATCGCCGGCGACAAGATCCAACTCGGGGGGAGCAGGCGAGTCCGGGGGCGTGGAGGAGGGGCCGCCCCGGGCCTCGCCGGCATCGAGACCACGACCGCGTCAGGAGCGTCGAGGAGGGGCCGCTCCCGGCGCGGTCGTGGTGTTCGAGTTCCAGCACCCCGTCACCACGGTGGATGGCGGCGGCGCCAGGCGCGGAGCGCGGCCACACCTCCCACGATGATCCAGAACGGGAGCAGGAACCGGATGTAGTGGCCCCACACCCCGGGCTCCTCGCCCAGGTCGAGGATGAGCCCGATGACGGCGTTCAGGCTGAGGAACACCGTGATCGCCAGCACGAAGAAGAGCAGCGAGTTGAGGAACGGCGTGGAGCGCCACATCCCGTCAGCCTCGCTGTCCGCCTCGGCCGCCTGCCGCGGCCGGCGCCTCCAGCTCGACGGCCGCATCCCGATCTCCTTCCGCACGCAGGGCCGCTGCCACCCGGGCGACCCCACGCGGCCAGCCCGGGACGCCACCGCTAACGGTACCGAGACCGCGCCGGCACCGCCCGGACCGATGTCAGGGCCGGGCGGCCTGCTTGCGGCAGTCCTCCCTGGACTTCTGGTAGGCCTTGATGGCCTGGTTCAGCCGGCGGTCCCGGACGTTGCCCTTGAGCAGGCGGACGGTGGCGTCGCTCTGGCGCAGCGCGGTCAGGCAGGACTCCGGGACCACCGCCTTGGTGACGGTGCGGGTGGCGGGAGGGGCCGCCGGCGGCTGCTCCCGCGCCTGGCGCGGGCTAAGCAATATTGCTGAGAACCAGCGAGGGCGCGGCGGCGGCTCAGGCGGTCGCGAGCCGTTGCAGGCCGGTCGTGGCGAAGCGATGCAAGCCGGTGAGCTGGGCCTGGAGCACGGCGGCACCGAGCGCGGTGAGGCGGTAGGGCCGGCGCCGGTCGTCGGACGGCAGCGGCTCGATCAGCTTGCGCTGCTCCAGGCGACCGAGCGCGCCGTAGAGCGTGCCGGGCCCGAGCGAGACCCTGGCGAAGCCCTCGATGTCCTTGGTGATGGCGTAGCCGTGCTTCGGCCCGTCCGCCAGGCTCGACAGGATGAGGAGCGACGGGTCCGAGAACCGTCCCAGTTCCGATGGATCGATGCTCATGGAGACCCTTCTCCTGGTCGTGCGTCCTGCCATCGCGTCCCTCTGGTACATCGTCCGCCTCCTTCTGGTCGGGCGTTGACGACGCCCAGAGGTCCACGATCACGGAACGGTCCCGCACGTTAGAACCCGGTAGGACGCCGGCCGATGCCCGCCCACCTCCGACAGGTTCCGCCGGCGCACCCCACCCCGAGACATCCGAGGGGCTCGGGCCGCTCGGCGACCGGCGTGGTTGACTGGCGTCAGGGTCAGCGCCGACGCAGGGAGGCCGCGTGTCGCACGGGACTGGGCGCTCGCTACAGGTAGAGCCCTGCGCTGCCCGACTCCTGCGGCCGCCCCGGCAGGGCGCGCTTGCGCATCTCCTCGAGCTGGTTGCGGGCGGCCATCTGCTGGGCGAACAGGGTCGCCTGGATGCCGTGGAAGAGGCCTTCCAGCC
>DATLQA010000012.1:0-34430 GCA_035535495.1 Actinomycetota bacterium | reverse complement strand
TGCGCTTCCCGGTGGACAAGGTCAAGGTGGACCGGGCGTTCGTCGACGGCCTGCTGGGCGACGAGGAGGACGCGGCGATCGTGGCCGCCGTGGTCAACCTCGCCCACAGCCTCGACCTGCGGGCGGTCGCCGAGGGCGTGGAGACCGCCGAGCAGGCCGCCAGGCTGCGCGAGCTCGGCTGCGACCTCGGCCAGGGCTACTACTTCGGCGTTCCCCACCCGGCCGAGGACCTCGCCGGCCACCTGCGCCGGCACGCCGGCTGACCCGCTACACCAGGATCGCGCGGCAGAACAGCACCACCATGTGCCAGGCGAGCACGGCGCAGACCGCCACGAGCACCACCTGGACCGGGCGGGGCAGGTAGCGGATGAGCAGCACCAGCGGCACCAGCAGGGCGTCGCCGCGGTAGTGATGGACGCGCACGCCGGTGGCGAGCTGGCCGAGCCAGAAGGCCACCACGCACAGCATCACCGCCCAGTCGAGCGCGGCGACCGGCGTGCGCGTGAACAGCCGGCGCGCGACCACGGCGCCGAGGCCGAGGAGGACCAGGCCGGCCACCACCTCGTACTGCCGCCGCGGGGCCTCCTTGGTGTCGACGTGGTCGGGGATCGGCCGGCCGTAGCCGTCGAGCGGGGCCGCCTTGGTGGCGATACCCCAGCGGTAGGTGTCGATCGGGTTGTGCAGCCCGGTGTTGCCGTAGTGGGCCTGGACCTTGAGGTAGGCGTCCCAGGCGCCGGTCTCCCACCGGGCGGCCGCCAGCACCGCCACCAGCCCGGCCGCCACCAGCCCGGTCACCAGCACGGTGCGGCCGAGCCAGCGCACGATGCCGCCGTGCCGCGCGGCCACCAGCATCCAGACGGGCACCACGCCGATCAGCAGCACCCCGACCGGGTAGCTGGCGACCGCGACCGCGCCGGCGAGGCCGGCCGCCAGCCAGCGCCCACGCGCCAGCCAGTGGAGGCAGAGCAGGGTGGCGAGGCTGGCCAGGGAGATGGGGAAGACGGCGTGGTCGTAGACCATGCCGGGGAAGACCGCGGCCAGCGCCAGGCAGAGCACCGCCGTGGCGGTCAGCCGGGCGCCGAGCATGCGCCAGACGACCGCCAGCATCGCCAGGCAGGCGGTCTGGGCGACCACCACGCCGGACCAGCCGAGCGAGAGCCCGGTCCAGCTCACCCCGCGGACCAGGGCCGGGTAGAACGGGAACCAGCCGGCGTTGCCGCACCACTGCCCCGGCTTGTACGGCGGGACCTTGCACGGGACCAGGGTGAGGCCCTGCCGCGCCTGGGACAGGTACTGGCCGCCATCCCACAGCGCCCAGGTGCGGGGGTCCCCGAAGTCGTAGCCGGCGCTGCTGGCGGCGTGCCACACCAGCACGTTGGCGGCCACGAAGGCGAGCAGCGGCGGCAGCATGGTCTCGGCCAGCAGGGCGGCCCGTCCGCGGGGTGGGGACGCCGCTGCCGGAGCCCCAGGCTCCTCCACTGTCCGTCGCGCCAGCCGCACCGGCCTCACCCAGCCGCCCCCGCCCGCTCGCCTGACCCGACTCGATAGCGTACCCGCCGCGGCCCCGCCGCAATACCGCGCAGTGCGGCGCACGCGTTGACGCTGCTGACGGATGCCTAGCACACTGGCGTTCCGATCGTGTGTGGCGGCGGGTGCTCACCAAGCGAGGCGGACGAGGCGATCGTGACGATCGATCGAGCGGCGGGACGTGGGCGAGCGGCAGCGGCCCGCCAGGCACTGACGCTTCCCATGGTGCTGGTGCTCGAGGCGGCGGCGGTGCTCGGTTTGCACCGGCTCGGGCAGATCCCCGCCCTGCGCATCCCATGGGGCGACTTCGGCCGCCAGCTCGGCCCCTGGCTGGCGCAGAGCCCGGTCGAGCAGATCCTCGGCGCCGTGCTGCGCAACGTCGCCCTGGTGGCGGCCTGGTGGCTGCTGGCCAGTACCGGCCTGTACCTGCTCGCCAGCCTGGCCCGCGCGCCAGCCCTGATCCGCGGGGCGGCCCGGGTCACCCTGCCGGCGGTGCGGCGCGCGGCCGACGGTGCCGTGGCGGTGGCGCTGGCCACCTCGCTGCTGAGCGCCACCACGACCGCCGCCGTCGCCGCCACCCCGACCGCCCGGAGCGGCCCGCCCGCGCGGGTCCAGGTGGCCGTGGCCGCGCGCGGACCGGCGGCGCTCCAGGCCGCACCGACCACCACCCGCCAGGAGCCCAAGGCGGGCTACACCCCTGGCGCGGCCGGCCTAGGACAGTCGGCGCCGGCCACCACCACGAGCACCACCACCGCTTCCTCCACGACGAGCACCACGGCGCCACGCCAGCCACCACCACGGGCCGCCGGCTACACCCCCCAAGGGGCAGGGCCGCCGGCCGCCGCCAGCGCGAGCACGACGACCAGCACGAGCACGACGACCAGCACGAGCACAACGACCAGCACGAGCACAACGACCACGACCTCCACCACCCGGCCGCCGGCCGCCCCATCGAGCACCTCGGGCGCCACCACGACCACCGCCGGGACCACGACCACCACCGGCGGTACCACCTCCACCCGGCCGGCACCACCGCCCCCGTCGGGAGGCGTACCGGCGACCACCAGGCCACGCCCCCCCGGCTACGTGCCCGGTACCGCCGGCCGGCCGGCACCCACCCGGCCGCCGCCATCGGGGACACCGCCCAGCCAGTCCGCGCCGTCCAGGCCAGGCCTCCACAAGGTCGCGCCGGGGGAGAACCTGTGGGAGATCGCCCGCAGCCATCTGGCCAGCGCCACCGGGCGGGACGCGGCCGAGATCCGCACCCGCGAGGTGGCCGGCTACTGGATGCGGATGCTGGCGGCCAACCGGGCGCGGCTGCGTTCGGGCAATCCGGACTTGATCTATCCCGGCGAGTACGTCCGGCTACCGGCCGTCAGACGCTCCAGCTGACCCAGCCCGGTTCCAAACGGGGTTCCGCAAAGGTTCGTAGTCCGCCTGCCGGTGCAATCCCCAGCTCGTTTCCGCAGGTGATCGTCCTGGTATTTCCAGACCACGACGCAACGGGCAATGACCAAGGGCCGGCCTAGGGATGGCGCCAAATCACGTCTTCGCTGGTCAGAAACCTGGTGCAAACCCCCGCAGACTACGAGTAACTACGCAGAAGCTGCCTCCTTACCTTTGTTCTCAGATTATCGGCGCCGGTGGTTCGTTGACGCCAACTTGTCCGTCTTCGGGTATTGCAATCTCTGGCTAACGATCAGCGGTCAACCTGCCGATTGCACATTCCGAGCCGACTTATGAGAACGTTTCGCTACCCGGTGCGCGGACGGAATTCCGCATCCGCACCCCCCGCACCGGCCGCTGGGCTACCCCCGCGCCTGGCGTCGTTCGTTGGCTCTTGGCTGACGTTCGGAACAGGAGGTCCTCGTGCTGAAGGACGCGATGGCCCGAAGCGACATCCGGGTCGCTCCACCGGCTTCACCGCGGTACAAACCGGCGCGTTCGCCGTTGTCCATCGGCCTGATCGCGCCGCCTTGGTTCGAGTTGCCCCCGAAGGGCTACGGCGGCATCGAGGCGATGCTCTTCTGGCTCGTCCAGGGCCTGGTCGCCCGTGGCCACGACGTCACCCTGATCGGGGCGGGCCGCGACCACACCGGCGCGCGCTTCATGGCCACCTACGCCGAGCCGCCGACGGCCCGGCTGGGCACGCCCTTCCCCGAGGTCGTCCACGCCCTCACCGCCTACGAGTGGATCGACCAGCTCGGCGGCGTGGACATCATCCACGACCACACCCTCTGCGGCCCGCTGCTGGTGCAGGGCAGGGACATCCCGGCGATCATCACCGCCCACGGTCCCATAGCCGGCGAGCTGGCCGAGTACTACCGCATGGTCAACCGTTTCGCGAAGCTGGTGGCCATCTCCGACTTCCAGCGCTCCAAGGCGCCCAAGCTCGACTGGGCCGGCACCGTCCACAACGCCATCCCGGTCGACCAGTACCCGTACCGGGCCGACAAGGAGGAGTTCTGCCTCTTCCTCGGCCGGATGAGCCCGGAGAAGGCACCGGACCTGGCGATCAAGGCGGCGCGAGCCGCCGGCCGGGAGATCGTGATCGCCGCCAAGTGCAACGAGCAGGCCGAGCACGAGTTCTTCGAGCAGCGCGTGCGGCCCCTGCTCGGGCCCGACGCGCACTGGTTCGGCGAGGCCGACAACGCCCAGAAGAAGGACCTGCTGGCCCGCGCCCGCTGCCTGGTCTTCCCGATCCAGTGGGACGAGCCCTTCGGGATCGTCATGGTCGAGGCCATGGCCTGCGGCACGCCGGTGGTCGCGCTGCGCCGGGGCTCCGTTCCCGAGGTCGTGGTCGACGGCGTGACCGGCTTCATCCGCGACCACCTGGACGAGCTCCCGGCGGCGATCAACCGCTGCCACGAGCTGTCGCCGGGTGCGTGCCGGCGCCAGGTGGCAGCGAAGTTCGACGTGTCGGGCATGGTCAGCCGGTACGAGGCCATCTTCGAGCGCGCCCTCATGGCGCCGACGGTGGTGGCCTAGCGACCCTCGCCGGACGCCGCCTCGCGCCCGCTCAGCCAGAAGGGGCTCGAGTAGGCGACGGCGCGGCCGAGGCCGGCCCACTCGCCGGTGGCGCGCGGGTCGGCCGGCCCGGCAGGGTCGGTCACCCGCAGCACCACCCACGCCCCTTCGGCCGGGTCGAGTTCGACGTCGAACGCGACCACCGGCTCGTCCGGGCCGGGCACGCGGACGTCGACGGCCAGGGCCAGCGTCGGCATGCCCTTGCCGGGGCGGAGCACCTGCACGCTGAGCTCCCGCCCGGTCCACCCCGCCTTGTCCAGGTCGAGGGTGACCTGGGCCGGGCCGCCCCGGTGCGGCACGGTCCGGCCCATGCGCGTCCCGTTCAGCGCCGCGTCCAGGCGGAGCCCCTTGACGCGGCTGGCGAAGAACCGCCGGGCCGCCAACGCCTCGAACACCCCTGCCCTGCTCAGCTCGCGCACGTACAGACCGGCACGGCCCTTGCCCTCGGGGATGCCCCAGTTCGCGCCGTGCTCGTCGGTCACCCCGAGCAGGCCCACCTTCCAGCCGGCGTCGAGGCATTCGACCAGCGCGGACGGCCGATCCCGCTCGGTGCCGACCAGCAGGTGGTCGTCGAGCTTGTTGAAGATCTCGAAGCTGACCACCCGCTCGGCCACGCTGGGGTGGTGCTGGAAGCCGCCGAACCGCAGGGCGGAGGAGCCGGCGTGGTTGAAGCCGGCCAGGCTGTCGGGGCTCTTGCGGTCCAGCCAGCGCCAGAACGGGCCGATGCGCAGCAGGCCGGTGCGGAGCGGGTCGGTGAAGCGGTCGCTGCCCCACACGTTGGCGTGGCCATGCGTGGCGCTGGACCACTCGAAGCCGCGCATGGCCACGAACTCGCCCGGGTCGTCGGCCTCTTCGGCAAGGCGCCCGGTGGTCTCCCAGTCGCCCCGGTCGATGCCGGCCATGCCCGGCAGTCCCATCAGGCCAAAGGTGACCGTCGCCCAGCGGCTGTGGTCGGTGAGCGCGGCCACGTCCAGGCCGGCGGCGCGCATCGACGCGAACGCGTCGGCCGGGTCGCCCGAGCCGTCGGACAGGATGGTGTGGTTGTGCAGGTCGGCGTGGACCAGCCAGGGACCGGGGAAGAGCCTTGACTGCCGGCTCGTCCCCCAGGCGTCGCTGACCGTGCCCCCCATGAGCGCGCCTACGACGGGGTGAGGTTGGTCATGGGAGCGGTCCTTTCCTCTCCGACGATGCGCTCATCATCCGACACCACCACGGCGTCCGCACAACGCTCCTGCTCTTGGTGACAGGCGCTCCCTGATCAGGCAGGGTGGAAGCCTGCGAGGCATCCGGCGCGAGCGGGGAGGCAGGCAGCCCATGGCGGGTCCGAGGACCGTGCACATCGTCCCGCACACTCACTGGGACCGGGAATGGTACGAGCCCTTCCAGCGTTTCCGCATGCGGCTCGTCGACCTGGTCGACCGCGTCCTCGACCTGGCCGAGGCCGATCCCGGGTTCGCCTTCACCTTCGACGGCCAGACCGCGGCGATCGAGGACTACCTCGAGGTCCGGCCGGAGGCCGAGGGCCGGGTCCGCCGCCTCACCGAACGCGGCCAGCTCGCGCTGGGACCGTGGCGCATCCTCAACGACGAGTTCCTGGTGTCGGGCGAGACGATCGTGCGCAACCTCGAGAGCGGCTGGCATCGCGCCGAGCGCCTCGGCGGCGCCATGCCCGTCGGCTACCTGCCCGACCAGTTCGGCCACGTCGCCCAGCTGCCACAGCTGCTGCGCCGGGCGGGCCTGGCCCACGCCGTGCTCTGGCGCGGCGTGCCCGCCGCCATCACCCACCACGCGTTCGCCTGGGAGGCGCCCGACGGCTCCACCGTGCGGACCGAGTACCTGCCGGCCGGCTACGTCAACGCGGTGCCGCTGCTGGCCCTGCCCGAGCAGCTGGCCGAGCGGCTGGCCATGTTCGAGAAGCTGATGCGGCCGTTCTCCGGCGACGACGGGCTGCTCGGCATGTACGGCAGCGACCACTCCGAGCCGCTGCCGGAGCTGGTCGCGGTGGTGGACGCGGTCAACCGCGGCCAGGACCGCTACCGGATGCGGGTCGAGACCCTGGCCGCCTTCGTCGCCGGCCTGCCCCCCGACGGCGACCACCTGCCCCGCTGGCGCGGCGAGCTGCGGTCGGGCGCCAGGGCCAACCTGCTGATGGGGGTCGTCTCCGCCAGGGTCGCGGTGAAGGCGGCCTGCACCCACGCCGAGCGGGTCCTCGAGCGCTACGCCGAGCCTCTGCAGGCGCTGTGGGGCCGGGCCTGGCCGGCGCGGTTCCTGGAGCTCGCCTGGGGCAAGGTGATCGAGAGCTCGGGGCACGACTCGGTGACCGGCTGCGGCGCGGACGCCGTCGCCGAGCAGGTGGTCGTCCGCCTGCGCGAGGCCGAACAGCTCGGCGGGGCGCTGCGCGACCGGGTCGCCGCCGAGGTGGGGGGCGCCGCCCCGGCGGGCACGGCGGTGGTGCTGAACCCGACCCCGGCGCGGCGCGGCGGGCTGGTCGAGCTGGACCTGGCCGTGCCCGACGCCTGGGAGGGCGTCGCCGGCGAGCTGCCGGACGGCCGCCGCCTGCCCACCCAGGAGACCGGCCGCGGCGGCAGCGTGCTGCTCGGCGAGGAGATCCTCGCGGGCCTGCTCCCCACCATGCTGTGGCGCCGCCTCCACGGGCGGGAGCTGCTCTACCACACCGTCAACGGCTACCAGCTGCGCACGGACGGCGACCGACCCCACCTGACGATCGTGGTCGGCGACCGTCCCGACCCGCCCGAGCTCGACGTCGACGCCCTGCGTGCCGAGGTGCAGGCCGCGGTGGAGGCCGACCCGGAGCGGACCTGGTGGTTCCAGGTCGAGGGCCCGCCAAGGCGCCGCCTGCTGGTGGACGTGCCCGTGCCCCCGCTCGGCTGGACCACCGTCCGCCCGCGCGAGGCCGGTCCCGAGCCTGACGGGCCGGTGCGGGCCGCCGGCCACGGCATGGACAACGGCCTGGTCGCGGTCGAGGCGGCCGGGGACGGCACCCTGCGGATCACCGGCGGCACCGTGGAGCTGGCCGGGGTCGGCCGGCTGGTCGACGGCGGCGACGCGGGCGACCTCTACAACTACGCCCCGCCGGCCACCGACGAGCTGGTCGCCGCGCCGGTCCGCACGGAGGTCCGCCTGCTCGAAACCGGCCCGCTCCGCGCCCGGCTGGAAGTGGCGCGGACCTACCAATGGCCAGCCGGCCTCGGCCCTGTTGACCGGGAGGCTACCGCTTCGCTCCTTGAGCCCCCCGGACCCCCCGATGCTGGGAGGCGCCGCGCGCCCGAGCGGGTCGCGGCGGCCACGACCATGCTGGTCGAGGTCCGTGCCGGTGAGCCGTTCGTGCGGCTCACCCTCACCGTCGAGAACCCCTCCACCGACCACCGCCTGCGCCTCCATGTGCCGGTCGGCGACGGCCCGGCCGAGCGGTCGGCGGCCGAGGGGCAGTTCGCCGTGGTGGAACGCGGCCTTGAGGCCGAGGGCGGCCACGGCGAGGTGCCGCTGCCGACCTACCCGGCGCGCGGCTTCGTCGCCGCCGGCCGTGTCGCGCTCCTGCTCGACCAGGTCAGCGAGTACGAGCTGCTCGACGGCGAGCTGGCCGTCACGGTCCTGCGCGCGGTCGGGCAGATCAGCCGCAACAACAACCCATGGCGCACCGAGCCGGCCGGGCCCGAGCTGCCCACCCCAGGCGCCCAGTGCATCGGCCGCGGCGAGTTCCGCCTCGCGGTCATGCCGCACACCGGCCCATGGCACCAGGCCGGCGTCCTCGACGCCATGGAGCGCTACCAGCACGAGCTGGTCGCCGCCCCCGGCCGAGGTCCCGCCGGCGCCGAACCCGCCGAGGCGGCCGGCCTGGAGGTCGTCGGGGGCGGGGTGGTCCTGTCGAGCCTGCGCCGCCGCGACGGCTGGTTCGAGCTCCGCCTCGCCGCCGAGCACCCCGACGCCACCGTCGCCACGGTGACCGGCCCGTTCGACGCGGCCCGCCGCGCCGACCTGCTCGGCCGGCCCGGCGACGACCTGCCGGTCGCCGGCCGCACCCTCCGGCTCGAGCTGGCGCCATGGGAAGTCGCCACCGTGCAGCTCCGCCCCGACCCGGCCGCCGGACCGTAGTCACCCCGCCCGCGGGGCGGCGGCGACCAGCTCGCCGTCGCCCGCGCGGTAGACCAGGGCGCGGTCGCGGTCGACCCGGACGGCGACCCGGTCGCCCACGCCGGGCTCGCCGCCCTCGGGCACGACCGCCTGGACGGTGGCGCCGTCGCATTCGACCGAGACCAGGAACCCGGTGCCGAGGTTCTCGAGGAGCGCCACCGTCCCGGACAGGCCGTCGGCGTCCTCGGGCGGCCCGAGGGCGACGTACTCGGGCCGCGCGCCCAGGGTCGCCTCCTCGCCGTCGGCGACCCGCCCGGCAGCCGCGGCGGGCAGCGGGAGCAGCCCGCCGGCGACCCGCAGGGCGCCGTTCTCGACCCGTGCTGGCAGCAGGTTCATCGGAGTGGAGCCGATGAACCCGGCGACGAACAGGTTGGCGGGCCGATTGAAGACCTCGCTGGGCGTGCCGAGCTGCCGGATCCGCCCGGCCTCCATCACCGCCATGCGGTCGGCGAGGGCGAGCGCCTCGGACTGGTCGTGAGTGACGTACACCGTGGTCACGCCGAGTTCGCGTTGCAGCCGCTTGAGGAAGGTCCTCGCCTCGAGGCGGAGCCGCGCGTCCAGGTTCGACAGTGGCTCGTCGAACAGGAACACCTTGGGCCGGACGGCGATCGCCCTGGCCAGCGCGACCCGCTGCTGCTGGCCGCCGGAGAGCTGCCCTGGACGCCGTTCCAGCAGCGTGTCGAGTTGCAGGTCGCTGGCGACCTCCGCGGCGGTGCCGCGCCGGGCCTCCTTGGCCACCTTCTTGATCTTGAGCGGGTAGGCCACGTTGTCGGTCACGGTCATGTGCGGGTACAGGGCGTAGTCCTGGAAGACCATGGCCACGTCGCGGTCGCCGGGTGGCAGCCGGGTGACGTCCCTGCCGCCGATCGTGACCTTGCCGGCGGTCGGCGCCTCCAGCCCGGCGATCGTGCGGAGCAGGGTGGTCTTACCGCAGCCGGACGGCCCCAGGAGGGCGAAGAACTCGCCGTCGGCGGTGCGCAGGTCGAGCCCGTCGAGCGCCCTGGCGCCGCCGGGGAACTCCTTGGTGAGCGAGCTGACCTCCACCTCGGCCATCAGCGCTTGATCCCTCCGTAGAAGCGGAACCCGTAGCGCCGGTTGACGAACACGTACAGCAGCACCACCGGCACCGAGTAGAGCAGGGAGAACGCGGCGAGCAGGCGCAGGTTGGCCTGCCCGCCCTCGGTGTAGAAGCTGAACATCACCACCGATGCCGGGGCGACGTCCGGGTCGCGCAGCAGGATGAACGGCATCAGGAAGTTGCCCCAGACGTTCACCAGCGTCCACACCGCGATCACCGCCAGCCCCGGCCGCACCAGCGGCGCGACCACGTCGCGCAGGACCTGCAGCGGGCTCGCCCCGAACACCCTGGCCGACTCCTCGTAGCTGGCCGGGGTGCCGTCCATGAAGTCCTTGAGGATGAAGATGGCCGCCGGCAGCAGCCCGCCGGTCAGAGCCAGGGTCACGCCCAGGTAGGTGTTGACCAGGTCGAGCTGGAACATCAGCAGGAACAGCGGCACCATCGCGGCGGTGCCGCTGACCACCGAGCTGAACAGCAGCAGCACGTACAGCAGGAGGTCCCGGCCTGGCAGGCGGACCCGGCTGAGCGCGTAGGCGGCCAGGGTCGCGCTCGCCACCACCAGCGCCATGGTGTACAGGGCGAGCAGCAGCGAGTTGCGCAGCGAGGTCAGCACGTAGGGGTTCTCGAACACCCCCCTGAAGTTGTCCAGCGTGACCCCTGGCAGCGTCGCCGCCAGCGACGGCCTGGTCGAGAACGGCGTCAGCAGCAGCCACAGCATCGGCAGGGCGAAGTAGGCCGAGACCACCACCACGAACAGGTACAACCCGAGTCGGCTGAGCAGGCCGGCGACCACCTCGCGCCCGCCGGCCCCCCCGGACCCCTGGGCCGCCATCAGCGCCGCTCCCGGAGCAGCCGCAGGTAGGCGAGGGCGATGAGCAGGTTGATCAGCAGCATGATGGTGGAGATGGCGGCACCGGCTCCGAACTCGCCGGCGCTGATCGCGGTCCGGAACACGTACACCGGCAGCACCTCGGTCTGGTGGCTGGGCCCGCCGCGGGTGATCAGGTAGGGGGTGAAGTAGTTGAAGGTCCACAGGCTGACCAGCAGCAGGTTGGTCAGGACGTGGCCGCGGATGGTCGGCAGCACCACGTCGCGGAGCTGCTGCCAGCCGCTCGCGCCCGCCAGCCTGGCGGTCTCCAGGTGCGACGGCGGCACTCCCTGGAGCGCCGCGCCGAACAGCAGCATCGAGAAGGCGGTCCCCCGCCAGATGTTGAAGATGATGATCGCGAGCAGGGGGTAGTCGAGCAGCCACTCGACCTGCCCTGGCAGCAGCGCGTTGAGGGTGCCGGACTCGCCGTCGAGGAACGCGATCCACAGGAAGGCGACCACCGACTCGGGGATGATCCAGGCGAGGATCACCAGGACCTCGACCGCCGAGCGGAGCGGGCGGGGCACATCGCGGAGCTTCCAGGCGAGCGCGAAGCCGAGCCCCATCTGCCCGACGACCGCCGATCCAAGCACGAACACCAGGGTGACCAGCAGCGAGTTGCGGAACAGGGCGTCGCCGAGGGCCTCCGCGTAGTTGTGCAGGCCGACCAGCCGCGGTCTGGCCGCCTGCAGGCCGGTGAGGCGGTAGTCGGTCAGCCCGAGCCACAGCGTCCAGACCGCCGGGAACGCCAGGAAGACCGCGACCAGCAGCAGCGCCGGGGTGACGAAGGCAGCCGCGACAGGGCGCCGGAGCACCGCCCCTGGCTGCTCCGCGTCCCTGCCGGCCGGCGTCGCGGCCGGGTCAGCCGCTGGAGACCTTGTCTGCACCGACGACCTTGCCAAGCTTGGCCGCGTAGTCCTTGGCCGCCTTCTCCGAGTCGGCTTTGCCGGTGGCGACCTGCTCGGTGGCTTCCTGGATGGCCTGCGAGACCTGCGGGTAGATCGCCACACCGGGCCGGGTGGTGGTGATCGGCAGGACCTTCTCGGCGATGAAGGTGAGCAGCGGGTCCTCCAGGGCGCTCTGGTTGACGTCGTTTCGGGAGGTCAGCCGGGGCTCACGCTTGACCAGCTCCTCGACCGCCGGACGGGAGGCGAGGAAGGCGATCAGCGCCCAGGCCTCCTTGGCGTGCTTGCTGTTGGGATTGATCACCCAACCGCCGCCGCCGGAGAGGCTGACGAAGTCCTGGCCGTTCACGCCCGCGCCTGGCTGCTTGGCCGGGATCAGGGCGTAGCCGACCGCTTGGTCGCGGTCCTTCATCGGGGCGAGCCCCTGCGTCGGGGTGATCACGCTGCGCCAGAAGTAGTCGCCCTCGGCCAGCACGGCGATCTTGCCGTCGGCGAACTGGGCGAAGGAGCGGTCGCGGCCGTCGGCGCGCTGCTGCAGCCTGGGGTCGCCGAGGCCCTCCCGATAGACCGACTGGTAGAAGCCGAGCACGTCACGGACCGCGGCGCCGGCCTGCCAGGTGCCGGCCTGCTCGTCGTAGATGCCCTTGCCGGCGGCGGCGAGCAGCGGCAGGAAGCCCTGGGCGGTGGTGGCCTCGCCCATGGAGGTGCCGGCGTTGATCTGCAGCGGGGTCACCCCGGGAAGCTTGGCCTTGAGCTGGCGGGCGGTGCGGAGGATCTCGTCCCAGCTCTTCGGCTGCCAGGAGGCGCCGAGCCCGGCCTTGGTGAACAGCGCCTTGTTGTAGAACAGCACGCGGCCGTCGGTGCCCTGCGGGACGCCGTAGCGCTTGCCGTCGAACTCCATGATGCCGATCACCGGCTTGGGCATCTGCTGCCAGCCGTCCCAGCTGTCCACCTCGGAGCCGGCCACCTCGGCCAGCGGCTTGAGGTAGCCGGCCTGGGCGAACTCGCCGACCCATGGCCCGTCGACCGAGATCACGTCGGGACCGCCGCCGACCTTGAGGTCGAGGGCGAGCTTGGTCTTGAAGTCCTCGTCGTCCGCGCCGGAGCCGACGAACTGCACGTCGACCTTCTTGCCCTGGTCGGCCATCTGCTTCTCGAAGGCGGGGATGGCCCAGTCCTCGAGCCACTCCGCCTCGTGGGCGTTCTTGCCGCCCTTGACGGCGTTGGCCGACAGCTTCAGCACCACCTGCCCCTCGGACCCGGACGAGTCCGATCCGCCGGGCGTGCACGCCCCGGCGACGAGCAGGACGACGAGCAGGGCGAGCAGGTGGCGCGGGAAGCGGGCCCCGGTCCTCATGGCGGGCTCCTTTGCTCGGGTACGGCGCGCGGGCAGCCGGCCACCACCGGCCCCGCCGCCGGGGAGTGTGCGCACCCAACGCGCCGGCTAATCGCACCGTGGCACCGCCGGTGCTCGGACCGGAAGCGGGCCCGGTGCCGATCGGCACCCGGGCGGCGCTCAGGCGGCGGCCGGCGCCGGGGCGGGCAGCGGCTCGCGGCCCTCGAAGAGGCCGCCGGACCACACCGGCTGGACGCCGAGCGAGTGCAGCAGCCCGAGGGCGGCGCGGTTCTCCGGGTGGACCAGGTAGACGAACGTGCGGATGCCGGCACTGGCGGCCGGCGCGCGGAGCGCCTCCACCAGCAGCCGGCCGATGCCCCGCCCCTGGTGGTGGTCGGCGACGGTGAGGGCGACCTCGGCCACGCCCGGCTCGCCGGAGAGGGCGATGTAGCGGGCGATGCCGACGCACTCGCCGCCGACCGTCGCGACCAGGGCGGCATGCCGGTACCCGTCGACGGCGAGCAGGTGGCGGAGCATCCCCTCGGGGAGCCGGTCGAGCGGCTGCAGGAAGCGCCGGTGGCGGGAGGCGGGGGAGAGCGCCGCGAAGAACCCGGCGAGCAGATCCCGGTCGTCGCGGCGCTGGGGCCGCAGCCGCACCTTGACGCCGCCCCTGGTGCGGGCCACGGCGTCTGGCCGCGGGGAGCGAACCGGGCTTGGCATGGGGACCTCCTCGGCGGGTCGGACCTGGATCGGCGTCACCTGGGAGCATGCGGGTGGTCCCTGCCGGCCGGCTGCCGCGCCGCTGGCACCGGCCTGTCACGGGGGGTAGCGTGCGGCGAGGGACGGCGTGGGGGCTGCGGATGTCGGTGCGATTTCGTGTGCTCGGACCGGTCTCGGCGGTGACCGCGGGCGGGCAGCCGCTGCCGCTCACCGGTGAGCGGCAGCGCCTCCTGCTGGTTGCCCTGCTCGCCCAGGCGGGGGAGGTCGTCAGCGCCGACCGGCTGGCCGACCTGCTCTGGGGCGAGGACCAGCCCGACAACCCGGCGGCCGCGCTCCACAGCCAGGTCGCGCGGCTGCGCCGGGCGCTGCGGGCCGACGGCCGCGAGCTGGTGGTCACCAGGCCGCCCGGCTACCTGCTAGCGGTCCAGGCGGCGGAGGTCGACGCCGGACGCTTCGACCAGCTCATGGCGGTGGCCCGCGATGCCGCGCCGGCCGAGGCGGCCCGGCTGCTCGACGAGGCCCTGGGGTTGTGGCGGGGACCGGCCTACGCGGGCTTCTCGGACCGGGAGGTCGCCCAGGTCGAGGCGATCCGGTTGGAGGAGGCGCGCCTGGCCGCGGCCGAACGCAGGGCCGCCGCGCTGCTCGCCGCCGGCCGCGCGGGCGAGGCGGTCCCGGCGCTGGAGGCGTTCGTGGCCGAGCACCCGCTGCGCGAGCAGGCCCGCGCCGCGCTGCTGCGCGGCCTCTACGCGCTCGGGCGGCAGGCGGACGCGCTCCGCGCCTACCAGGACTACCGCACCCGTCTGGCCGAGGAGCTGGGTCTCGAGCCCGCTCCCGCCCTGCGGCGGCTCGAGGCCCAGATCCTCCGCCACGAGCTGCCCGAGGACGGCGGGCCGGCCATGGCGGTCCCGGCGTCGGGCCTGGGCACCCTCCGGGTCCGCTATCTCCCGGTGGCCGATGGCCGGGTGATCGCCTGGGGCACGGCCGGCACCGGGCCCCAGCTGCTCGTCCTGCCCGGCTGGGTGAGCAGCCTCGACGTGCTCGCCTCTGGCCGTGACCCGCGCTCGTCGCTGCTGGACCGGCTGGCCAGAGAGCACACGGTGGTGCTGTACGACCGCCGCGGTACCGGGCTCACCGGCGGCCAGGTCGACGACTTCAGCCTCGCCGCCAAGGTCGAGGAGCTGACCACGGTGGTCGAGCACGTCGGCGGTCCGGTGCAGCTGCTCGCCATGTCCGAGGCCGGCCCGGTCGCCCTCGCCCTCGCCGCCGAGCGGCCCGGGCTGGTGCGCCGGCTGGTCCTGTTCGGCACCTACGCCAACGGCCCGGCGGTCTTCACCGACCGGGAGCTGCGCCGGGTCATCGTGGAGCTCGTCCGGGTCCACTGGGGTCTCGGCTCCCGGACGATCGCCGACCTGTACCGGCCAGGCGCCTCCGAGCAGGGCGCCGACCATCTCGCCAAGGTCCTGCGGGACTCGGCCGACCGGGACGTCGCCGCCGGCTACCTGGACGTCTTGTACGACACCGACGTCACCGAGCTGCTCCCCGCCGTCCGCGCGCCGGCCCTGGTGCTGCACTACCGGGGCGACCGGCTGATCCCCTTCCGCGGTGGGCGGCTGATGGCCGCGGCGCTGCCGGACGCCACCTTCCTGCCGCTCGACGGCGGCTGGCATCTGCCCGACGCCGCCGACCTCGATCGGGTCGCCGGCGCCATCGGGGACTTCCTCCGGCACGGAGGCTGAGGCGCCGTCCGGCCGGCCGCGAGCTCGTCCCGGTTGCGCTCCCATATGGCGTCCGCGACGGTCTGGGCCCGCAGGGCGCCTGGCACGGCCGCTGGCCGGCGGGCACCATGGGCACCCGCCAGCACGGCCTTGGAGGTGCGGTGTCACAACCAGCGCGCAGGTCACCGGCGGTCGGGGACCGCCGCGCCGCCGACGAGCTGGTGGTGCTGCTCGACCCCGACCACCGGCCGGTCGGGTCGCTGCCAAAGGGCGAGGTCCACCACGCCGACACCCCGCTGCACCTGGCCTTCTCGGTGTACGTGTTCGACCCTCGTGGCCTGGTCCTCGCCACCCGCAGGGCACTGGCGAAGCAGACCTGGCCGGGGGTGTGGACCAACTCCTGCTGCGGCCACCCCGCGCCAGGTGAGGACCTGGCCGCGGCGGCCAGGCGGCGGCTCGGCCAGGAGCTCGGCCTCATCCCGGGCCGGCTCGACCTGGTGCTGCCGGCGTTCGCCTACCGCGCGGTGGCCGCCGACGGCGTGGTCGAGAACGAGTTCTGCCCGGTGCTGTTCGCCCGGGTCGACGCGGACCCCCGGCCCGACCCCGCCGAGGTGGCCGAGTGGCGCTGGGTGTCATGGGAGGCGTTCCGCACGGTGGCGGCCGCCGCGCCGTGGGCGCTCAGCCCCTGGGCGGTCGAGCAGATCCACCAGCTCAACCTGGCCGGCCAGCCCGCGGGGGCCTTCGGGCCGCCTCACCCGGCCTGACGGCCGGGTGAGGCAGAGGATCCCGCGCCGTGCCCGATGGGAGCCGGGTGGGCTGCGGGGCCATTCCCCGCCGCCCCCGATCCGGTGGCGGCGACCGTGCCGGTCAGAGCTTGGCGGCGACCATGGTGAGCCGCTCCACCGCCGCGACCTCGGCCTGGTGGATGGCGTCAACGGCGGCACCGAGGGTCTGGAACAGCGCCTGGGTGGCGGCCGCGTCGAGCGGCGTGTCGGAGCGGTAGCGGGTGCGCAGCTCCCACAGCCGCCCGGCTGCCTCGGCCGCGGCCCCCGCGCCGGCGTCGCCGTCGGCGACCACGCTGGTGTGGACGGTGGCGAGCAGCTCGCGGAGCTCGGCGAAGGCCGGCTCGGTCAGGGGCAGGGCGGCCTCCGCCAGGCCGTGCCACGCCGTGGCGATCTCCCGGAACCCGGCCGCCACCTGCCCCAGCTCGGGGCGGTCGAGCAGCGCCGCCGCCTCGTCGAGGAAGTCGGCGTACAGGCCGCGCAGGTTGCCGCCGCCGGTGCCGAGCGGCTCGATGCCCTCGTACGCGGAGGCCAGCGCGCCCACCAGGCCGCGCGGGTCGGCGAACACCCGCGGCCAGGCCTTGGCGTTGCGGGTGTCGGTCATCATCCGCGCCCACTTGCGCCAGGCGGGCAGGGAGAACGACGCCGAGTTCTGGCTGAGGTGCTCGGCGCAGTCGGCCACGCCGGCGGTCACCGCAGCCCGCAGCCGGTCGGCGGCAACCGCCCCGGGCTCGATCACGACCAGGCGGTGCCGGTAGGAGCCGATGCGGGCGCGGGCGGCGTCCAGGGAGGCCCTGGGCATGGTGAGCGGGGCGAGATTGCGGTCGTCGACGCGGACGCGCTCGCCGTCCCGGCCGTGGACCACGATCGGGTAGCCGGCGTGGCCGCTGAGGAACTCGGGCAGGTGCCAGTAGCCGATGAGCTGCTGGTCCACCCAGGCGATCGCGGGCCGACCCTGGTCGAGGGCGCGGTCGAGGCGGTCCGCCGCGGCCCTGGCGCCGCCGGTGTGGTGCAGCTCGGCTTCGATGCCGAGCCGGTCGAGCACCTTGGCGGTCCAGCGCTCGGGGTACTGCCACTGGTTGCGGAACCCGAGGACCAGGATGCGGGCGTGGTAGGCCTTGAACTCCCAGAGGATGTAGCCGGCGCCGAGGCCCCCGCCGACGCCGAGCACCATCGCCTCGCTGAGCGGCTGGCCGTCGTGGGCGGCGGTCACACCGAGGTTGGCCAGGGTGTTGGCGATCGCGGCGGTCTCGGGGTGGACGCCGCCGCGCAGCCGGTAGCCGTGGTCGCCGGCGGGTCCGCCTGCCTGCTCGCCGAGCAGGTGGCGGCGGGCGGTGACGTAGCGTTCCCCGGTCCTGGCCATGCGCGCCCGGATGCGGGCCTTGCGGTGCTTCTGCTTGGTCATGGTCGCTCCTCGCGCGGCGACGCGGCCGGGCCCACGCTCCGAACCGCCGCCGTTCAAGGCACGCGACCGACCAGTCCGCCTCGAGGACTCCGATCCCCTTTGCCTCCGCTCAGCCGGGCCGCGTGGGAGCCCGGTCAGGAGGTCGGGCGAGAGGCTCGCCGAGCAGACCATAGCGCATCGGCCTGACCACGTCCGGCCGCCCTCACCGGCCGGTTGTTCAGGCCGCCTCGCGCGCCGGCGACATCGGCGTGACGGCGACGTCCTCCCGGCGGCTGAGCCAGGCGAAGACGGCGGCGGTGGCGAGCACGGCGACGATCAGGACCAGTTCGGTCAGCAGGAAGCCGGTGCGGTTGCCCTCGAAGCCGGGAGGCAGGTAGGCGTCGCGAGCGGCGGACGCCAGCCCGGGCCACAGCGCGGCGGCCAGCGCCAACGCCAGCCAGCCGGTCGCCAGGCCGCTGGCGATCCAGGCGCCCGCGACGCCGCCTGGAACCCGGAACGGCCGCGGCACGTCCGGGTGGGTGCGCCGCAGCCGGACCAGCGCCGGGAACACGGCGAGGTTGGCGAGCGTCACCAGCGAGAGTGAGAGCGCCAGCACGACGCTGAAGTACTTGGCGTTGTCGTGGCCGGCCACCGCGAACGCCGTTCCGACCGTGGCCGTGGCGATCAGGCCACCGACGACCGCCGCCCAGACCGGCGTGCCGGTCCGCGCCGACACCCGGCCGAGCACCCTCGGCCCGACGCCGTCGAGACTCGCGGCGACCTGCGTCCGGGCCGCCCCCATGATCCAGGCCATCCCGTTGGTCAGCAGGACCCACACGAACACCGCGGCGGTCACCGCGCCCACCAGGGGCGACCAGCTGCCGTAGACGACGAAGACGCCGGCGAGCGCGTCGATGAACCCGGTCAGGCCGGTGATCTGCTCGGCCGGGACGACCAGCACGATCGCCAGCACCGGCACCGCGTACAGCGCGCAGGTCAGCGCGCCGGCCCGGACGATCGCGGCGGGGACGTCGCGCCGCGGGTCGCGCAGCTCCTCGGCGGCGGTGGACGGCAGCCCGAGACCGAGGAAGTTGTAGACCAGCACCGGGGCGACGGCGACGAACACCGGCCAGGTCGGCGTGAGGTCGCCGCCCGCCACGCCATGCACGCCGTGGCGGGCGGCGTAGAGCGCGACCGTGGCGGTGACGAACCCGAGCAGCGACACCTGGGCGAGGGCGCCGCTGAGCGGGATCCGCTTGCCGGCACGGAGCGGCAGGGCGGTGAGCGCGGCACATGCCCAGACGAAGCCGAGCGCCACCACCACCCGCCACCCTCCCCGGAGCGGGACGATCATCTTGTCGGTCACGGCCACCACCGTGATCGCCAGCGACCCGCCGAGCCAGACCGGCGCCTCGACGAAGAACACCAGCGCGACCAGCGAGCCGACAAGCCGCCCGAACGCCAGCCGCGCCCACACGTACGGGCCGCCCTGCCGCGGGAAGGTCGAGCCGAGCTCGGCGACGGCCAGCCCCGCCGGCACGAAGAACAGCATCGCCACGATCGCCAGCCAGGTGATCGTCTGCGCCCCACCGCGCGCCACCGTCCCGACCGTGTCCAGGACCACGATCGCGGCGATCAGCAAGGCGACAGCGTCCAGCCGTCCCAGCTCCCGACGAAGTTTCGATCGCTCCACCCGGGACCGCTCGACGCTGGCCGACGGTCCCGCGGGCACGACTGGTACGACTGCCGCCATGATTTCCCCCCTGCTCGAACTGCTCACAGCTCTTATCGGAATGAGCCGGGCGTTCGGTTCAATCGGTGGCGTAGCCGGATGTCACGGCGGGCGGGCCCGGCGCGGTCAGCGCCGCCCTCGGGCAGGGCGCGGCACACCGATAGGGGTCATGCGGGACGCGCGCCTTCACGCCCCCGATACCAGGTGACCGGCGCTCAGGTGGAGGTGGCGATCAGCCAGATCAGCGTGTAGTGGCAGGCGCCGGCGGCGAGCGTGAACGCGTGCCAGATCTCGTGATAACCGAAGACGCGCGGGTCCGGGTCGGGCCGGCGGCGGATGAGGACCACCACGCCGACCGTGTACAGCACCCCGCCCACCACGGCGAGGGCCAGCCTGCCCAGCCCGATGGTCCCGGCGAGCTGGGGCAGGAGCACCACCGAGATCCAGCCGAGCCCGAGGTACAGGACCATGCGGGTCACGAAGATGACCCGGCCACGGTTCCTGACCAGGACCAGGCCGATGCCGACCGCCGCGACCGTCCACACCAGCGCCAGGAACGCCACCCGCCAGCCGGGACGGAGCGCGAGCAGGACCACGGGGGTGTAACTCCCGGCGATCAGCACGTAGATCATCGCCCGATCGAGCTGGTCCATGCGCAGCCAGGCCCGCGGCGACCAGTTCCGCCGGTGCAGCGCCGCGCTGGTGCCGAACATGGCGGCGAGGCTGACCGCGTACACCAGCGCCGCCAGGCGCGCGAGCGGGGAACTGGCCGCCCAGACCAGCGCGATCCCGGCCGGGATCGACACGACGAACGCCACCTGGTGCAGGCGGCCACGCAAGCGTGGCTTCCCAGGAAGCGGTAGCTGCAGGCTACAGTCCGGCATCGCCCACCCCCATCCGCCATGCTGCCGGCACCGGCATTGTGCCCGTCGCGCGATCGTGAAGAACAGACTTGACGATCAGTCCGGGCCCCGCCTGAGCAGCACCAGCGGGTAGACCCGGTCCGCGCCGGCCTCGCGGAGCAGCGCGCCGACGGTGGTCAGGGTCCACTTGGAATCGGCGGTGTCGTCGACCAGCAGCACCCCGCCGGCCGGGACCTCGCCGCTGAGGGCAAAGGCCCGGTGGACGTTGCGGCACTGGTGGGCGCTGTTGGCCATCTCGAGCTGCGGCGGGCCGTCGCGGGTCCGCTCGAGCACCTGGTGGAGCGGGAGCCGGCCGGCGTCGGCGATGCGGGCGGCGAGGTCCTCGACGAGCTTCGGGTGGCGCCGCGACGGCACGAAGGTGACCCAGGCCGGCCGGACCGGCCAGTCCCAGCGGGCGAGCACCCGCACCACCCCGTCCACCACCTCGTCCGGGACTGGCCCGTCGGTGGTCAGCAGCTCGCGGATCACCGGCCCCCAGCCGGGCCCGCCGAGCGTCGCCAACGCCCGGCCGGGCTCGACGCGCAGGTCCTCCGGGATGCGGCCGCGCAGCCCCTGGATGCCCTGTGGCCACTGCAGCCGGGGCGTGAGGGTGAGGTCCTGGCCGGCGAGGAACCGCCCCGCCTCGGCCGCCAGCCCAGGGTCGACCGCCGGCGACGGACCCTGGCCGGTGCAGTTGGCGCAGCGGCCGCATGGGGACGGGTCGGGGTCGTCGAGCTGCGCCCGGAGGAAGGCCATCAGGCACTGGTCGGTGGTGGCGTAGTCGAGCATCGCCCGTTGCTCGGCGGCGCGGGCGGCGGCGACCCGGGCGTGCCGGTCCGCGTCGTAGGTCCACGGCTGGCCGGTCCGCTCCCAGCCGCGGGCGACCCGGCGGACCGCGCCGTCGACGTCGAGGACCTTGAGCATCAGCTCCAGGCGGCTGCGGCTGAGGTTGGCGACCTCTTCCAGCAGCGCGGTCGACATCGGCCCGCCGGCGGCCTCCAGCGCGCCGAGCACGGTGGCGACCTGCTCGCGCGGGGGGAAAGCGGTGGACGCGAACCACTCCCAGATGGCGCGGTCCTCGGCGCCGCACAGCAGGACCACCTCGGCGCGGTCCAGGGCCCGGCCGGCCCGGCCGATCTGCTGGTAGTAGGTGACCGGCGAGTCGGGCGACTGGAAGTGGACCACGAACGCCAGGTCGGGCTTGTCGAACCCCATGCCGAGCGCCGACGTGGCCGCCACCGCCTTGACCTGGTTGCTCCGCAGGGCCTCCTCGACGGCGAGGCGCTCGGACGGGTCGGTCCGGCCGCTGTAGGCGCGCGCGTCGACGCCGTTGGCCGCCAGCCACGCGGCGACCCGCTCCGCGTCGCCGACGGTCAGGCAGTAGACGATCCCCGACCCGGCCAGCGTGGGCAGATGCTCGGCCAGCCAGGCGAGCCGGTCGGCCTGGGCGGGCAGGCGCAGCACCGACAGCACCAGGCTGTCGCGCTCCAGCGCGCCGCGGAACAGCAGCGGCGTCGCGCCGAGCTGCTCGGCCACGTCCGCCATGACCCGCTCGTTGGCGGTGGCCGTGCAGGCCAGCACCGGCACCTCGGGGCCGAGGTCGTCCAGCACCCGGACCAGCCGCCGGTAGTCAGGGCGGAAGTCGTGGCCCCAGTCCGAGATGCAGTGGGCCTCGTCGATCACCAGCAGCCCGATCCGGCGCGACAGGTCAGGCAGCACCTCGGTGCGGAACTGCGGGTTGTTGAGCCGTTCCGGCGAGATCAGCAGCAAGTCGACGCGGCCGGCGCCGAGCTCCGCCTCGATCTCCCGCCAGGTTTCGACGTTGGTCGAGTTGATGGTGGCGGCGCGGATGCCGATGCCCTCGGCCTTGCCGATCTGGTCGCGCATCAGCGACAGCAGCGGCGAGACCAGCAGGGTGGGACCCGCGCCGGCGTCGCGGAGCAGCCGGGTGGCCAGGAAGTACACCGCCGACTTGCCCCACCCGGTGCGCTTGACCACCACCGTGCGGCGCCGGTCGACCACCAGCGCCCTGACGGCGGCGAGCTGGTCGTCGCGGAGCACCGCCTCCGGGCCAGCCAGCACGGCGAGCAACGCCTGGGCGCGCTCGGCCAGCAGGTCTGCCGGCGGCTGCTCCGTCCGGCTCGGCGTGGCCTCGGGTGGCACGGCGTCTCCCTCCTCGCCCGACCGGGTGCGGTCGACAAGTGCAGGATACGGACCGCCGGGGACACGGGCGGCGCTGTCCACAGCTGCGGGTCCGCGAGCGAGTGGTGGGTGTGGACCCAGCGAAGCTCCCGGACGACCTCCCGTCGGGAAGCGCTCATGGCGGCGCGGCCTCGCCGCCGCGCGGCAGGGCGACGTCGTCGGCGTGGGCCGCGAACTCCTCCGAGCGCACCTCCGCGGCCTGCCGGTAGCGGGCCACCCGGTCCTCCCACGCCCCCTCCACCCCGAACGCGAGCTGCGCGAACCCGGTGGAGCGCACCGCCTCACCCATCGCCTCCTGGTCGTCAGGCGGGACCACCCGGACCGGATCGCCGACGGCCAGCATGTTGGGCGGCAGGAAGAACCCGTCTGGGACCACCGTGCCGGCGTGGACCAGGGCGCCCACCGCCACCGACCCGCCCGTCCCGACGCGTGCGGCGTGCAGCACGGTCGCGCCGGTGGCGATGTACGCGCAGCGGTCGACACCGCAGCCGAGCAGGGTGGCGTGCGGCCCGACGAACGCGTGGTCGCCGACCACGACCGGCCGCGCGGTCCCGCCGGCCGCGGTGGCCCGCAGGACCGCGTGCTCGCAGATGATCGCGCACTCGCCCACCTCGATCCGTGACGCCTCGGCATCCAGGACCGCGCCGTACATCACCCGGGCGCGCGGCCCGATCCGCACGTCGCCGACGACGGTGGCGTTGGGCGCGACGTACGCCGACGGATGGACGACCGGCTCATGGCCACGATGGCGCAGCAGCACTGCGACTCCCTCCGGACGGCCGTCCCGCGCCTGGCGGTGGGGATGCCCCGATGCCTGGACGCGGACACGGCAGGCGACGACCTGACGACCCATAGTTTCTCCAACCGCGGGTCTGCCCGGGCCGACGCCTCAACGGAACCGGCATCGCCTGGCGCGGGGATCTCAGGGGACGGTGTCCCCGTGGGCCGGTATCCTGCCCTGGCCGAGCTGCCACGTCGGAGCGGCTGGTGAAGCCCAGCGCGGGAGGGTGCGGGTGCGGTACGAGGTGGTCGCGGAGGCGTATCGGGACCTGGAACGCTCCACCGCGCGGTTGGAGCTGATCGACCGCCTCGCCGGGCTGTTCAAGCAGACCCCCACCAGCCTGCTGCCGACGGTGGCGATGCTGTGCCAGGGCCAGATCGCGCCGGACTTCACCGGCGTGGAGATCGGCCTGGCCGAGCGGATGGCCGCCAGGGCGGTCGCCCAGGCGACCGGGGTGTCCGCCGAGGAGGTGCTGGCCGGCGCCCGGGCGACCGGCGACCTCGGCCTGGTCGCCGAGCAGCTGGTCGAGCGCACCGCCAGCTCGCGGCCGGCCAGCCTGGAGGTCGAGGTCGTCTTCGACACGCTCCACGAGATCGCGGCGGCGGGCGGAGCTGGCTCCCAGGCCCGCAAGCTGGCGGGCCTGGTTGGCCTGCTGAGCCAGGCGACGCCACTGGAGGCCCGCTACCTGATCCGCACCACCACCGGCACGCTCCGCCTCGGGATCGGCACCGCCACCATCCTGGACGCGCTCGCGGAGGTGCACGCGGGTGGCCGCAAGGCCCGGCCGGTCCTCGAGCGCGCCTACAACATCTGCTCCGACCTCGGCCTGGTCGCGTCCACGCTGGTCGCGGGCGGACTGGCCGCGGTGGAGGCGATGCGGGTACGGGCGGGCAACCCGGTCCGGCCGATGCTGGCCCAGCGGCTGTCCAGCTCGGCCGAGATCCTCGGCAAGCTGGGCGGGTCGTGCGCGGCCGAGTACAAGTACGACGGCATGCGGGTGCAGGCCCACCGGACCGCCGACGGGGGCCTCGAGCTGTTCACCCGCCGCCTCGAACGGGTGGCCGAACAGTTCCCCGACGTCATCGAGCTGCTCGACGAGGGGCTCGGCCCGCGCGAGGCGATCCTCGAGGGCGAGGTGGTCGCCGCCGACCCGGTCTCTGGTGACCTGCGGCCCTTCCAGGAGGTCATGTTCCGCCGGCGCAAGCACGGCATCGCCGAGGCGGTGGTGGACGTGCCGGTGAGCCTGTTCTGCTTCGACCTGCTGTATGCCGACGGGGAGGACCTGACCCGCCTGCCGTACCTGGAGCGGCGCGCGCGGCTGGAACAGGCGGTGACCCTGTCGCCACGGCTGCGGCTGGCGACCGCGGAGCAGGTCAACGACGAGGCCGGGCTGGAGGCGGTCTTCGAGCAGGCGATCGCCGACGGCTGCGAGGGCCTGATGTGCAAGTCGCTGGCGCCGTCAGCCGGATACCAGGCCGGCGCGCGCGGCTGGTTGTGGATCAAGCTCAAGCGCGACTACCGCACCGAGCTCTCCGACACCCTGGACCTGGCCGTGGTGGGCGCGCTGTACGGCCGCGGCCGCCGCGCCGGCATCTACGGGGCGCTGCTGCTCGCCGCCTACGACCCCCCTACGGACACCTTCCAGACCGTATGCAAGTGCGGCACCGGGTTCAGCGACGCCGACCTGGCCGCGCTGCCGGAGCGGCTGGCGCCGCTGGCCACTCCGGAGCGGCCGGCCCGGGTCGACGCCCGCCGCAGCGCGGACGTGTGGTTCGAGCCCGGCATGGTGGTGGAGGTGCTCGGCGCCGAGCTGACCCTGTCGCCCAACCACACCGCCGGCTGGGGCAAGGTCAAGGCCGACTCCGGCCTGGCGTTGCGCTTCCCGCGGTTCACCGGCCGCTACCGCGACGACAAGGCCCCCGAGGACGCCACCACGGTCGAAGAGGTCCTGCAGATGTGGCGCACGGCGCAGCGCGCTCCCGCCGGCGGCTGAGTGCGCCCTCGCTCACTGGGGGACGGCTTGGTCGGGTTGGCGGCACCGCGCACGGGGCATCCAGGGTGCTGAACGGCGCATCCGGGAAGGGGAGTGGTAGCGGTGCCGTCGAAGCAGGCGAACGTGAAGAACCCGAAGCAGTACGAGGCGCTGCGCGACAAGGGGATGTCCAAGGAGCGCGCCGCCAAGATCTCCAACTCGCCCGACGCGTCCAAGCACGGCGGGAAGTCCTCGGGCAAGGGCGGCAACCCCAAGCAGGGCGGCACCACCGCCCAGAAGAAGGCCGCCGGCCGCAAGGGCGGCAAGGCAGCCGCAGAGAAGCGCTGAGGCCGGAGGTGGAACGTGGCAGCTCCGAGCCGTCCTGAGGCGATCGTGCGGGCGGGCACGAGGGGGGTCGTGGCCGCCATGGCCATGAGCGGGATACGCAACGTGACCACCTCGGCCGGCCTGGTCGCCCAGACGCCTCCCGAGGCCCTCATCGAGCAGCGCGCCCCGCATCTCCTGGCGCAGATCCCCGATGACCGCCGGCAGGCGGCGGTCGAGGCCCTGCACTGGACGTTCGGCGCCATGGGTGGTGCCGTGTTCGGCATGCTCCCGGCGACCATCCGACGTCGCCGGTGGGTCGGGCCGGCATACGGGCTGCTGTTCTGGGTGCTGTTCGAGGCCGGTATCGCCCCGGCTCTGGGGCTCGCCCAGGCCAAGCAGACTCGGATCACCGAGCGCGTCGCCTTCCTGGCCGACCACGTGCTGTACGGCGTGGTGGTGGCGGCCTCCCCCTGGCCCCACGACGACTGACCAGCCCGGCCAGAGTTCCCGAAAGCACTCAGATGCAGGATCAACCGAGCCTGGACACCGCGGGCTCCCCGTCCGCACGGGATACGGCCGTCGGGCGCTGGTCTCCCGGCGGGGTGGCGGAAGGTCGGAGCCACAGCGACACCTGGGTGGGCCACCGCCGTGCGCGATGCGGGCAGCGGTGGCGATCAGCGCGTGCCGGTAGGCGGCCGCTCAACTTTGGATGCTGGCGGTCGATTTAGGGGTGATGCCCCCGACCCGACTCCGTTGACAGGAGCGCTGGTGAGGTTCGCCGGTTCGATTAGCGCCAAAGTGGTCGTGTTGACGGCGGTCGCCGTCCTGGTCGCCGTGGCCGTCGGGGTCACCGGCTGGTCGGCGATCGGCGGGCTGCAAGGCCGGGTGAACCAGATGGCGGTAGTGCAGCGCGCCCTGCACAACCAGGCGGAGGCCGACGGTGCCAACTACGCGATCCGCTACGGCGTGCTCGCCGCGGTGACCGCGACGACCACCGAGGGTCGCAAGACCGCCTTGGACGAGCTGGCCGAGCACCGCGACATTCTCAGCCACTCGATCGACGACAACCAGAGCCTCATGCAGGCCGTCGGGGCTGGCGCGCAACTCCGCCAGGCATTCGCCACCGTCCATCCCGCAATGAACGCCTACCTGGCCACGTCACAGGCGGTCGCCGACGCGGTCGGCAGCCAGGACGGGACGGCGGCGGGCAAGGTCGCGGCGGTCGACGCTGCCCACATCGAGTTCGACGAACGGTTCGACCAGCTCACCGCGAAGATGAATGAGTTCGCGTCCACCGCCAGGCGTAAGGCCGAGCAGGATGCCGTCCAAGCCCGGCAGCGCATGCTGGTCCTGGTCGTGCTGGTCTGCATCGTGGTCCCCGCCGCCGGGCTGCTGATCCGCCGGGCGATCAACCACACCACCAGCCACATCCGTGCCGTGGTCGACGCCGCCGCCGGCGGGGACCTGACCCGGCAGGTCACCGTGGCCGGAAGGGACTCCCTCGGGCGGATGGCCGCCGGCATGGCCCGGCTCCTCGGCGACCTGCGCGCGAGCATCGGGGGGATCGGCAACACCGCCGAGACGCTGGCGGCGGCGTCAGAAGAGCTGCTGACCGTCAGCCAGCAGATGGCCGTGGCCGCCCAGACCGCATCCGACCAGGCCGGTCAGGTGTCGACCACCGCCGAGCAGATCTCCGCCAACGTCGGCACGGTGGCCGTGGGTGCCGAAGAGATGGGCAGGGCGATCGGCTCGATCTCCCGCGGCGCCAACGACGCCGCCAGCGTGGCCGCCGCCGCGGTGCGCGTCGCCGAGGAGACTCAGGCCACCATCGTCAAGCTCGGCGTCTCCTCGGCGGAGATCGGCGAGGTCGTGAAGATCATCACCTCGATCGCCGAGCAGACCAACCTGCTCGCGCTCAACGCCACCATCGAAGCGGCCAGAGCGGGCGAAGCCGGCAAGGGCTTCGCGGTGGTGGCGGGCGAGGTCAAGGAACTGGCCAAGGAGACCGCCACGGCCACCGCCAGGATCACGACCCGCATCGAAGCCATCCAGGGCGACACCCAGGCGGCCGTGGCCGCGATTTCGCAGATCGGCGGGATCATCGCCCAGATCAACGACACCCAGACCGCGATCGCCTCGGCGGTCGAGGAGCAGACCGCCACCACCGCGGAGATCAGCCGCAGCGTCGCCGAGGCGGCCACCGGCTCAGCCGGGATCGCCGACAGCATCACCGGACTTGCCCAGGTGTCGGCGCAGACGAGCAGCGGCGTCACCGACACCGAGCGGGCCGCGGGCCAGCTCGCCAGGATGGCAGCCGACCTGCGCCAGCTGGTCGGCCACTTCACCTACTGAGCTCGACCTCACGGCCGGCGGCCCCGGCGACCGCCCGGGTAGCGGCGCGCCGGGCGCGCCAGCGGTCCAGGAGCCCTGGCCGTGCCAGCTCCCTGATGAGCTGCTCCCTACGCTGCGAGACCCGCAGACGTTCCTGCTGGACCGCGCTTCAAGCGAGCGAGTGGAGGTCGTTGAGCTGGATCATCGCCACGTCACGGTACCGCGGGATCGCCTGCCAGACGAGGCTAGCCCATCACCCGGTCAGCGTGGACTGGCGCAGGACCTGCCAGATCGGCGGCACCAGCCGCATGATCCGCCGCTATGCGGTCGGCTGGACGGTTTGTTGCCGTCGGAGCCAGCTGACGAGCTCGTTGGGGGGGACGGGGTGGCTGACGTAGTAGCCCTGGATCGCGTCACAGCCGAGCGCCTGCAGTTCCTGCCAGGTGCGCCGGTCTTCCACGCCCTCGGCCACGACCCGCAAGCCGAGGTTGCGGCCAAGGTCGATCGTGGACCGGACGATCACCGCGTCGCGGCTGTTGTTGGTCATCTGCGACACGAAGGAGCGATCCACCTTCAGCTCGTGCAGGGGCAGGCTCTTGAGTGACGCCATCGAGGAGTACCCAATGCCGAAGTCGTCGATCGCGAGCTCGATGCCCATCTGGCTCAGGCGCCCCAGGATCTCCTCCGCGTGGGCCGGGTCAGCCATGATGGCGCTCTCGGTGATCTCGAGCACGAGCAGTCGCGGGGGTACCTCCCAGTTGGCGAGCATGGCCGCGACCTCGTCCGGGAACTTGCGGTCCAACAGCCGTCTGGCCGACACGTTGACCGCGATCGACAACTCGTGGCCGGCGCGCCGCCAGTCGCGGCTCTGGTGCAACGCTTCGTCCAGCACGTAGTGGGTGAGCGGCCCGATCAGCCCGGTGCGTTCGGCCAGGGGAACGAACTGGGCCGGGGGGATGAGACCGTGGGTGGGGTGCTGCCAGCGCACCAGCGCCTCCACCCCGAGCACCGTGCTTGACTGCGCGTCGATCTTGGGCTGGTAGTGCAGGACGAGCTGCCGGTGTTCGATCGCGCGGCGCAGCTCGCCGAGCATGGCGAGGCGGCTGGGGCTGTGCTGGTCGAGGGTGGGGTCGAACAGGACGAACCCGGTGTGGGTGTCCTTGGCGACGTACATGGCGATGTCGGCGTGCTGCAGCAGCTCGTCGGGGTCGGTGCCGTGGTCCGGGTAGACGGCGACCCCGATGCTGGCCTCCACCTCCAGGCTCAGCCCTGCCAGCACGAACGGCTGGGCGAGGGCGGCTTGCAGCTTGGCGGCCACGATCGTTGCGCCCTCCGGGATCTTGATCCGGGGCAGCAGGACCGCGAATTCGTCGCCGCCCAAACGGGCGACCGTGTCGACCGCACGCAGCGCGCCACGTATCCGCTGGCCGACCTGGACCAGCAGTTGGTCGCCGTCGTGGTGGCCGAGGGTGTCGTTGACTTCCTTGAACCGGTCCAGGTCGATCAGCAGCAGGGCCACCGGGGCCGAGTCCCGGTCACCGTGGCGGATCGCCTGCAGGGTTCGATCTCGCAGCAGGGTCCGGTTGGGCAAGCCGGTCAGTGTGTCGTGCAACGCCAGGTACTGATTCTGGGCGGCCTGCCGTTCGGTGCGCCGGTGGTAGCCGACCAGCACCGCCAGCACCGCGGTCAGTCCGATGCCACTGGCGCCGAGCATGATCTGCGTGGTAGCCACCACCCGCTGGCGCAGCGTCGCCAGGCCCGCCAACGTCTCACGGCGCTCGTGGTCGGCTGCCTCGTGCATCCTGGTCCGCATCGATTGGAAGAGCGGCTCGATCTGCCGGTCGATGAGCAGCGCCCGCTGCTGGTCGCCGGCGTCCACCGCGGCGAACAGCCGATGCACCGCCTGGACGTAGCGGCTGTGGTCGGCGATCAGCAGTTCCAGTGGCGCCTGGTCCTGGCTGTCGCCGTGCAGTTGCACGAATCGCACCGCGGCTGAAAACGACCGGGCGGACTGCTCGAAGCCCGCCCGTACCCCGGCTCCTTGCTGCATGTAGTACTGGTGCTGCAGCGACTTCTCGGTCGTGACCGCGAACCGGGCCCGCTGAAACGCGTCGTTCAGGCTGTTCAGGCGGGCGGTCTGCAACGCCGCACGGTTGGTGGTGGCGACCGCCCATAGGGAGAACCCACACAACAGCAGCAGCAGACTGACAAACCCGACCATTGCGAGCCGCCAGAGGAGACGACCGCGGAACCCTCGCCCGCGTCGCGGCCCAGCTGCCGCTGAGGCGTCCACCCTTGTCTGCCTCCTCTGGGACACGACCACAAGCAACCGGCGGGTCTCGATCCGCCGGCTCACGACAGCCGGTCTGCTTAACGATTCGGCTGAATCGGTCCGGGCCTGAGCGACACTCGGTCCCGGTTTCGGTACGTACCGACCGCAAGGCGCCGAATCAGCGCCGGGTCGGACGAAGCGGTGCCCGCTGCTACGCCGTGACGGAGCTCATCGGATCGGCCGGCGGCGCCACGTCCGGGCTGTCCGGGAGCAGCACCTGGAAGCTGGCGCCGCCGCCGGCCCGCGGCTCCACCCACGCGCGGCCGCCGTGGAGGCCAGCGAACTGCGCCACCAGCGCCAGGCCGACGCCGGACCCGGGTGCGTGGCTGGCAGCGCCCGGTCCGCGGTAAAACGGCTGGAAGATGTGCTCGCGCTGCTCGGCCGGCACCCCGGGGCCTGCGTCGGCCACGGTGAGCAGCGCCCCGGGGGCGCGCGGATCGACCCTCACCCAGATCGGGGTCCCGGGCGGAGTGTGACGGGAGGCGTTGACCAGCAGGTTCTCGACGATCCGCTCGACCTTGGCCGAGTCGATCGCGATCTCGACCGACGCCAGGTCCACGAAGATGGGATGGTCGCCGACCAGGTCGGCCTGGGCCTGATCCACCGCCTCCGCCACCAGCGCGCCCAGGTCGACCCGCTCGCGTCGCGGCTCCACCAGGCCCCTGCTGAGCCGGTCGAGGTCCAGCAGGCCGCGGAGGATGCGGTCCAGCCGGCGCGCATTGGCGCTGAGGCGGCTGTAGAGGTCCTCGACGTCGGCGGTGGGCAGCGTCCCGCGGTTGCGCTCCAGGGTCAGCGCGATCCCCAGCACGGAGGCCAGCGGAGTGCGGAGGTCGTGGGAGACCGCCTGCAGGAACGCGCTCTTCAACTCGTCCACGCCGCGCAGGTGCTCGGTGGCGGCCTGCTCCCGCTCGAACGCGGTACGGAGGACCTGCTCGGCCTGGCGGCGCTCGCTGACGTCGCGGGCGACCACCAGCTGCCCGCCGCGGCGTCCCGGCCGTCCTGGCAGGGAGGATACGACCAGGTCGTAGGTGCGGTCGGCCACGGTGAGCTCGCTGGCGGTTGCCTGGCCGGCGGCCCGGTCGCCGAGGGCGGGGAGCAGCTCGACCGCGGCACGGCCGACCGCCTCGCCGGCCGGCCGCCCGACGAGCCGCCCGGCCGCCGGGTTGGCGTCGATGATCCGGCCCCAGGGGTCGAGCACCAGGACCGGGTCGTTGATCGTCTCGAAGATCTGGCTACGGGCCACGGGACGCTGGTCGAGCAGGCCGAACCGGAACACCCCGAAGACCAGCACGCCGGCGGTCAGGGTGAAGGCGAACGGGCTGAGATCCACCTGGCCGAACGGGCCGACGTCGAGGTTGTACAGGAGGTTGACGGCCCAGGGCAGCAGCACCGAGACGAACACGACGATGGCCTGGCGCCGGTACAGCCGCGACAGCCGCGCCGACGCCAGGATGAACACGGCGGTGCCCGCCCACAGCAGCGAGTCGGTGTAGACCAGGTGGACCCAGAACAGGGGCCCCGCCTCCGCCACCGGTCCACCGTCCGCCGTGTAGAAGCGGATCAGGTCGTGACTGGCGTCGTTGGCGAGCAGGAGCAGCAGCGCCAGCGGCTCGACGGCCAGCAGCGCGCCCACCAGCCGGCTCGGCCACTTGACCCGGCCGGTGTAGTGAAAGACGAACGCCAGCCAGGCCGGGGTGAGCAGGCAGATGCCGACGTATTTCAGGTCGCCCCAGAGCTGCCGTCTGGCCGGGTCGGCGCTGTTCAGCTCCAGCGCGTAGGCCACGCTCCACGCCAACCCCGCCAGGAGCATCACCAGCAGGCTGACCGCCAGGGCGTCGCCGCGCCTGCGCCAGACGTAGCCGACGGCGACCGCGAAGAACGCGGCCCCGCCGAGCATCAGCCACCCGGCAGCCGACCAGCGCCAGCTCATGGGGCCCTACCCCTCAAGGCCGCCGCCACCCCCTCACCCGAGCGAGCGGCCAGGCCTCCCGTCCACAGCGGCCAAGCCGGGCCGATCGCACAACGCAGAAGCATCGGCCCGCAGAGCCGGACCCGTCAATTGCGACGCCGCCGCGGTCGGGCTGGCTGCGAGGAGGCCGCCGCTGGCACGCTGCTTCCGGATCGAACCCGTGGCCGCCGGGCTGCCGCTGGCCGTCGACCGCGCCAAGCCGATGCAGCCACCGACCGGAGGGAGCCTGACCGATGGGTAGCCAGCTTGGCGCCGAGGATGAGGCCTGGGTATGTGCAACCTGCGGCAACCACTACCCGGCGGCGGCGTCGCCGCCGGCGGTCTGTGCCATCTGCGCCGACGAGCGCCAATGGGTGCCGCCGAGCGGGCAGCGGTGGACCACGCTGGCGGAGCTGCGCGCGGCTGGCCACCAGGGCGACGTCCGCGAGGTGGAGCCGGACCTGGTCGGGATCGGCACGGCGCCGCCGTTCGCCATCGGTCAGCGGGCCCTGCTGGTGCGCACGCCAGCGGGCAACCTGCTGTGGGACCCGCCCGGCTTCCTGGACGAGCTGGCCATGCGGGCGGTCGCCGAGGCCGGCGGGCTGCGCGCGGTCAGCGCCAGCCACCCCCATTTCTATGGCGCGATCGTCGAATGGAGCCACGCCTTCGACGCCGAGATCCTGCTGGCCGAGGCCGATGCCGCCTGGCTGCCTCGCCCGGATGCGGCGGTGCGGACCTGGTCGGGTGCGCTGCCGGTCCTTCCCGGCGTCACCCTGGTCCAGTGCGGCGGGCACTTCGCCGGCAGCGCGGTGGTGCACTGGGCGCACGGGGCGGAGGGCGCCGGTGCGCTGCTCAGCGGCGACACCATCTTCGTGACCCCGGGCGAGGACCGGGTCACCTTCGTGCGCAGCGCGCCGAACCGGCTGCCGCTGCCCGAGCGGGCGGTCCGCGGCGTGGTCGAGGCGGTGCGGCCGTACCGCTTCGACCGCATCTACGGCGGCTGGTGGGAGCCGGTGCTGCGCCGGGACGCCGAGCAGGTGCTGGAGCGCTCCGCCGACCGGTACGTGCAGTGGTTGCGCGGCGAGGCGCCGGAGGAGTGACGACCGCCTGCCGCACCCCGACGACCGGCGCGCCACCCTCGTGCGGCTGACCGAACGACAACCAACGGCGGCCCAGGCGTACGCTCGCCGCGATGACGCTTCCGCCGTTGACGCCTCGGGGCTTTTGGATCCGCGTGCTCGTGTTCGGCGCAGGCCTGCTCGTCTACCTGTGGGCGGCGCTCATCATGATCCGGGAGCACAGCCGCGTCGGCGTCGTGCTCGTTCTCCTGCTGATCCTGTTCAACCTCGCTGGTCTCGTGGGGACCGCCAGGCGCCGGCCGGTCCGCCGCCCGCGGATGCATGACCAGGAACCATGATGGAGCCGTAAGTCGCCGCCGACGATGCCAACGGCCCGGCGCCACCAGCAGCGGCGCTCGCCCAGCCCAGGTAGACTCCGCCGACCAGGTCAAGGGGCCACCTGCGAAAGGAACGTCGTCATGACCCAGCACGAGCATCCCAACGTCACCGCCGTCCGGGAGGGCTTCGAAGCCCTACAGCGGGGCGACACTGCCTGGATGGACGAGCACCTGGCCGACGATGTGGTCTGGCATGTCGGTGGCAACAGCAAGTGGGCCGGTGCCTACCAGGGCAAGGAGAGGGTGCTGGAGTACTTCGGCCGCCAGGCGCAGGCCACCAGCGGGCCACCGTCGGTGGACATCCACGACATCCTGGGCAACGACGACCATGTCGTGGTGCTGGGATCGGCCTCGGCGACTGCGGCGGACGGGTCGAGCGCCGAGTGGAAGTTCACCCAGATCTTCCACATCCGGGATGGGAAGACGACCGCGGTCTGGGGCATGGCCGAGAACGACGCCGCGGTCGACCCGTTCCTGGACGGGCTGCCCGGCTGAGCTTCGGCACCCCGCCGCACCTGGGTCGTCACACGCCTGCAGGGCAGGTCTGGTGTGTTGACCGAGGAGGGGGTCCGGGGGGAGGAGGCCTCCTCCCCCCGGCTTGCCGGCCATCGACTTGCCTAGGGCCGGTGGTGCAGGTGGGGCAGTGATGCCGGCCCTGCTAGGGCAGATTCCGGCCATCAGGCGTCCACGGTCCGGAATAGCCATCTGCAATTCTGGCGGAGGCTCAGTCTTCGGCGGATACTCCCCAGCAAGGCACCTATCACACCGGGTTGGTCACCGACAGCGGCTGGGTCGCCGCCTTCCTGCTGGTGGCGTCCGCGGCCTTGCACCCTCCCCGGGCCGGTGTCCCCCATGCCGGGAAGGTCGACCCGATCCGTGCGCTGCTGCCCTACCTGCCGTTGGCGCTGGCGGTGGTCACCTCGGCCGCGCTGCAGCTGCGCCATCGAACCGGC
>DATLQA010000011.1:0-16637 GCA_035535495.1 Actinomycetota bacterium | reverse complement strand
CGGCGATCGAGACGATCGCCTACTTCTGCGCCGCCGAGCTGCTGGCCAACGCCGCCAAGCACAGCCTCGCGAACCGGGTCGGCGTGCAGGCGACCGGACGGGGCGGGATGCTGCTGCTCACCGTCACCGACGACGGCGCCGGCGGGGCGAATCCTCACGGCAGCGGCCTGGCCGGGCTCGCGCAGCGGGTCAGCACCGTGGACGGCCGCCTGGACGTCGCCAGCCCGCTTGGCGGGCCGACGCGGGTCACCGTCGAGCTGCCGCTGCGCGCGTGAGAGCATTGCCGGCCATGCGGGTCGTGATCGCGGAGGACGCCGCGGTGATGCGGGAGGGGCTCATCCGGCTGCTGCTCGACCGTGGCCACGAGGTGTGCGCCGCCGTGGCCGGCGGCGACGAGCTGCTCGCCGCCGTGGCGGAGCACCGTCCCGACGTCGCGGTGGTGGACATCCGCATGCCGCCGACCCATACCGACGAGGGGCTGCGGGCCGCCCTGGTGCTCCGCCGCGACCATCCGAGGACGGGTGTGCTGGTGTTCTCCCAGTACATCGAGACCAGGTATGCGGCCCGGCTGCTGGAGGGCGGCGCCGCCGGCGTGGGCTATCTGCTGAAGGACCGAGTCGCCGACGTGGCCGAGTTCGCCGACGCGCTGGCCCGGGTCGCCTCCGGCGGCACCGCGCTCGACCCGGAGGTGGTCGCCCAGCTCCTCGCCGCTGGCCGTCACGCGCAAGGCCTGGCCGCGCTGACCCCGCGCGAGCGCGAGGTCCTCGCCCTGATGGCCGAGGGCCGCTCCAATGCGGGGATCGCGGCCGCCCTGGTCGTCTCCAGCGGGGCGGTGGAAAAGCATGTGGCCAGCATCTTCGGCAAGCTCGGCCTGCCGCCCTCAGAAGGCGACAACCGCCGGGTGCTCGCGGTCCTGCGCTACCTCGACCCCTGAGGCGCGACCTGTTGAGCGGCGGGGAGCTCGCTTGGGGTGGGGTTGGCTGGTGGGTCGAGTGGTTCGCTGGGGAGGTGTTGGAGGTGCTCGTAGACGAGCGATGTCCGATCAGCCGCCGGGTACGAGGTCCTTGGGGCTGGCGTGGACCTCGGTCTTCGCGATCCCGCGCAGGTTGGTGGAGCTGTCGAGCCGCACCGGCACCGCCCCGCCGGCGGGGACGGCGTCGACGCTGTCGGACTGTCCGCCGATGATCCGCCCGGACCGGTCGTAGTAGACCGCGACGACGTCGGCGCCGCTGAGGGGTTGTCCGAGCGTGGAGCGGACGGTGGCGGTGGTGATCAGCTCGCCCGCCACGACCGAGGTCCGCACGCCTGATGCGCTCAGCTTGCCGGTCAGGCCCTGCCCTGGCGCGAAGCCGCCGACCAGGATCTGGACGCGCATCCTTCGCGCGCCGCGCACGCCGGTGGTGTCGGCGACCGCGGCGGTCTGCCCTGGCAGCAGCGCGTCGAGCTCCTCGTCCTTGGTCTCCACGACGGCGCCGTTGGCGCCGGTGAAGGTCACGATCACCCGAACGTTCTGCGCGACCTGGTCGTTCCTTGGATTGCGGAGCACCACGGCGTAGCTCACGTCGACGTCGCCGTCGGGCTCGGGCGGGAGCTGGGTGAACCCTGACCGGACGACCTGGACGGTCCCGGCGACCGGCACCGTCTGGGTGGTCGGAGCAGCGGTCGTCTGGCTTGGCGCTGTCGACGGCGCCGCCGCCGTCGTGGGCGTGGCTGCGGTGGAGGCGGTCGTGGGCTGGTCGTCGCCGGTGAGCGACGGCAGCGCCAGGGCGGCGATGGCCACGAGGGCGATGATCGCGGCGCCGACGCCGACCAGGACGCCGGTGCCAGGACGGCGCCTGGACGGCCTTCCTGCGGTCGGCGGTGCCTGCGGCGTCCATGGGGCGTCGACCGGCGTCGACGCGAACTGCTCGGTTTGCCTGCCCTGGTTCACGGGTGGCCCTGTGGCCGGGTGCTCCCGCGGGAGTTGCTCGAACTCCTGGGTCGGCTGTTCGGTGACCGGCAGGTCGGGCTGCTCGGCGCTCGGGGGCTCCTCCGGCGGGAGCTGCTGGAATGCTTGGGTCGGCTGTTGGGCGGCCGCCTGCTGGTCGCGCTCGACGGTGGGGTCGCTCTCGCCGGGCGCACCCGGATGCTCGACGGGCTCGTCCGCGCCGGTGCCGCCCTTAGACTCGGTGCTCACGATCATGCCTCCCGTCTGCGCATCGGTCCGCCGCTGCTTGGGACGATGGTCCACTTGAACCGTGATGGCAAGAACCGAACGCGTCAGGCCTGGCGGTCCCGCCTTCAGGATCGGTCACTGTTCGTTCCCGGTCGGGGCCGACGAGGTCGGGCCCGGCCTGGCTGGCGTGGTCGCCGTGCGGGGCGGCCGGCCCGCGGTGGCACGCCGGCGCAGGTCTTCCCACAGGCCCGGGTCGGCCCGTAGGTCGTCGCGGGTCAGCGGGGTCAGCGCGGACGGTTCGACCTGATCCAGGGCCGAGCCGGCGACGTCGGGCCCAAGGCCGGCGTCGGCGGCGGCCAGCGCCCGCTCGGCGCCGACCATGCGGCCGAGGGAGACAAGCAGCTCGGCCACGTCGGCGGCGAGCACCTGGCGGTCGGCCATCGCCTCACTGGCGTCGAAGTCGACCAGCCAGGGCCGGTGGCGCTCATCCAGCATCACGCTCCACCGTCCGAGGTCGTGGTGGGCGATGCGGTTGGCGTGCAGCTGGCCGACCTGCCGCCACAGCTCGGCCAGCAGCTCGTCGGCAATCTGCTCGGGTGGCAGCTCGGCCAACGACATCCCGGGGATGTAGGCCATCACCAGCAGGCCAGCCCCGTTGCCGGTCGGGCGGGCCAGCACGACCTTGGGGACCCGCACCCCGGCCGCACCGGCCAGGAGGGCCATGTACGCCTCCCGCTCCACCTGCTCGGACGGGGAGCCGAAACGGCCCGGGTCGACCTCGCCCCGCTTGGCCAGCCGCCGCCAGACCCGGTAGGCGAGATCCCAGTCCCGGCGCTCGCGCGGGATGAACTTGACGAACAGCAGCTCCCCATCGGCGGTGGTGGCCAGGAAGCGGGCCGAGCGCGGCGCGTCGGGACGGCCCTGCGCCTGGACCTTCACCGGCTGGAACCCGCTGTCGAGCAGCGCCCGGCGGATGCGGTCGGCCGATGGGCTGCCGCCGGGAGCGCCGAGGAGCAGGTGCACGGTCGCGCCGACAGCCCAGCCGACCGCCGCGCCGCCGATCACGTCCAAGGGCAGGTGGGCGCCGACGTACAGGCGGGACAGGCACACCACCGCGGCCAGCGCCCAGGCGACCCGGCGGGCGCGCCGGCCCAGGTAGGGGCTGGCCACCGCGGCCAGCCCCACGGCCACCGCGGCATGGCCCGAGACGTAGCCCAATCCGGTCGCGGCCGGCCCGTGGAGGGTCACGTCGGGCAGGTACTGCGACGGCCGGCCACGCTGGACCAGCCCCTTGACCAGCCTGGCAAGGAAGTAGCCGCCGAACCCGGCAATCGCCAGGTTCACCGCCAAGCGGTAGCGGCGGCTCAGGGCCGCTGCCACGGCCACCACCGGGACCACCAGCACGTTGCCGAGCTGCATGACCGTCCACACCAGCGGGTACAGCACGCCGGGGAGGTCGTTGACCAGCCGGAAGGCGTCGATCTCGAGCTCGTCGATGTGGTTGCGGTTCACCAGCTTGATCGACAGCAGCAAGACCGCGACCGCGGCCACCAGTCGGACGGCGTCGCCGGGATGGCGAGGCAGGAACAGGTCAGGCCTGACCCCGGCCCGCCCCTCCTGGTGCTGGATCGACATGGCGCTCCCCCGGCCGGCATCCCACCCAACACTCGGAATGCTACAAGCGCCGGTTCCCGGCCGGCTCGAAGCCGCCGGAACCGCTCCAACGCATGCCGCAGGAGCAGCTGTCGGGACCACGGCGGGCGGTCACAGGTCCCGGCGCCGGAAGCAGGCGACAGCCAGGCCGAGGCAGAGCGTCGGGTAGGCCACTGCCCAGGCGAGCAGGGCTGGTGCGATCGGGGTGGTGGATCCGAACGGTAGCTCCAGGTCGGCACCGCCGGCGACCGAGCTGGCGATCAGCAGCCCCGACGGCAGCACGTGGTACGAGGCCCCGCGCCAGACCGCGTCGGCCGGGAGCAGCAGGCCCACCGCGGTCCCCAGGTTGGCCAGGAGCTCGTTCCCGGGCGGGATGCTGCCGATGAACCCGACGACCCCCCCGAGCCACGCCAGTCCGAACAGCGCCAGCATGATGACCCCGTTGGTGAGGGTCGGCAGGACGCTGCTGCCGAGCACGCTCACGGCCAGCAGGACGAGCACCTCGAGGATCATCAGCCCCACCGCTCGGGTCGCGTCTCCAGCCTCGTAGCCGGCGACGACCCGGGCGGTGAGCAGCAGCGAGCCGCTCATCACCACCACGTAGACGGTGAGCATGCCAGCCAGGGCGAGGAAGCGGCCGAGGAGGTAGTCCAGGCGGCTGATCGGACGGGCGAGGACGGCGTGGAGCGCGCCCGAATCGACCTCCGGGGAGACCGACGCGACCCCGAGGAACAGCCCGAGGAGCGCGGCGAGGAACTGGACCCCGTACAGCCCGAGGACGACCAGGATGGTGGAAAGGACCAGCAGCTGCTCACGCGGGCTCACCGGGCCGCTGTCCCCAGCCTGCGCGCCGAGCAGGTTTCGCTCCTGGCTGTGGTAGAGCAGGGAGAAGGCCAGCGCGAACACGACCACGAAGGCGATGCTGAGCACCACGCCGGCGAGCAGCAGCCTGCGCCGCCGTGCCTCCAGGACGGTCCAGCGCGCCACGACCAGGAGGTTCACTGTTCGTGCACCTCCCCGACCAGGTCCACGAAGACGTCCTCCAGCGACCGCTGCACCGGCACCAGCCCGTAGAGCCGGTAGCCCGCCCCGACCACCGCGGCGGCCAGGTCGGGTGCCACGTCGAGGGTCGCGACGGCAAGGGTGACGGCGGTGCCCTCGACCCGGGCGACGTCCCCATGACGAGCTACCAGCGCCAGCAGGTCCCGGTCGACGCGGTCGAGCAGGATTCGCAGCTGGGTCACGCCGTCGGCGAGATCGTCCAGCCGCCCGCTGGCGACCATCCGGCCCTGGTTGACGATCGCGACCCGCTCGCAGACCGCCTCAACCTCGGTGAGCAGGTGGGAGTTGAGGAACACCGTGACCCCGTCGGCGGCCAGCTCCCGGACCAGCTCGCGGACGTCGCGGCGCCCGACCGGGTCCAGGGCCGAGGTTGGCTCGTCGAGCAGCACGAGGTCGGGCCGGTGCAGGATGGCGAGGGCGAGACCGAGCCGCTGGGTCATCCCCTTCGAATAGCGGCGGACGCGCTCGCCACCCCGCCCGGTCAGACCGACCCGCTCCAGTACCTCGGGAATCCGCTCGGCCCGCTCGGCGCGGCCCAGCCCGCTCAGGCGGCCGTGGAAGTCCAGCAGCTCCACGCCGGTCGCCCACTCCTGGAAGCGGAAGTGCTCCGGCAGGTAGCCGAGGCGGCGGCGGGCGGCCGGGTCGGAGGGTGGGCGGCCGAACACCAGCGCCTCCCCGCCGGTGGGCCGGACCAGCCCGAGCAGGATCTTCATGGCGGTGGTCTTGCCGGCGCCGTTGGGTCCGAGGAAGCCGAAGACCTCCCCGGCGCCGACCTCGAGGGTCAGCCCGTGGAGCGCGACCCGGTCGCCGAAGGCCTTGTGCACGGCGGACATGGCGATCGCCGGGACCGGCTGCCCGGTCCCGGCGACCCGTTCCTTCCGGTCAGCCGAGGCTGTTCGCGACATCGAGTGCCTCGCCAGCCCCGATCACGCCTGCGACACCCCAGATGTACCCGCCGTGCCTCCAGAGCAGGGCGTGCACCTTTCCGGTCGAGTCCGTGAAGCTGAGCGCCTCGCTGCCGCCGACGCTCGCCGCCCGCCAGCGCACCTGGTCGGATGGGACCGGCAGCGGCAAGGTCGTGCGCCAGTCGCTGAGGTTGCGGAGCTGCTCGACCGCCCCCTTCGGCAGGCCCGGCAGGTGCAGCACCAGCTCACGGAGTTCCTCGAGGCTGGCGCCGCCGGCGGCGTCCATGCCGATCGTGCCGGCCTTGCCGACCAGCAGCCGCGGTGTGCCGTCCCGCCCCGCGTACTGCTGCACCACGATCGCGGGGACCTGGATCACCAGCTGGGCCCCGTCGAACCGCTCGGGGATGGTCACCTGCGCCTGGCCGTTGCGCCGGAAGTAGGCGATCGCCTGGTCGCGGTCGAAGGTGAGCCGTGCGGTGTGGGCCCGGTTCACCAGGACCCGTTCCGGCGTGGCGCCCACGCCACGTGGCAGCGCGGACCGGTCGACCGCGTGGACCGGGAAGCCGGCGAGCCGGCTCGCCTCGGCGAGATCCCGCACGGCCAGCGGTGTCACCAGGCGGTCCAGCTCACGCTGGTCGCCGCTGAACACACCGGTCTGCACCAGCTGGGTCATGGCGGCGTTGAGCTGGACCGCCTGGCTGTGGTCGAGCGCCACCACCTGGAAGCGCTCGCTGCGGAAGTGCGCCAGGAAACCGGCGGCGGCGGCTCTCCCGCCTGGTGTGGCGATCATCGTGGTCAACACGACCACCACCACCAGCGCCGCCGCCACACTTCGGGCCCTGGTGCCCAGCCGGGCGAGCTGGCCCCCATGGCGAAGCGGTACCACCGGCTCCGGCGGGTCCGCGGTGCGCGCGGCCGGCCCATCAGCGGTGGCCGCCCGTACCGCGAGCAGGCGGGCGCGCCGCTGCTCGAAGCGGGTCAGGGCGGCCTCGACCGTGGCCGGGGACAACCAGCCGTCCGGCCCGGTCATGGCGATCGCCGGTGCGGCCAGCTCGGCGTTGCGCCGCAGCTCGGCGACGGTGTCGAGGCAGGATGCGCAGGCCTGCACGTGGTCGCGCAGCCGCGGCGGGGCGGCCCCGGCGTCGTCGTCGAGCGACACGCGCAGGGTACCGAGGTCAGGGCAGGGCATCGTCAGCTCCCGGGTCGGCGTCGTTGCGGTCGAGATAGGCGTCACGGAAGGCCCGCTCCCCGCGGGCGAGCAGGACCCCGACCGAGCCGACGGCCAGGTCAAGCGTTGCCGCGATCTCGGCATAGGAGAAGCCGGCGTGGCGCAGCAGCAGGCATGCCCGCTGCCGTTGCGGCAGGCTGGCCAGCGCCTGGCGCACGGCCCGCTGCTGCTCGGCGCGGAGCACGTCCAGCAGCGGGCCGCCCCCGGCGTCGGCCTCTTCGTCCGCCCGCTCCAGCCGGCCGGCGCGGTCCAGCCGTGCCGTGGCGCGGCGCCGGCCGCGCAGCCGGTTGTAGGTGGCGTTCAGGCAGACGCGCCGCAGCCACGCCGCCACCTCCTCCACCGGCCGGCCCAGCACCGGCTGGCCGTCCAGCTTGAGGAACGTCTCCTGGACGACGTCTTCGGCCTCGCCGTGGTCGCCGAGCAGTCGATAGCTGAGGGAGTACAGCTCGCCGTAGCGAGCCCGGAACACCGCCTCGAACCGGTCCCGCGTGTCGGCGGCAGCGGTGGCCTCGTCCCGTACGGCTATCACCCAGCCGCTCCCCATGTCGTCCGATCGCCAAGGTAGCTTCCGCCCTGTCCAACACCGCCCGCCAGCCGCTTCTTACACGACCTCCCCCGGAGCGTCACGCGGCGCCGCGCCGCGTCGGCCATGGACACCGGCAGGCCTTGCGTCGCGCCGGCCGGAGCGCTAGCGTTCGCCGGAATTAGGTCAACCTAACGGTCTCCCCAGGAGCCAACGATGTCGACCAACCAAACGATTGTGCTTGGCGCCATCGCCGGGTTCACGATTTTCCTTGGCCTGCCCATCGGGCGTCTGCAGATGGCCAGCCCGCGTGGCCGGGCATTCCTCAACGCCATCTCCGCCGGCATCCTGGTGTTCCTGCTGTTCGACATCCTTGCCCACGCCACCGAACCGGTCGAGGAGGCGATGACCCAGGCCAAGGACGGCGTGACGGCCTGGGGCGAGTTCGTCGGGCTCAGCCTGGTCTACGTGCTCGGCTTCGGGGTCGGCCTGGTCGGGCTGCTCTACGCCCCCCGGCTGTGGAGGCGTCCCGAGCGGACCAGCATCGGCCCGGGCGCCATGGCCGCGGTCGAGAGCGAACTGCAGAAGCCGGCCGCCCAGGCCGCCGCGCTGCGGGTCGGCATGTCGATCGCGACCGGCATCGGCCTGCACAACTTCTCCGAGGGGCTGGCGATCGGCCAGGCGGCCAAGAGCGGCGCCGTCTCACTGGCCGCGCTGCTCATCGTCGGGTTCGCCCTCCACAACGCCACCGAAGGGTTCGGCATCGTCGGGCCACTGGCGGCAACGAACACGCGAGCGTCGTGGGGCTGGCTCGGGCTGGCCGGGTTGGTCGGCGGCGGCCCCACCTTCCTCGGCACCGTCGTGGGCACCTGGTTCGACTCGGTGTTCGTGTTCGTGGGCTGCCTGGCGTTGGCCGCCGGCGCCATCCTCTACGTGATCGGCGAGTTGCTGCCCATCGGCCGCCGCCTGTCCTGGGAGATCACCCTGTGGGGCCTGCTGGTGGGCTTCCTCCTCGGCGTGGCGACCGACCTCATCCTGGTAGCGGCCGGCGGGTAGGTGGCGACCGGGTCGCGGCGAGCGCCCGGTCGAGCTGCCTAGGTCAACGGCCACGACGGGCTGAACCGCGCTGGTTGCGACCCGGGTTCAGGTGACGTTCAGGGCAGCCTCGGCCTGGACACCGCTGGCGGTTCCGGCGGCCAGGCCGAGACCGGTCCGTGTTGGGGTCCACCACGTAGCGGCTGGGGCGCCCGGCGGCTCGATGGCCTGGCGCCGGCGAAGGCATCCAGGGTCGCCTCCAACAGTGGCAGCATCGCGTTGACCCGGCGGGCGCGGATAAGAAGATCCCACAGCGGCTCGAACCGCTTCCAGCCACCGGCGTAGGCGACGTGCCGTGCCGCCTGCCGGGCGGTCGACTGGCCCGCTGCCCCGCGGGCGATCGCGCTCCAGCGATAGAAGTCCCGGTAGGCGCGGCGGTAGCCGGCGAGAAGCTGTTCAGGCCGCAAGCGGCGCGGTTGGTAGACGACGTGGCGGGTGTCGTATTGATCCCAGTTCGCGTCGGTGATGCGACCCTCGCCGGCCAGCCGGGTGTGCAACGCCGTGCCCGGGTAGGGCGTCATGATGTGGAAGGTTGCGGTCTCCATGCTCCGGCTGGTCGCCCACTCAACCGTGGAGTCGAAGACGTCGTCGGCGTCGTCGTCCAGGCCGAACACGAAGCTTCCGTTGACCATGATGCCCAGGGAGTGGACCCGCCGGATCACCTGGTCGTAGTCACGCGCGAGATTCTGACGCTTGGCGTGCCGCCGGAGGTTCTCGGGGTTGAGCGTCTCGAAGCCGATGAACACGCTGCGCATGCCGGCTTCGGCGGCCTGCTCGATCAGGTCGGAGTCCAGGATCGCGTTGACGGTGCTCGCGCCCTGGAACACCCGCCCCATCCCGCGCATGCCTGCGAACAGGGCGGCGGCGAAGCGCCGGTGGCCGAGCAGGTGGTCGTCGAGGAAATACAGGTGTCGGCCTGGGAGCCGCTCGATCTCGGCCAGTACCTGGTCGACGGCTCGGGTGTAGAAGGACTTCCCGCCTTGATAGAACGCGTCCTTGTAGCAGAAGTCGCAATGGTGCGGGCAGCCACGCGAGACCACCAGGGAGTTGGGACAGAGGTACCGTCGTCGGTCGATCAGGTCGCGCCGCAGTGGCGGGGCACCGAGCAGCGTGCGCTCGTGCGAGGCGTAGCGGGCCAGCGGCTGTCCACGCCGGAAGTCGGCGAGAAAGCGCGGCCAGGTGTCCTCCCCGGGCCCGAGGAACACCGTGTCGGCATGGTGGGCGGCCTCGTCGGGCAGTGCCGTGACGTGGAGGCCGCCGAGGGCCACGTGGCTGCCGCGCCGGCGGTAATGATCAGCGAGCTGGTAGGCGCGGTACGCCGAGGTGATGTAGACCGACATGACCACCAGGTCCGGTCGGTCGTCGGTGGTGAGCGGCATGACGTGCTCGTCCTCGAGCACGACCTGGTCGTCGGCGTCGAGGTACCCCGCCAGCGCCGCGAGCCCGAGCGGCGGGAACAGGGCGTACTTGATCGGCCGGAACCCCGGGTCCTTGGCTTCGAGCAACGCTGGGAGGATCAGTTTGACGAACACGAGACCAGCCTCCCAGCAACGGAGCGAGCCAGCAGGCTAGCCGGCGCGCCGCTCTGCACGGCGTCGTCGGCATCTCGATTCGGTGTCGACGACCGTGCCCCGTACGAGCCACCGGCCGCCTGCATGCCGTAGGACCCATGGCCCCGTCGGGCCCGCCAGCAGTGGCGGAGTGGGGCGGTGTCGTCGTTAATAGGCTGACGACGATCGGGCCGCAGGGCAGGAGCAGCATGGACCCAGCATCCGCATCCCGGCCGCGTGTCTCCGACGGCGACGGACCGAGCCTCCGCGGGGCAGAGGTGGTCCGGGGGCGCCGGCGTCGTCGGCCCGCGGGGGAGCCGCCCCCGCTGCCACGCCGGATCGGCAGGACCGGCTGGTGGTGGCTCGGGCTTGGCACCGTGGCGATCCTGCTGTGGGCAACCGCGGTCGCCAACGCTGGCGGCGCACTCCTTCCCGTCGACCAGTGGGTGCTCGAGGGGCTTGCTCGCCTGCGCACGCCCGCCCTCACCAGGGTGATGCTGGTCGTGGCCGAGTTCGGCTCCAAGTCGGTGATCGTGGTGCTGGGATGGGCGACCATCCTGGTGCTGTTGGCGTTCCGCCGGTTCCGGCGTCTGTTCGTGTTCCTGGGCGCGTTCTTCCTGGTCCAGGCGCTGGCCACCTACCTCGCCAATGGCATGCTCGATGTCGCCTCGCCGTTGCGACCGGCCGGGGTCGCGATGCTCGGCCCGGCCGGCCTGTCGGCCTACCCGCTGGCGCCGGTCGCGATGCTGTCGGTCCGGCTCGTCGGCGTCCTGTACGCCCTGATCCCGCAGGGCCGGACGCGACAGATCGGGAAGGCCGTGGTCGCCGCGATCATCGCGTTGGTCGCCCTCGCCCGCATGTACCTGGCCATCGATACGCCGACCGGGGTCCTGGTCGCCAGCATCATCGGCATCACGATCCCGCTCGTCGCCTTCCGGCTGCTGTGCCCGGACGAGGTGTTCCCGGTGACCTACCGCCGGGGCCGCACCGCTCACCTGGACGTAGGAGGGCGGCGCGGTGAGGCGATCCGTCGCGCTCTCCACGACCAGCTCGGCATCGTCGTGGACGACGTCCAGCCCTTCGGGTTGGAGGGGTCGGCAGGCTCGACGCCGTTGCGCGTCAAGCTCAAGGGCGAGAAGGACGCGTGGCTGTTCGCCAAGCTGTATGCCAGGAGCCACCTGCGCGCTGACCGCTCCTACAAGCTCGGCCGCGCCCTGCTGTACGGTCGCCTGGAGGACGAGAAACCGTTCAACACCGTGCGGCGATTCGTCCAGCAGGAGGACTACGCGCTGGCGCTGATGCAACGCGCCGGCCTGCCCAGCCCCCAACCCTACGGCGTCGTCGAGCTCAGCCCGGAGCGCGAGTACCTGGTGGTCACCGAGTTCCTCGACGACGCCACCGAGATCGGCCAGGCGGAGGTGGACGACGCCGTCATCGACCAGGGCCTGATGATCATCCGCAGGCTGTGGGAGGCGGGGCTTGCCCACCGCGACATCAAACCGGCCAACCTGCTGATCCGCGATGGCGAGCTGTACCTGATCGATGTGTTCTTCACCGAAGTGCGCCCGAGCCCCTGGCGCCAGGGGGTCGATCTGGCCAACATGCTGCTGGTGCTGGCCCTGCGCAGCGAGCCGAGGCACGTCTATGAGCGAGCCCTGCGCCAGTTCACCGTCGAAGAGGTCAGCGAGGCGTTCGCCGCCACCCGCGGACTCACCATGCCTTCGCAACTGCGCCGAATGATGCGCGCCCAGGGCCGGGACCTGCACGCCGAGTTCCTGATGCTCCTGCCCGAGCCACCCAAGCCGATCGCCATCCAGCGCTTCAGCACGCGGCGCATCGGACTCACGCTCGCGGTGCTGATCGGCGCGTTCATCGCGGTCGGCCTGGTAGTGAGCAATTTGGACGGGCTCGGGTTGGTTCCGGGCTGACGGGGTGTCGCCGGGCAAGGGAACCTGCGGCGCTTCGGCGAAACCGCCGGCGCAGGCGAGGTTCGTGGTCCCGCGATCTGCGATCCTACGACCGGCGACGGTCCGCACGTTGGAGCGGGGTGATGCGTGGAGGCGAGCGTACGGCAGGGCCTGACCTGGCGGCGGTTGGCCGTCATCGCCGCCGTCGGTCTGCTGGTGCTCTCAGCCGCCCAGGGGATCGTCCGCGGCGACCGGGAGGCGCTGGCCCTGGCCGTGTTCATCGGTCTTGGCCTGATACTGCTGCGTCGGGGCAGAGGGGTGTTCGGCGCCGGCTTCCTGATCGTCGTCCTCGGCGACTTCCTGGTGTGGACGATGCCCGCGGCCATGACCAACCTGCGCCACGGCGAGGAGCCAGAGGACGTGATCCTGCCAGCGCTGCTGGCTGTCCTGTCGCTGTCTGGGCTGGTCGCCAGCTGGGTGGTGATCGCGCGCCGCCACCAGCCGCAAGCTGGCGGCCCAACCGTCGCCTTGATCCCGATCGGCGCGATCTTTGTGGTGGTGATGCTGCTCGGCTTCTCGTTCGCCTACCCGGAGGTCCCGGCGACCCGACCACGCGGCGCGGTGGTGGCGATCGAGTCACGGAACGCGGCCTTCTCCGCTACCTCGCTGACGGCGCCCGCCGGCCAGGTGACGGTCGTGCTCACCAACCAGGACCTCTTCTGGCACACCTTCACGATCGATGAGCTGCACGTCGATCTGGAGGCACCTCTGGGAGGCACCCGGGAGATCACCTTCGACGCGCAGGCGGGTGCCTACCGGTTCTACTGCCGGGTGCCTGCCCACGCCGCGGCCGGCATGCGGGGGACGCTGACGGTCCGCTGAGCAGAGACCCGAACGCGACCAGGCGGGCACAACGCTAGTGCGCGTCCTGGACGCGGGAGTAGCGCTGGGCGGCCAGCACTCCGGTCGGGTCGAAGAGTGCGCCGACGAAGGCCATTGCCTCGAGCAGGGCCCCGATCCTGGAGGGCCCGGACCTGTGGTCACGGTCGGCGGGGGCCGCGGCGTCGCGTGGCCGGACAGTCGGGGCGCTGGTCGCTGGGCTGGCGGTGATGGCGGTCATCGGAGCCTCCTTTGTGATTTGCTTCACAAGAGATGGTGAACTCCGACCGTTCCCGCATCGTTACGGCGCACGTCACGGCGGAACCGATGCACCGCGTGGCCGGCTGGGTATCGCCAGGGTTACCGCCGGCAGTGCGCGGTCCCGCCGCCGCCGGTCTGCGAGCCACCGACGGGTAGCCCGGGTTTCACCGTCCGCTGGACCGCGTCGACGAGCGTGTTGGCGACGCCGAGCATCTGCCGGTAGCCATCGAGTTCCGTGCGCAGCGCGTCGGGATAGTTCTTGGCGGCGTATGCCTCGACGTGGCTGATCAGGTGAGTGTCGTGCATCGTGAGCGCGTCGGTGAGGGGCTCGACGGCGAGCCGGTTGCGGACGACGCCGCTGAAGTACAGAGCGAGCCTGGCAGCGAAGGCGTCGAGGTTCTTCTTGGCGAGGGCCTTTGCCGCCTCGTCCTTCCTGGCGACCGCGGCCGTGTAGGCGAGCAGCCCGTCGACGTGGTTCGCCCACGCGGCCTGGAACTCGGCGGCCTTCTTCGGGCCGACGATCGCGCTCATCGCCCGGGTGAGCGCGGTCGTGTTGGCGTTGACCTGCGCGGCGGCCGCCTCGAACTCCGCCGACCCGGCGAAGGTCGCCCGCTGAGCCTCGATGATCAGCTCCAAGTGCTCACCGAGCAGCATGGCAAAGCCCGACCGCAGCTTCTCCGGCGGCGTATCCAAGCCGACGGCAAGCTCAGGTGTGACCGCCGCTTTCACCAGCGTGGCGCCGGCGGTGAACATGTGCTCGTAGGCCTCGCGCTCGATCCGGTACGCCTGGCCGTAGTCGCGGGTGGCGTATGCGTCGAGCTGCTGCATGAGTTCCTCGACGTGCATCCGCACACCGGCCGCCGCGTCGCTGGCTTGGACTCGGCCTTGGCTAGCTCCCGCCAGCCAGGAGCCATAGCTGTCGGCGTCGGCCAGGAGCGCGGTCCGCGCCGTCCGCGCGGCCGAGGTGTCATTGCTCGCCACGCCGTTCGCGTAGGAGAACAGGTCGGTGATGTGACGCTGCCACAGCTGCTTGAAGCGGTCGCCTTGCGCCTTGCCGTACACGGAGGCGACGAGCCTGCTCAGCGCGTCGGTATTCTCCAGCAGCGACGCGTTGGCGACCGGCACGAAGTCAGGGGCCACCCTCACCGCGCTGCGCATCTGCCGCACGGCGAGGAGCGCATGCAGCCCCAGCAGCTGTTCGAACTGGGCCCGCAACTGCCGCGGCGACGCCGGCGATGTGGTCGCGGCGGCCACGCTCTTGGTGTGATGGGCCGCCGTCGGCACTGCGGCAGGCGAGGCGGAGCGGCTGGCCGTGGCAGGAACGCAGGCGGTCGCGACGACCGCCAGGAACAAGGCAACCAGGGTGATACGGAAGCGCACGATGCCCCTCCAAGTTGGCTGAGCCCAGGTGGTACGCCCGGAGACAGCCAGGTTGGTGATCGTCGCGGTGACTGAATCGGGGATCTCTACAGGCGGCGGAGGGATGGAACAGCGGATCAAGCCATGGGGTTTGGAGCCGACGAGGTGTACTACCCCGCCATGACCGCCTACACGCTCACCGGTTCGGTCATTCGATCCGCCCAGGTCAGTGATGTCGGCGCATCTCAGCGGCCGAGGACGATCGACGTGGGCGGTCCGCTGCCCATGCGCCAGGCCGCGAGGGAAGTCCAGCCCGAAGCGTGGCGTGGGATGGTAGTTGCTGATCGTCCCGGCTGCGAGGTTCGTAACGATCTCGGGATGGTCCTACTGTAGAAAGGTGCCGACTCCGGGTGGGCGGATGGGAGCCCAGAGAAGGCGAGGCGGTAGCGGTGCGCAACCGTTCGACCTGGCTAGCTTGGGGGCTGCTGGCGCTCGGCCTGCTCGGCAACGCCGCCGGGCTCGCGCTCGGGGTGGCCAATCGCCGCAGCGCCGAGAACCCGAGCGAACTGCTGCTGTGGGTGGTGTTCGCGGCCTACCTGGTGGTCGGCTGCCTCATCCTCGACCGCCGTCCCGGCAACACCGTCGGCTGGATCTTCACCGTCGTGGGGCTCATGACGATGATGGCCGGACTGGCCGAGGCCTATGCCAGGTATGCCAACGCCCATCCAGGATCGCTGCCCGGCTGGCTGGTCGCGACCTGGATCTTGGAGTGGATCTGGCCCCCGACGATCATCCTCGCGCTGGTGTTCCCGCTGCTGTTGTTCCCGACCGGTCGGTCGTTGTCGCCCCGCTGGCGGCCGGTGACGTGGCTGGCGGTTGGCCTGACCGCAACCACCGCCCTGCTGGGTGCGGTGAGCCCGTCGCTGCATCTGCCGAACGGACGCACCGTCACCAATCCCATCGGGATGGCCGGCATCAACCTGGATACTGGTCCCCTTGGTACCGTCCTGAACAGTCTGGTGCTGTTCATGCTGGCGGCATCGATCAGCTCGCTGATGGTTCGCTTCCGACGCTCCCGCGGGGTCGAGCGCCAGCAGCTCAAGTGGTTCACCTACGCCGGCGCGCTGGTCCTGGTGGCCCCGCTCAGCAACTCGCTGCTTGGCAACACCTCCTATGTCCTCGTGATCGCCCTGCCGGTCGCGGTCGGTATCGCGGTGCTGCGCTACCGGTTGTACGACATAGACCGGCTGATCAACCGCACCCTCGTCTACGGGCTGCTCACCGCCATCCTGGGACTGGTCTACGCCGGGGCCGTTCTCCTCTTGGGGGAGGTGTTCGGTGGGGTGGCCGGGAACCCATCGAACTGGGCAGTCGCGGGCGCGACGCTAGCGGTGGCGGCGTTGTTCCAGCCGGCACGGCGTCGCATCCAGGAAGCGGTGGATCGGCGCTTCAACCGGCGCAAGTACGACGCGGTCAGGACCGTCGAGGCGTTCAGCGCGCGGCTGCGCGACGAGGTCGACCTGAACGCCCTGTCGACCGAGCTGCTGGCGGTGGTCGACCGCACCATGGAGCCGACGGTGGTGTGGCTATGGCTGCGGCCGTCGGTGGATCCTGGGCGTGCCGTCCGTTGACCCTGGTGAGGTCAGGATCTCATCGGGCCTGGCCGTCCCCATCACCCTGGCCGCGATGTGGACCGCGATGCCGCCGACGTCGCTGTCGCGCAGCTCGACCTCGCCGGTGTGCAGCCCCGCCCGAAGCTGGAGCCCGATGCCGCTCAGCTCGTCCCTGCAGCGGCACCGCGGTCAGCTCCGTGCGACCGCGAGGAGCTGCCAGTCGCCGTCGATGCCCTTCAGCAGGTACATGCCGCGGTCCTCGAGGGTGACGTCGGACCCGGCGACCAGATCCCGCACGGTCCTCGACGGTCCCTGGCAGCTCGACCAGCCTCGCCCCTGGGATGCGCTCGGCGAGGTCGCGCCCGTGCGCAACCGGGACGAGCTGGCAGTCGCGCCGGTGCAGAACCAGGGTGGGCGCCTGGATCAGTGGCAGGATCGAGGACGCGT
>DATLQA010000010.1:0-9902 GCA_035535495.1 Actinomycetota bacterium | reverse complement strand
GATGCCTATCCCATCAAGCGCCATGCTGGCGCAAGATTCCACTCCTTCTGGGTGCGGTCTGGATCAAAGACAATGCGAAAACGGGGCTGTCTCGACGGGTGAGGCTATCGATCTTCACGCTGGTACGGTCGATGAACGGGTCCGGCCGGCCGGCAATGCCTATCACGCCTCTCCCGACGCCGCGGAACCGGTTCGAAGGTGGGCGTATGTGCCTGCGTGTCCGGCCAATGGACCGCCGGGAACCATGGGTGACACGCTCTGCCCTAGCGCCACCGAAAGCTGCGCCCAAGCCGGTCAGGTTCGCTTCCGCGAGTATGTTTCGATTGGCAATGGTCCATGGTCGGCCACTGGAACAGTCTGCCTCGGCCTTGCCGCATTCCAGCAGGCCAACACTCCACTCCCACCTCTCGTTGTGGCACTGGACGTCTGGCGACGGATGCTCTTTCCGGACCCGAAGCTGACCGTCAAACCTGGCGCGGGTGGCCTGGCCAACCTGGACAGCTACTTCTGGATCAGCGGTCCCTTCACCCAGAGCGTCACCGCCATCGCCGGGCCCAACCAGGTGACCGTCGACGCCACCGCCACCAGCTACGAGTGGCGGTTCGGGGATGGCAGCGCACCGCTGGTAACCGGGGTGCCTGGGCGGCCGTGGCCGGCGCGGAGTGAGATCGTGCACGCCTATCGGCAGCTCGGGCGCTTTCCGGTGCAGGTGACCGTTCGCTGGCAGGGCCGCTTCCGGGTGAACGGCGGGCCGTCGCAGGCCGTGCCAGGGCCGCCGGTGGTGCGCAGCTCCACCGTCACCTATCCGGTCCGCGAGCTGCAGACGGTCCTCACCGGCTGAACGCGGTCGACCTCGGTCGGCGAAGGCGCGAGACTGGGAGCATGCGCGACGGGGCGAGCGTGGTCGTGGTCGGGGCAGGTGTGATGGGCTGCTCGATCGCCTTCCACCTGGCCGAGCGGGGCGTGGACGTGCTGGTGGTCGAGCGCGGAACGGTCTGCTCGGGGATGACCGCCAGGTCGGGCGCGCTGGTCCGGATGCACTACACCAACGAGCCCGAGGCGCGCATGGCCCTGGCGAGCCTTGCATGGTTCCAGGCGTGGCGCGACCGGGTCGGCGGGTGGTGCGGGTTCACGCCAACCGGGGTGGTCGTGCTGGTCGGTCCTGACCAGGCTGAGCGAATGCGGCGGAACGTCGCCATGCTGCGGCGGCTCGGGGTGCGGACCGAGCTGGTCGAACCGGCCGACCTGGCCGCCGAGCATCCCGAATTCGAGCTCGCGGGGGTTGGCCTGGCCGCGGTCGAGCCGGAGTCTGGCTACGCCGACCCGGTGGCGACGACGTTCGCGTTCGCGTCGCGGGCGGTCGATCTCGGCGCGCGGATCCGCCAGGGCGTCGGGGTGGAACGGATCCTGACCAACGGCGGCCGGGTGGCGGGCGTCGCCACCAGCGAGGGTGAGATCGGTGCCGATGCGGTTGTGCTGGCCTGCGGCCCGTGGGTCGACCCGCTGGCCCGGACGGCAGGGTTCGAGCTGGGCATCACGCCGGAGTGGGCACAGGTGGCGTTCTTCCAGCGACCGGCCGCCGCCAGGCGGCATCCGGTGGTGATCGACGGCGTGCTCGGCACCTACGTCCGGCCGCACGGAGGCGGGTTGTCGCTGCTCGGCATCGAGGCCGGCCGCCGCCTCGACGTGGCGGCGGTGGACCGTGAGGTCGAGGGTTGGAGCCCGGAGCAGGTGCCGGCGGCGCTGGAGCGGCTGGCGGAGCGGGTGCCGTCGTTCCGGGGGGCGCGGCTGGTGCGCGGGCACCGTGGCGTCTACGACATCTCGCCGGACGCGCGTGCGGTGATCGACCGCGCACCTGGCCTGGACGGGCTGTTCGTGGCCGGCGGCTTCTCCGGTACCGGGTTCAAGAAGTCGCCCGCGATCGGGGCGTGCATGGCCGAGCTGGTGACCGACGGCCGGGCGGTCACGGTCGATCTGCACCCGTTCCGGTTGTCACGCTTCGCCGAGGGTGACCCGATCGTCGGCGACGAGTACGAGCTGCCGGCAGCGTTCGGCCACAAGCTCTAGCGTCCGCGGCCGAGGACGGCCGCGCCGGGCGCTCAGGTGGGCCGGTGGTCGCCGGTCATGCCGTCGATCAGCTCGCGCAGGATGTCGACATGGCCGGCGTGGCGCGCGGTCTCCTCGACCATGTGGATCAACACCCAGCGCATCGAGACCGCGTCGCCGAACCAGGCGGTGCCGGTCTGGTCGAGCTCGACCTCGTTGATGACCTGATCGGCCGCGGCGCGGGCTCGGCTGTAGAAGGCCAGGACGTCCTCGGTGGTCTCGTCCGGCGTGACGCGCAGGTCGGCGTCCGGGTCGTCATCGTCGAAGGGCAGCGGCTCGGTGTCGCGGCCGAAGGTCTGGCAGAACCAGCTGTACTCCACGGCGGCCAGGTGCTTCACCATGCCGAGCAGGTTGGTGCCCGACGGTGTCATCACCCGTCGCAGGTTGGTGTCGTCGAGGCCTTCGAGCTTCCACAGCACCGCGTCGCGGTGCCGGTCGAGGCTGACGTGCAGGCTCTGCTTTTCGTCGCCGGTGAACGGCACCCGCAAAGGCATGGTCGTGTCTCCGTGGCGTCGGGATCGGATCGGTCCCGGGATCAAAGCACCCCATGCCAACAGCCGCTGTCCAGCGGGTCGTCGTCGGCGAGGGGCTAGCCGGTCGAGCCGTCCTGCTCGTCCTCGAAGGCGTAGCGGATGTCGAACGGCTTGTTGGTGATGAACAGCGTGGTCACGGCGCCATCATCGGTGGCGCCGTGCTCCATGAGCATGCCTTCGGGGAACCAGATGAAGCTGCCGGGGCCGAAGGTTCCCGCGTGCGTCTTCAGGGTGCCGTCGAGCACGTAGATCCCGTGGGCGCAGTTGTGCCGGTGCCATGGGTTGGTGAACCCGGCCTCGTACTTGATCATCTGGACCGACATGCCGGTGTCGGGGTCGTTGATGAACGCCTTCAGCGGTACACCGAGGTTGAGCTGATCGATGTAGAGCTCGCCCCAGGGCATGGCGTTGGAGTCGAAGCTCTGGAGCTGGTCGTTCGCGGCCTCGTCGGTCATGTGCGGCTCCTCCGTCCCTGGAGGTCGCCGTGCGGGCACGGCGCACGGCGGCGGCTCGATCGCGGTTCGACGAGGACCGAGCGTCACACCCGCCCGGGAGGCTGTCAACGGGCGAGAGCGTGCTGGCTCGAGTCACGCGGTTGCGTCGGGCTCGGCTGCGAAGCGGTGGCGTGACCGTCGAGGCCGTGGGCGCACTGGTCGAGGAACCGGCGGAGACCACAGGCGAGCAGTGGTACGGTGCCCGGAATCTTGGGGAGGAAGGACTGAGGCGGTGACGTACGCGGACCTGCCCGAGTCTCTCGACCAGGCTGTGGCCCAGTGGTCAGGCCCGCACGGCCGACCTGGGCGGCGTCCCGGCGGGCGCGAGGTAGCCGGATGCCGGCGCGAGCCTTGACGGTCGCCCGCAACCCCGAGCCGGGTTCCAGGCTGCCGTGGCTGATCCGCCTGCCGCTCGCCGAGGGCCCGCTGGTCCTCAAGGTCGGTGCGCGGTGGCCGCGGACCGCCAGGGTCTACTGCCACCGTGCCGAGGGCTGGCCCGAGGGCGTGGAGGTCGTCGAGGAGGTCCCGGTGCGGGTGTGCGTGCGCCGCGGGGTGGCGATCGACCTGGTGCTCGACCGGCCGCGCGAGAACCGCTCCCAGCTGGTGTTCACCAGCGTGCGTGGCCGTGAGGCGATCTTCTGGCAGTCGGCCCGGACCGCCGCCGCGGCCCGCCCGGGCGTGCGGGTGCCGCGCCGCCGAGCCGCCGGACACGAGGAGCTGGTCATCCTGGTCGACACCCGCGAGCGCTACCCCTACCGGTTCGGCGGCATGCAGGCCCGCGCGGAGCGGCGCGCGCTGGGTGCCGGCGACTACGGCGTGGAGCTGGACGGGCGGCTGGTCGCGGCGGTGGAGCGCAAGACGCTGGCGGACCTGTCGGGCAGCCTGGTCGACGGGTCGCTCGGGTTCCTGCTGGCCGAGCTGGCGGCGCTGCCACGGGCGGCGGTCGTGGTCGAGGACCGGTACAGCGCGGTGTTCAAGCTCGAGCACGTCCAGCCAGGCTTCGTGGCGGAACTGCTGGCCGCCGTGCAGGTCCGCTACCCTGACGTGCCGATCGTGTTCTGCGAGACCCGGCCGCTGGCCCAGGAGTGGACGTTCCGGTTCCTCGGCGCCGCGCTCGCCTACCTGCGGGCCGACCTGCACGAGGTGGACCCTGGCGGCTCCGGCGCGGAAGGCTGATGGAGATCGGGCTGCCGACCCCCGCTCCCGTGGGCACGGATGCCGTGGTCGAGCGATGGAACGCCGTGACGGACACCGAAGTGGTGCAGGTGATGAGCGAGACGGCCGCGGATTCGGGCGGGGCACTGCCGCAGGGAGACCTCGGGCTGCTGGGAAGCGAGGTCGCCAAGCGCCTCCTCGCCTCGACCATACCGGCCCGCTTTGCGTACGTCGCCAGGGACGGCACCCCACGGATCGTGCCGACATGGTTCCACTGGACCGGCGACGAACTGGTCATGCCGACGTTCGTGTCGGCGCCGCACGTGCGGCACGCGGCTGCCCGGCTGGCCGCGCTGCGCGCCAACCCGGACGTGGCCATCAGCATCGACACCGAGGACACCCCTCCGGTCGCGCTCAGCGTCCGAGGCCGGGCATCGGTCACCGAGGTGGACGGGGTCGCTCCGGAGTACGCGCTGGCGGCGCGCCGCTACCTGGGCGAGGAGGCCGCCGCTTCCTACCTCGCAATGCTCGATCAGCCGGTGACGAGGATGGCGCGCATCGCGGTGCGCCCGACCTGGGTCGGCGTCATCGACTTCCAGACCCGGCTCCCCAGTGGTCTTGGCGGCGTGACCGGCTAGCCAGCCGGGTGCTCAGGCCTGCTGGTCGAGTGCTGTCAGCATCCGCTTCAAGGCAACCTGGCGGTAGGAGGTCTCCATCAGCTCGGTGACCTCGCGCCAGTCGACCGGCGCGGCGGTGAGGTGCAGCGCCAGCCAGCCGCCTGGGCCGAAGTAGGCGGGGACATAGAAGCGCGGGTCTTGGACCAGTGCGGGGCGCTCGGCCGGCTCCGGCTTGAAGATCACCGCGAAGTCGTGGTCGTCGTCGCCCGCGAACACCGCGAACATCTTCCTGCCCGCCCGGAAGGTCGGCCGTCCCCACGCCTCGACCTCGACGCACTCCGGCAGCGCGAGGCAGAGCTTGCGCAACTCGGCGAGGTACGGATCGTCGTCCGAGTACATCCGCGGGTGCGCCATGGCCAGACGCTAGGCGCGTTGGCTGGGGCCCCGCAACGGCAAGGTGACGTCCAGGCTGATTGATCTCGTTACTTCTCCTTCTACTCATCTCGGCCAAAACGAGTGTAACGAGCATGGCCGCCCCAGTAGACTCAGCTGCGACACTGGGGACGGGGAGGAGACCGCCGTGAGCGACGCGCAGTCCGACCACAGGCAGGGACGCCAGGACGATCAGCCCCGTGACGCGGCCGAGTACCCCGCCCCGCCACCGGCGCCGCACCTGGCCGCCGAGTACCCGATCCACCAGCGCATGCGCGCCGTGCTGGAAGGGACCGTCGGGCCGGGGCGCGCTCGGGAAGCCGTGGTCTCCGGCGCCCCCGCTGCTGGCGGGTACTGAACGGCGACCGCGCGAGTGCAGCCATCGCGGCAGCTGACGGACGAGGACGCTGTGAGCCAAGCCCGGTCCATCGCGGCTGGACCCACCTGCCCTTCCTGCGGGACGGAAGCGCCGCCCGGGGCCCGCTTCTGCCCTGGCTGCGGCATCCGGCTGAGCGAGAGCGGGGTCGAGCGGCGGGTGGTCACGCTGCTCTTCGCCGATCTGGTCGGCTCCACCGAACTGGTCGAGGCACTGGACCCCGAGGCCGCCAGGCGCGTGCTCGACGAGGTGTTCGGCCAGGTCGCCGCGGAGGTCCGCCGGCACGGCGGGAGCCTCGAGAAGTACATCGGCGACGCCGTCCTGGCCGCCTTCGGCTTCCCCAGCGCGCACGGCGACGACGCCAGCAGGGCGGTGCGGGCCGCCCTGGCCATCCGCGCGGCCATCGAGACCGCCACCACCGCCATCGGGGACGTGCCGATCACGCTGCGGATCGGCCTGCACACGGGCGAGGTGGTCGCCGCCGACTCCTCGGTCGACCTGCGCCTGGCCGGCGACGCCATCCACACCGCCGCCCGCATCCAGCAGCACGCCAAGCCGGGACAGATCCTGATCTCGACCCGCACGCTGCGGGCCGCGGGGCACACCGTGCGCGTCGGCCCGCCCCGGCAGGTCGTGGCCCGTGGCAAGCACCGCCCGGTCGAGGTCGTCGAGGTGGTCGGTCCCGGTGCTCCCGAACCGGTGGCCGCGCCACTGGTCGAGCGGAACGAGGAGCTGATCGCGCTGCTGACGGCGCTGCGCGCCGCCGAGCGCCAGGGCGGCATGACCCTGCTGGTCGGCGAGGCGGGCGTCGGCAAGAGCACCCTGGCCCGCGCCGCCGTGGCCCGGCTGCCTGATCCTGTCCTGGTGTTGTGGGGCAACTGCCTCCCTGACTGGCAGTGCCTGCCGTTGTGGCCGCTGCGCGAGGTGCTGGCCGCCGCCGCGGGGGTGGCGCCGACGGAGCCGGCCGAGGTGCTGGCGGACGCCATGGACCGGCTGGTCGCCGACATGCCGGCAGGGCCGGACGTGGTCCGCCACACCACTGCGGCGATGCGCAGGCTGCTGGGACTGGGCGAGATGGACGGACCGGAGCGGGCCGGCGAGGCCGGCGCCCCCGAGCTGGCCAGCGCGCTCCACCGGGTGCTGTGCGGGCTTGCCCGGGGCCGGCGGGAGCGGGTGCTGGTGGTCCTCGAGGATCTGCAGTGGGCCACTCCAGACCTGCTCGACCTGATCACGTTCGTGGTCGGTGGCGAGTGCCCGGACCGCGGCCGGGTCGCTTTCCTCGGGGTGAGCCGGCCCGAGCCACCCACCGAGGACCCTGCGTTCCTGGAGGGCACCAGGGCCTGCCGTGTCCAGCTCGGCACCCTCCCGGAGGGTCCGACCGCCGACCTGGCCGCCGCACTGCTCGGTGCCGACGCCCCTCGCGAACTGCTCGGGCGGGTCTTCGAGGCGAGCCAGGGCAACCCGCTGTTCACGCGCGAGCTGGCGCTCGCCCTCCGCGAGACCGGCATCGCCGGCCGCCGCATCGCCACCCTGCCGATCCCGGACTCACTGCGAGGGCTGATCGCCGCCCGACTCGACCGGCTCCCGCCCGCGCGCAGGCTCATCCTCTGCCAGGCGAGCGTGATCGGCCGCAGCTTCTCGCCGGCCGCGCTGGCGGGCATGGCCGCGCGCGACGAGGCCGGCGTGATCACGGAGCTCGAGGAGCTGGTGGCCACCGGGCTGCTCGAGCGGGTGGGCAGCATGCCAGGCAACGATGCGGAGTACAGCTTCCACCACGTCCTGTTCCGGGACGTGGCGTACTCGGTCCTGGCCAAGGAGAGCCGCTCCGAGCTCCACCGGCGACTGGCGGAGTGGCTGGCGGCGCGGCCACGCGGCGGCTTCCGGCCCGACGAGCTGGTCGCTCACCACCTGGTCACGGCGGTACGGCTGGCCCGCGAGGTCCGCTCGCCGAGCGCCGCGGACCGGCAGCTCGCCGTCGGCGCGGTGGTGGCCTGCCGCCGCGCCGCCGAGCGCCTGCGGGACCAGGAGGCGCTGACCAGCGCCGCACGCGTGCTCAACGACGCGATCGACATGGCCGTGCTCGCCGGCACCCCCCGCGAGGACGTGGCCGAGCTGCTCGCCCACCGCGGCGCGGTGCGTGGTGCGACCGGCGACCCGGCAGGGGCCCTGGCGGACCTGCGCGAGGCGAGCACCTCGGAACGCTCCGCGATCCGGGCCCAGGCGTTCACCGAGCTGAGCAACCTCCACGCCGAGCTCGGCGAGTACCCGGAGGCGGCGGCAGCCGCCGACCGTGCCCTGGTGGAGGCCAGAGCGTCGCGCAGCCCGAGCCTGGCCGCGCTGGCGCTGCGGGTGACGGGCTACGCGCCGTACCTGGACGGCCGCCTGGCGGAGACCAAGGCCCTGCTCGAGGAGGCGGTCGAGCTGGCCCGCAGAGGGGACCGCCCCCGGCTCGCCAGCGAGCTGCTGGCCACCCTGCTGGTGGTGCGGCTGCACCTGGCCTGCCCGCTGGACGAGGTGGCGGCGGACGCCAGGCAGTTGGTGGTCAGCGCCAAGGCGTCGGCCCGCCGGCTGGCGGAGGCCAGTGCCCACTACGTTCTCGGCGAGGTGGGGCTGCTCCAGGACGATCTGGACGCGGCCGACCAACACTTCGCCCAGGCCTACCGCCACCGGCGCGAGGTTGGGCTGTCCTTCCGCCGCCTGCTGTGGCCCATGATCGGCTTGACGGCCACGGCGGTGGAGAGCGGCGACACCGGCCTGGCCCGCAGCCGGGCCGAGGAGGCGCTGGCCCTGACCACCCAGCCCGGCCAGCCGCCCGAGCCAGAGGCCGACGCGAGCCTGGCGCTTGCGGCGCTGGCCGCCGGCGACCTGCTGACGGCGGACGCGGCCCTGAAACGGGCCGGGTGCCACCTGCGCGACACCGACGTCCTCGGCCGGGCGGAGGTGCTGCGGGCGGAGAGCCGCCTGGCCGTGGCCAAGGGCCGGCACGACACCGCCATCCGGTTGCTGAAAGCGTCGCTGGCCTGCCTGGAGGACCGCGACTACCGCCTCGACCGTCTCCGTGTCCAGGTCGACCTGGTCACCGTCCTCGGTCGTACCGGGCGCCCCGCGCTCGGCCCGCTGGCCATCTCGGCGCTGTACGAGGCGGGTGGCATCCAGGCCCACGCACTGGTCCGAACCTTGGGAGCCGCCTCATGAGCCGCAACGACCCCGCCGACCGCCAGTTCCTGCTGGACCTACTCGGCCGTACGCGGGTGTTCGAGGACGGCCACGAGGAGGCCCTGGCCAAGCTGGTGGCCGACACCGCCCCGATCCAGTACCCCAGCGGCAGCTTCCTGTTCCACCAGGGCGAGCCGGCCGGCCACATCTACATCGTCACCGACGGCGAGGTCGCGATCGTCTCCCCCGCCCGCGGCGGCAGCGAGCAGGTCCACCGCATCATCGGCCCTGGACAGCTGTTCGGGGAGCTGGCCCTGCTGTCCAGCGGCCGGCGCACCGCCGGGGCGCGGGCGACCAGGCTGTCGACCGTATGGGCGATCGACCGCGACGCGTTCTGGGCGTTCCTTGACGCCACCCCGGCGGCCCAGTCCGCGCTGCTGCGCCAGGTGGTCGCGCTGCTGGCCGACCGCGAGGCGATGATCGACGACCTGCTCTCGCTGGACGTGCGCGGCCGGCTGGCCAAGGCGCTGCTCGGCCTGGCCGAGCGGCACGGCAAGCCCGACGGCAGCGGCCGGGTGCTGATCCCGGTGCGGCTGACCCACCGCGACCTGGCCGGGATGGTCGGCGCCAGCCGCGAGAACGTGAGCCGAGCGCTGGTGGCGTTCCGCCGGCGCGGCTTCGTGGACTACGACACCGAATCGATCAGCATTCTCGAACCGGACTCGCTGCGCCGGCTCGTCTGACGACGGCGCGATTCCGGGCGTGCCGGCGGGCCGTTTATCCCAGTGCAGCCGGCGGCGCAATGACGCAGGTCACGCTAGGGCTGTGACGTACGTCACACGGAAGCTGTGACGTACATCACTGACGGTGATGTGACGCGGCGTCTAGCGTGCCTCTGCCCTCTCCGGGTCCTGCATCGTCGGCAAGCGATGTGCGCGCCATGGGGCAGCGGCAGGCAGCGAAATGGGGGGTCGCTCGGCGACCGCTGGTGATGACGGCAGGCCTCGGTGCCACCCGGGCCCAGCCAGCATCC
>DATLQA010000009.1:0-32526 GCA_035535495.1 Actinomycetota bacterium | reverse complement strand
GCGGGGACGACCTCGACCAGCAGCGCCTCCAGCTCGTCGCGGAGGGCGCCGTCGGCGTAGGCGCGGCCGATCAGCTCGGCGACGGCCCGTTCGTAGGCGGGGTCGGGCGCCTGCCAGCTGGTGCGGAGCTTGGCCTCCCGCAGCGCCTTCTCCATGTAGGCGCGGCAGCGGTCCTCCTCGAGCGGCCAGGCACCCACCATCGTCTGCCACAGCAGCAGGGCGTCGCCCGGCTCGACCTCGCCGCCGTGCCTGGCGGTCCAGCGCTCGGCCAGCTCCCACCACCGCTCCGGGAGCTCGCTGAGCACCGCCAGCCGGGCGCGGACGTCCTCGCCGCGCTTGGTGTCGTGCGTCGAGGTGGCGAGCATGGCGCCTGGCCAGCGCGCCTCGCGCTCGCCGTTGGCGTCGTGGAGCTCGGCCACCGGGCGGCCGAACCGGGTGAGGTCGCCACCGACCTCGTTGCGCGCGACCATGCGGGTGTCGCGGTAGCAGGCCGTGTCCTCCACGCCCTTGGCCATGGCGGCGCTGGTGAGCTGCTGGAAGCGGCGCACCGCCTGGGGCGCGGGCTGGTCGAGCTGAAGGGCGGCGACCAGCCGGTCGAGCGCCGCTCCCACCGGGTCGGGGCCGGGGGTGGCGCCGCCCGGCGGCGGCGAGCTGGCGGCTCTGGCCGCCTCGACCACGGCCCGGTCGGCGGCGGAGGACCGGTCGGTCACGTAGGTGCGGTAGACCGGGTAGTGGGCGGCCAGCTCGGCCACTGCCTCGCGGCTGCCGCCCTGCTCGCCGGGCAGGTGCCTGGCGACCGCCGCCACGTCGGCGCCGAAGGAGCGGCCGAGCACCTCGCGCTTGCACGCCACCGCGAGCGCGGCGGCGTCGGGGTCGCGGCCGGTCAGCCGCTGGTACCGGTCGGCGAAGGCCGGAGCCGCCGCCGGGTCGACGAACACGCCGTCGGCCAGGGCGAGGAACTCGTACCCGGTGGTCCCCGCCACCGGCCAGTCGGGCAGGCGCTCGCCGGTCTGCAGGATCTTCTCCACCACCAGCCACGGCACCCCGCGGCCGGCCAGCCGCTCCAGGTAACCGGCCGGGTCGGCCAGCCCGTCCACGTGGTCGATGCGGAGCCCGTCGACCAGCCCCTCGCCCACCAGGCGCAGGACGGTGGCGTGGGTCAGCTCGAACACCTCCGGGTCCTCCTGCCGGACCCCGACCAGTTCGTTGACATCGAAGAAGCGCCGGTAGTTGCCGTCCACCGCGGCGCGGCGCCAGTCGACCAGCTCGTAGTGCTGCTCCTCCAGGCGGGTGGTGCCCGGCGCCAGCGGGAAGCGGTGCTGGTGGTAGACGACCCAGTCGCCGGCCGTCTGGACCTGGTCGGCGACCTGCTCCAGGGGGGCGGCGAGCACGGGCAGCCGCACCCGGCCGCCGGCCTCCCAGTCGACGTCGAACACCTTGGCAAAGGGCGAGCCAGGCCCGTCGCGCAGGGTCGCGACCCACCAGGGGTTCTCGTGCGAGGCGGCCATGTGGTTGGGAACCAGGTCGGCGACCAGCCCCATCTCGTGCTCACGGAGCACCCCGACCAGCGCCCGCAGGCCCGCCTCGCCGCCCAGCTCGGGAGCGACCTCGGTCGGGTCGACCAGGTCGTAGCCGTGGGGCGAGCCGGCACGGGCGCGCAGGATCGGCGAGGCGTACAGGTGCGAGACGCCGAGGTCGGCCAGGTAGGGGACGACCTCGCCAGCGTCCGCGAAGCCGAAGCGGCCGGAGAGCTGCACCCGGTAGGTCGAGCGCACCTCCGCGTGGCTGGTCACGATGATCCGGTCACTGCGCACCGGCCAGGTTGAGGCTGACGATCCCGGCGACCACCAGGGCGATGCCGAGCAGCCTGAGGGCGTTCACGGGCTCGCCGAGGACGGCCATGCCGATGATGGCGACCAGGGCGGTGCCCGACCCGGCCCAGATGGCGTAGGAGAGGCCGAGGTCGAGACTCTTCAGGGCCAGGGCGAGCAGCCAGATCGAGAGCCCGTAGCAGGCGAGCATCAGCACCGTCAGGCCGGGACGGCGCAGCCCGTCGGTGAACGGCAGGATCACCGTCCCGCAGACCTCGCTCACGATCGCGCCCACCAGGTACAGCCATGCCGGCATCGCATACCTCCATGGTCTCCCGAATGCCCGCCGCACCGTGACCCGCCGGCTCAGGAACGCTTGCGCAGCACCGCGACCGAGCGCGACGCCATCGACAGCCCCTCTCCGGCCAGGTAGTTGGGGGCGTCGGCACCGGCCGGGAGGATATAGGCGAGGCCGGTGTCGGCCACCAGCTCGTACTCCTTGCCCCAGGGGCGGCCGGGCAGGGTGAACATGGCCGGGTCGCCGCCGCCGTTGAGCAGCAGCAGGAAGCTGTCGTCGACGATGCGGCGCCCGCGCGGGTCCAGGTCGGGGATCTCCTCGCCGTTGAGGAACACGCCCAAGATGGAGATGTCGGGCGCCTGCCAGAGCGCCTCGGTCATCTCGGCACCGTCGGGCGTGAACCAGCCGATGTCCTTCACGCCGGAGCCGTGGAGCGCCTGGCCCTGGTAGAACCTGCGGCGGCGGAACACCGGATGGTCGCGGCGGAGCGCGATGATCCCCCGGGTGAACTCGATCAGGGCGGCCTTGCGCTCGTCCAGGTTCCAGTCGAGCCAGGAGATCTCGTTGTCCTGGCAGTAGGCGTTGTTGTTGCCGCCCTGGGTGCGGGAGAGCTCGTCCCCGCCGAGCAGCATCGGCATCCCGGCGGAGAGCAGCACGCTGGCCAGGAGGTTGCGCTTCTGGCGCTCGCGCAGCGCGATCACCTCCGGGTCGTCGGTCGGTCCTTCGACGCCGCAGTTCCAGGAGCGGTTGTCGTCGGTGCCGTCGCGGTTGCCCTCGGCGTTGGCCTGGTTGTGCTTCTCGTTGTAACTGACCAGGTCGTTCAGGGTGAAGCCGTCGTGGGCGGTGACGAAGTTGATGCTGGCCCACGGGCGGCGGCCGCTCGACTCGTACAGGTCGGAGGAGCCGGTGAGCCGGTAGGCGATGTCGGCCACCCCGGTCTGGGCGCCGCGCCAGAAGTCCCGCATGGTGTCCCGGTAGCGCCCGTTCCACTCGCTCCACCGCACCGGGAAGTTGCCCACCTGGTAGCCGCCCTCGCCGACGTCCCATGGCTCGGCGATCAGCTTCACCTGGCTGATCACCGGGTCCTGGTGGATCAGGTCGAAGAAGGGGGCCAGCCGGTCGACCTCGTGGAAGCTGCGGGCCAGCGCGCTGGCCAGGTCGAAGCGGAAGCCGTCGACGTGCATCTCGGTGACCCAGTAGCGCAGCGAGTCCATGATCATCGCCAGCACCTGGGGGTGGCGCACGTTGAGGGTGTTGCCGCAGCCGGTGTAGTCCATGTAGAAGCGCGGGTCGTGGTCGACCGTGCGGTAGTAGGCGCGGTTGTCCAGCCCGCGGAAGGACAGCGTGGGACCGAGCTGGCTGCCCTCGGCGGTGTGGTTGTAGACCACGTCGAGGATCACCTCGATGCCGGCCGCGTGCAGGCCGCGGACCATCGCCTTGAACTCGCGGGTCTGCTCCCCCCTGGTACCCGACGACGAGTAACGGGCCTCGGGGGCGAAGAAGCCGATCGAGTTGTAGCCCCAGTAGTTGATCAGGCCACGCTCCGCCACCTCGTGCTCGGAGACGAAGTGGTGCACGGGGAGCAGCTCGATGGCGGTGACGCCGAGGTGCCTGAGGTGCTCGACCACCGGGGGCGAGCCCATCGCCAGGTAGCTGCCGCGCTGCTCCTCTGGCACGTCAGGGTGGAGCCGGGTGAAGCCGCGCACGTGTGCCTCGTAGATGACCGTGTCGGCCCATGGCACCTCCGGCGGGCGGTCGTCGCCCCACGGGAAGGCGTCGTGGGTGACCACCGACCTGGGCACCGAGGCGGCGCTGTCGCGGTCGTCGCGGACGAGGTCGCCGTCGCCGATGCGGTAGCCGAACACCGGCTCGTCCCAGGAGACCACCCCCTCGATCGCGCGCGCGTACGGGTCGAGCAGCAGCTTGGCCGGGTTGAAGCGGTGGCCGCGTTCGGGCTCGTAGGGGCCGTGCACGCGGAAGCCGTAGCGCTGCCCAGGTCCGACGGCGGGGACGTAGCCGTGCCAGACGTGGTCGGTGACCTCGGGCAAGGTCAGCCGGCGCTCGCCGCCGTCCTGGCCGAACAGGCACAGCTCGACCGCCTCGCCGTGCTCGGAGAAGACAGCGAAGTTGGTGCCCTCGCCGTCCCAGGCCGCCCCGAGCGGGTGAGGGCGTCCGGGCCAGATCGGCTCAGGAGCAGCCGTCATCGGCCTCGCTGGGTCGCCATGCGCGACAGTCTGCCGTAGCCGGCGGTCGCGGGGAAATCGAATCGCGTTCGAGGTGCACGCAGCGGCACGGCCGCCTCCGCGGGACGAGCCCCGGGTAAGGTGGCGGCATGCCCTTCGACGAGCTGCGCCGGCGTGCCCGGGCGGCCGGCGTCGCCATCAGCTTCGGGGACGCCACCGGCCAGCACCACGAGGTCCCCGAGGCCACCCTGGAGGCGGTGCTGGCCGCCATGGGCGCTGGCCAGGACGAGCCGCCTGGCCCATCGCCACCGGTCGTGGTCCTGCGCCGGGGGGAGTCCTCAAGCCAGCGATCGGCCCACTCCTTCCTGCCCCCTGAGCGGGCGCGGCTGGTGCTCGAATCCGGGGAGGAGCGGCCACTGCCGGCGGAGCCGCCAGGCGATCTGCCGCTCGGCTACCACCGTGTCGAGGGCGACGGCTGGTCGACCATGCTGGTGGTGGCGCCGTCCCGCTGCCACCTGCCGGAGTGGCTGGACCGTGGCGGTCGCGCCTGGGGCTTCGCGGCCCAGCTGTACGCGGCGCGCTCCCGCGCGAGCTGGGGCTTCGGCGACCTCGGTGATCTGGCCATGCTGGCCGGGCCGGAGGTGGCGGGCGAGCTGGGGGCGGCGTTCGTGCTGCTCAACCCGTTGCACGCGGCGGCGCCGACGCAGCCGAGCCCCTACTTCCCTTCCACCCGGCTCTTCCGCAACCCGCTCTACCTGCGGGTCGAGGCCGTCGCCGAGCTGGCTCGGCTGGACCAGGAGAGTCGCGCCCGCGTGGCCGAGCTGGCCGTGGCCGGCCGGCGTCTCGGCCTGGGCGCGCGGATCGACCGCGAGGCGGTCTACCGGCTCAAGGACGAGGCGCTGCGCCGCTGCCACCAGGCGCTCGACGGCGTCCAGGAACGGCTGGCCGGGCTGGCGGCCTACCGGGCCGCCACCCCGGGCGTGGACGACTTCGCCACCTTCTGCGGTCTGCAGCACGAGTTCGGACCGGACTGGCGGGCGTGGCCGGCCGCCTACCGCCACCCGGGCAACGCGGTCGTGCGCCGCTGGGCCGCCGACCACCCCGGCGAGGTGCGCTACCACGCCTGGCTGCAGTGGCTGCTGGAGGAGCAGCTCGCGGCCGTGCCGCCGCTCCCCGTCGGGCTGCTCGGCGACTTGGCGATCGGGGTCGACCCGGCCGGGTTCGACGCCTGGACGTTCCAGGGGGAGCTGGCCTCGGGCGTCACCGTGGGCGCGCCGCCCGACCTGCTCGGCCCGCACGGGCAGGACTGGGGCCTGCCGCCGTTCGTGCCGGCTCGGCTGACCGCCACCGGCTACCAGCCGTTCGCCCGGACAGTCCGTGCCGGCATGGCAGGAGTCCAGGGGCTCCGCATCGACCACGTGATGGGGCTGTTCCGCCTGTTCTGGGTCCCAGAGGGCCTCCCACCGGCCGAGGGCACCTACGTGCGCTACCCGGCCGAAGACCTGCTCGGCGTGCTGGCGCTGGAGAGCGAGCGGGCGCGGGCGCTGGTGATCGGCGAGGATCTCGGCACGGTCGCGCCGGGCGTGCGCGAGCGGCTCGCCGCCGAACGGGTGCTCTCCTACCGGCTGGCATGGTTCGAACGGGACCCTGACCCCGGCGCCGGGCGGGAGCGGCCAGGGGGTGGGCGGCGGCGCGCGGCCGACTACCCGCGCCTGGCGCTCACCGCCGCCACCACCCACGACCTGCCCACCGTGACCGGCTTCTTCTCAGGGGAGGACCTGGCCCACCTGCACGACATCGGGGTGGTGAGCGGGGCGGATCTGGCCGGCGCGGCCGCCAGCCAGCAGGCCGACCGCGAGGAGCTCGCCGACCTGCTGATCGCCGAGGGCCTGCTGGCACCCGAGCACGCCGACGACCTCGACGAGCTGCGCGTCGCCCTGCACGCCTTCCTCGCCAGGACGCCGTCGATGCTGGTCGCGGCCACCTTGGAGGATGCCGTCGCCACCAGCGAGCGGCCCAACGTGCCAGGCACGATCGACCAGCATCCGAACTGGTGCCTGCCCCTGCCCGTGCTCCTCGACGAGCTGGCCGCCGACCCGCGGGTGCGCCGCCTTGCCGGTGTCCTGGCGGCGGAGCGCCCGCTCCCTCGATCCGCCGATCAGAGCTGGCCTTCGGTCCCGCTCCCGCCGGCTTCGCCCTAGCTCGACGTGCCGCCCCCGCACCGAGCCTTACCAGCCGCCCTGCCTGCGTGGCAGTGGTCAGGAGCCGGCGCCGGGCGCCTCCTGGTCGGCCGCGGGAGCCGGCTCCGCCATGACGGCCAGGGCGGCGGCGAGCGCGTCGGTCTCCTCGACCGGCACCTCGTGCGGCTTCAGCTCGCCGGCCTTGATGTCCTCGGCCCAGTGGCAGGCGACCGTGTGGCCGGGGCCGAGCTGGCGGAGCGCCGGTACCTCGTCGTGGCAGCGGGTGGGCTGTCGGTACGGGCAGCGGGTGTGGAAGCGGCAGCCGGCCGGCGGGTCGGCCGGCGAGGGCAGGTCGCCGGTGAGCAGGATGCGCTGCCGCCCCACCTCGATCGTCGGGTCGGGGATGGGGATGGCCGACAGCAGCGCGATCGTGTACGGGTGCAGCGGCGTCTCGTAGAGCTGGTCCGACGGCGCCACCTCGACGATCCTGCCCAGGTACATGACCGCGATGCGGTCGGAGATGTGGCGCACCACCGCCAGGTCGTGGGCGACCACCAGGTAGGTGAGGCCGAACTCCTCCTGCAGCTCCTCGAGCAGGTTGACGACCTGGGCCTGGATGGAGACGTCCAGGGCGCTGACCGGCTCGTCGGCGATGATCAGGTCGGGCCGGACCGCCAGGGCGCGGGCGATGCCGATGCGCTGGCGCTGCCCGCCGGAGAACTCGTGGGGGAAGCGACCGGCGGACTCGGCCGGCAGGCCGACCACCTCGAGCAGTTCGCGCACGCGCGCGTCGACCGAGGCGCCGTCGGGCTCCAGGTCGTGGGTGCGGATCGGCTCGGACAGGATCGAGCCGACGCTCTGGCGCGGGTCGAGGCTGGAGTAGGGGTCCTGGAAGATCATCTGCATCCGCCGGCGCAGGCGCCGCAGGTCCTGCGCGCCCAGCCCGGTGACGTCCTGGCCGTCGAACTGGACCCTGCCGGCGGTCGGCTCGACCAGGCGCAGGATCGCCTTGGAGACGGTGCTCTTGCCGCAGCCCGACTCGCCCACCAGCCCGAGCGTCTCGCCCCGCTCGATGTCGAGGTCCACCCCGTCGACCGCCTGCACCGCGCCGACCTTGCGCTCGAACAGGACCCCCTCGGTGATCGGGAAATGGACCTCGAGCCCCCTGACCTCGAGCAAGCTCATCGGACCCGCTCCCCGGTCGGGGCGCCGACAGGGTTGAAGCAGCGCAGCAGGTGCTCGGCGGCAGGGCCGTCAGGGGCCAGCTCCGGCGTCTCCGCCGTGCACCGGGCGACGCGGTTGCCGCAGCGGGGCGCGAAGGCACACCCGCGCGACCAGGGGATGGTGTCGCGGACCGAGCCCTGGATCGGCCGGAGCGGGGTGCCGCGGGGCTGGTCCATGCGTGGCACCGAGGCGAGCAGCCCGGCCGTGTAGGGGTGGCGCGGCCGCCCGAACAGGTCGTAGCGGTCGCCCGACTCGATGAAGCGCCCCGCGTACATGACGTGGACGGTCTCGCAGGTGCCCGCGACCACGCCGAGGTCGTGGGTGATCAGCAGCAGCGCGGTGTCCTGCTCGGCGATCAGGGCGCGCAGCAGGTCGAGGATCTGCGCCTGGATGGTGACGTCGAGCGCGGTGGTCGGCTCGTCGGCGATCAGCAGCTTCGGCTTGCAGGCCAGCGCCATGGCGATCATGGCGCGCTGGCGCATGCCGCCGGAGAGCTGGTGCGGGTAGTCGCGCACCCGCCGCCTGGCCGCCGGGATGCCGACCGCGTCGAGCAGCGCCACGGCCTCCCGGTCGGCCTCCTCGCCCTTGGTGCCGAAGTGCCGGTTGAGCACCTCGGTGATCTGCCTGCCGATGGTGAGCACCGGGTTGAGCGAGGTCATCGGGTCCTGGAACACCATGGCGATCTCGCGGCCACGGATCTCGCGCAGCTCCGCGTCGGAGAGCTTGAGCAGCTCCTTGCCACTGAACTGGACCGAGCCGGTCACCTGCGCCCCGCGCCGTGGCAGCAGGCCAAGGATGGCGAGGGAGGTGACGCTCTTGCCGCAGCCGGACTCTCCCACCAGGCCGATCGTCTCGCCCGCCTCCACCTCGAAGCTGATCCCGTCGACCGCGTAGAGGGGGCGCCGGCGGCGGCGGGAGAAGGTGACGTGGAGGTCGCTGACCGAGAGCAGGGGCATGGTCACCGCCGGAACTTGGGGTCGATGGCCTCGCGCAACCCCTCGCCGAGCAGGTAGAAGCCGAGGCAGGAGATCACGATGGCCAGCCCGGGGAAGATGGCGGCGTGGGGGGCGTTCTGCAGGAAGGACTGGGTCTCGGCGAGCATGCGGCCCCACTCGGGCGCGCCCGGGTCATCGCTACCAAGCCCAAGGTAGGCCAGGCCGGCCGCGTCGATGATCGCGGTCGCGAGCGCCAGGGTGGCCTGCACGATCACCGGGGCGATCGAGTTGGGCACGATGTGGCCGAGCACGATGCGGCCACGCCTGACGCCGAGCGCCCTGGCGGCCAGCACGTAGTCGCTCTCCCGCTGGGAGAGCATGGAGCCGCGCAGCAGGCGGGCGAAGATTGGGATGTTCACCACGCCGATGGCGATCATCACCGAGAGCTGGCTCCGGCCGATGGCGGCGGCCACGCCGATCGCCAGCAGCAGGCCCGGGATCGCCAGCATCATGTCCATGCCGCGCATGGTCAAAGTGTCCGCCCAGCCGCCGAACGCGCCGGCGAGCGCGCCGAGGGTCAGGCCGATGGCGGCCCCGAACCCGACCGACACCACGCCGATCAGCAGCGAGGAGCGGGCCCCGTAGATGATCCGCGAGAGGATGTCGCGGCCGAGCTGGTCGACGCCGAGCCAGTGCTCGGCCGACGGCCCCGGGTACACCCCAGGCCGGATGATGGAGAGGTCCTGCTCCGTCGGGTCGTAGGGGGCCAGCAGGGGAGCGAACACCGCCACCAGCACGAACAGGGCGATGAGCACGATGCCGACCACCGCGCCGGGGTTGCGGAGCAGGCGCTGGCGGGCGTCGGCCCAGCGGCCGACGAGCTGCTCGCTCTCGAGCTGGAGCTCGCTGGCTTCCGCTTCCGCGATGCTCATGGACCGCTCACCTCACCCGGATCCTCGGGTCGAGCACGGCATAGGAGAGGTCGACCAGCAGGTTCACCAGCACGAACACGATCGCGAGGAAGAGGATGCCCGCCTGCAGCACGGCGTAGTCGCGGAAGGTGATCGCCTGGTACATCCATTGCCCCATGCCACCCCAGGCGAACACGGTCTCGGTCAGGATCGCGCCCGACAGCAGCAGCCCGGTCTGCAACCCGATGATGGTGATCACCGGGAGCATGGCGTTGCGCAGCACGTGGCGGCGGTCGACCACCCGCGGCCCCAGGCCCTTGGCCCGGGCGGTGCGCACGTAGTCCTCGTTGACCACGTCGAGCACGGCCGCCCTGGTGATACGGGTGATGATCGCTAGCGGGATGGTGCCGAGCGCGATCGCGGGCAGGATCAGATGGCGGACGGCGTCCACCAGCGCCACCCGGTCGTTGGTGATGATCGCGTCGAGCACGTAGAAGCCGGTCGGATGTAGCGCCGTCGAGGTCGCGTCGCTCCGCCCGACCGTCGGCAGCCAGTGCAGCTTGACCGCGAAGACGTACTTGAGCAGCAGGCCGAGGAAGAACACCGGGATCGCCACGCCGAGCAGCGAACCGGCCACCGATAACTGGTCGACCCAGCCCAGGTACCGTTTCGCCGCCACGAACCCGAGCGGGATGCCGATCCCGGCCGCGAAGATCATCGCCGCGAGGGACAGCTCGATGGTGGCCGGGAAGCGCTCGCTGATCTCGGTGGTGATGTTGCGGCGGCTCACGATCGACTGGCCGAAGTCGAACCGCGCCACCGACTCGACGTAGGTCAGGTACTGCTGCCACAGCGGGCGGTCGAGCCCGTACAGCTCGCGGATGCGGGCCACCGCCTCGGGGGTGGCGCGCTCGCCGAGCAGGGCCTCGGCGGGGCCGCCGCCGGGCAGGGCGCGGATCCAGATGAACACCAGGATCGACAGGCCGATCAGGATCGGGACGAGCTGGATCAGGCGCCGGACGGTGAACTTCAGCACGGCCGTGTGGTGACGCCGGGGCGGCCGTTACGCTGGCCGCCCCGACGCACGCTCCTCCTTTGCTCAAACGCTCGGTGGCCTCCGCCGCTCGATGCGCCGGCTCCGGCCACCTCGCTGGTGCGCTGTCCCTCCTATCCCAGGGACACGGTGGAGAACAGCTCGGTGGTCACCGGGCTTGGCACGTAACCCTTGACGTTCTTGGTGAACACCAGGAACGGCCCGGTGTGCGCGTAGGGCACGCCGGGCAGGAACTTCATGATCACCTCGTTGGCCTGCTTGTACAGGTCAACGCGCTTGGCCGCGTCGGTCTCGCGCTCGGCGTTGTCGAGCAGGGAGAAGATCTCCTTGTTGGTGAAGCCGAACTGCGGCGAGAACTTCTGGAAGAAGACGCCGACGAAGTTGTCCGCGTCACCGAAGTCGCCGGTCCAGCCGAGCAGGAACATGGCGGCCTGGCCCGACTGGGTGGCGTTGTTGTAGTTCGGCCGCCACGGGGCCGACTTCGGCACGATCTTGAAGCCCACCTTCTCCAGGTCGGCCTTGAACGCCTGGAAGTTGGCGACCGGGTCCGGCATGTAGGGCCGGCTCACCGAGGTCGGGTACCAGAACTCGATGGTCGGGTTCTTCACCCCGGACTCAGCGATCAGCTGCTTGGCCTTGTCGGGGTCGTAGGAATACTTGGTGACGTCCGGGTTGTAGCCCTGCACCTCGGGTGGCATGAACTCGTTGGCGACCACGGAGCCGGGCGGGTACTTGGCCTTGATCAGCGCCTCACGGTTGAGCGCGTAGGCGACCGCCTGGCGGATCTTGGGGTTGTCCAGCGGCTTCTTCTTCTGGTTGAAGCCCACGTAGGCGACGTTGAACGCCGGCCGCTGGATCACCTGGTAGTTGGCCTTCAGGGCCTCGACGTCGCCGGGGTCGGCGTTGTCGTAGCCCTGGATTTCACCGGCCTCGAGCGCCTGGCGGCGGGCCGGCAGGTCCGGGATGGTGCGGACGATCACCTTGTCCAGGATGGACTTGGGGCCCCAGTAGTCGTCGAAGCGGGCCAGCACGACCTTGTCGTTGGCGGCGAACGACTCGAACTTCAGCGCGCCCGTGCCGGTCGGGTGCTCCAGCCCGTAGCTCCCCTCGAACTTGGGCTCCTCGGCGCTGCCGGAGACCTTGTCCGCGTCGTACTTCTTGAGCGCGTCAGGGCTCGAGATCGAGAAGGCCGACTGCGACAGCGCCGCCAGGAAGGAGGCGGACGGCTGGGTCAGGGTGATGGTGACCGAGTCCTCGTCCTTGGCCTCGCAGGACTGGTACAGGCTCGGGGTCTTCTTGTCGCTGAAGCCCGTGAAGAAGCTCACCCAGTAGTACGAGACCGAGTCGCTCTGCAGCAGGCCCTTGAAGTTGTACCAGCGGTCGAAGTTGGCGCAGACCGCCGCGGCGTTGAACGCCGTCCCGTCGTGGAATTTCACGCCCTGCTGCAGCTCGAAGTTCCAGACCTTGGCGTCGCTCGACGAGGTCCACGACTTGGCCAGACTGGGCTCGATCTCGGTGCCGCCCGGCTTGGTCTTGACCAAGCCCTCGTAGATCTGGTTGGTCACCCGGATCGACTCGCCGTCGGAGATGAACGCCGGGTCCATGCTGACCGGGTCGGCCGAGGCCGCGAAGACCAGGGTCCCGCCCTGCTTGGCACCCTGACCACCCCCGCCAGTGCTCTTCTCCCCACCACACGCGCTCAAGGCCAGCGCCAGCACGGCCCCGAGCCCTAGGACGCGCAGCATCGCGCCGCGTCGTTGCAAGAGTCCCACCTCCCACCTGCGGGTGCCACCGTCGACACCCGACACTGCGATGATTCGACCGCAAGAGACGGCACCTGCGCAATGCCTTCCAGCTCTTCTAACCTGCGCGGAGCCCCGTCAGATCGTCTTGAACTGCTCGAACGGCTGACGGCAGTGGTTGCACCAGTGGATCGCGCGGCACCGGGTCGGGCCGAACGGGTTCTCGAGGAGCGTGTCCCGCGACCCGCAGAACGGGCAGCGGGCCACCGGCCGGACGGTGATGGTGGGGAACAGCGGCTGCTCGGCCTCGGCGGCACCCGGCGCCGGCGGGGCGAAGCCGCTCTCGCGCAGCTTGCGCCGCCCCTGCGGGGTGATCCGGTCGGACGTCCACGGCTCGGCGAAGGTCGCCTCGACCTCGACCGCCTCGGCCATGCCGGCGAGCCGCTCGCCGATCGACTGGCGGATCATCTCCAGCGCCGGGCAGCCGACGAAGGTGGGCAGCATCTCCACCCGGATGCGTTCCGGGGTCGCCTCGACCGACCGGATGATGCCCAGCTCGATCACGGAGACGACCGGGATCTCGGGATCGGGCACCTCGCCCAGCGCCTCCCACACGCGGCGCTCCAGCGCGGAGCGCCCCGGGCCGGTGGTCGTGGTGGTGGCCATGCCGCTCTCCTACCAGGTCGCGCCGGGCTCGGAGCGGTACACCGAGGTGAACTCGCCCCACAGCCAGCGGAAGTCGTCGCCGCGACGGCGGCGCCCGTCGGACGGCTCGGCGAAGGTCGGCTCCAGGCGGCGGCCGGCCCGGCGGAACGGGAAGGGCAGCTCCAGCTCGCCGAAGAGCGGGGCCAGGCCCGACAGCCATCGCTGCCTGCAGGCGTCCAGCGACTCGCCGAGGATCCCGGCGGCGACCAGGTGCTCCTCGCCCGCTGGCCGGGTGAAGACGGTGACCGCGTCGGGCCAGAGCCGCTCGCACGCGGCGAGCAGGCGCCCCCGCGGCTCATCGGCGCCGGCGGGCCGGGCCAGGCGGTGCATCCAGGTGTGCATGTGGGCCAGGTGGTAGGTCTCCTCGCGGCGCATCTTGTCCGCCAGCCCGGCGAGCGGCGTGAACGACGAGCCGGTCAGGGCGGTCAGGCGGACGGTGTCGGCGGTGTCGTAGAGGAAGCGGCGGGCGACGCTGAACGCCCAGTCGCCGCGGGCGTGGTCGAGCAGGTTGGCATGGCGGTACTCGTCGGCCTGGCGGCCGAACGCCAGCTCGTCGGCGCTCGTCCCGGTGAGCTGGGCGAGCAGCTCATAGAGGGCCTGGGCGTGGCCGATCTCGTCCTGGGCAAGGGAGCTGAAGGCGACGTCCTCCTCCAGCACCGGGGCGATGCCGGTCCACTCCGAGTCCCAGAAGCCGAGCACGAACTCGTCGTCCGCCATCGCCAGCAGCAGGTCGGCCAGGGCGGTGGCGGTGGGCGCCTCGAGGCCGAGCTCGGCGGCGCCCGGCGTGGCGAGCGCGCTCACGCCTCCGCCCCCTGCTGCCCGGAGGCGACCACCGGGTCGTCGTCGTCGGCCGAGGCGGCGCCCACCCGCTCCCGCGCGGCGGCCAGCTTGCGCTTGATCTCACCGGAGTAGCCGACCGGCTTCTTGAACGAGCGGTCGAACGGCGGCTTCAGCAGGTCCGGGTCGGAGACGTCGGTGATGGCCTCGCGCCGCACCACCCAGAGCCGGACCGACTCCTGCCGCCGGCCGTAGAACTCGCGTGCGTAGTGCGCCGCCAGCTCGGCGTCGGGAGCGAGCAGGTTGCCGGCGTGGATCATCGGCCCGCCCTCCTTCTCCTGGCGGAACACCTCGTAGATTTCCATAGCGCTGCTCAGGCCGCTCGGGGGGCGCTGAGGACCGTCTCGCGCACCCAGCGGGTCTCCTCGTAGTTGAGCCGGCGGAAGCCGAGACGCTCGGCGGACTTGGGGCCGTGCCCGGTGACCACCGAGTACAGCTCCTTCCAGTCCGGCTCGGTGTAGCTCCAGTGGCCGGTGTCCGGGTCCTGGCGCAGCTCCGGGTCGGGCGGCTCCAGGCCGATCTCGCGCAGCCTCGGCACGTACACGTGGAGGAACTCCTGGCGCAGGGTCTCGTTGTCCTTGTTCTTGATGCGCCAGGCGAGGTCGCGGTCCCTGGAGGGGTCGGTGCGCGGGCCGTGCATCTGCATCAGCGGTCCCCACCAGCGCTCGAGCGCGTCCTCCACCAGCCGCCGTTGCCGCGCGGTGCCGTTCACCATGGTCAGCACCACGTCGCGGCCGTGCATGATGTGGACCGACTCCTCACAGCAGATTTTCTTCATGGTGCGGCCGTAGGGCGCGTAGGACGACTCCAGCAGGGCCTGCTGTGCCACGATCGCCGCCGCGTCGACCAGCCAGGCGATGATGCCGACGTCGGCCCAGCTCTCGGTCGGGTAGTGGAAGACGTTGTGGAACTTGGTGCGGCCGGCGAGCAGGTCCTCCAGCATGGCCTCGCGGGGCTTGTCGAGGTCCTCGGCCACCCGGTACAGGAGCTGCGCGTGCCCGACCTCGTCCTGCACCTTGGCGGTCAGGGCGAGCTTGCGCTTGAGGGTGGGCGCCCGGAGGATCCACTCGCGCTCGGGGAGCACGCCCATCAGCTCCGAGTTGGCGTGCATCTCCACGAACCGCCGCACCGCCTGGCGGTACTCCTCCGGCATCCAGTCGCCGGGCTCGACCTTGCCGCCGGTTGCGACGTGCCGGTTGAAGGTCTGCACCCGCGTTGGGTCGTTCATGGCGTTCTCCTGTGACTTGGCGCCGGCGTCGGGGTCGTGCCGCGGTCGGGGTCGGCCGGGTCGAGCCCGCCCAGGAACAGGTCGGCGTACCGCCCGGCCACCTCGTCGAGGGAGAGCGGGCCGCCCGGCCGGTGCCAGCGCGGCAGGGCGTTGACGGCCGAGAGGACGAAGATGGCCGCCAGCTTGGGGTCGGCCCGCGGATCGAACTCACCGGAGTTCTGGCCCTCGGCGATGACCTGCTCGAACATGGCCTGGTAGGCGGCGCGCGAGTGGGCGATCCGCTCGCGCCGCTCCTGGCCGAGGAACCGCCATTCGTACAGGTAGACCGAGGCGCGCTCCAAGCCACCCGCGAGCACGCCGACGTGGGCGTGGATCATCGCCCTGAGGCGCTCGGCGGCTCCGCCCGGGCCCTCGGCGAGTGGCCGCACGGCGGCATGGAAACGCTCGGCCGCCTCGTCGACGATCGCGGCGAGCAGCGACTCCTTTGAGGTGACGTGCGCGTAGAGGCTGCCACCCTGCAGGTCCAGCGCGCCGGCGATGTCGCGCATGGTGGTCGCGGCGTAGCCGCGGCCGGAGAAGAGCGCGCTGGCGGCGTCCTCGATCTGGCGGCGGCGGTCGGGCATGCGGGTGCGGGTGCTCATCGCGCGGTTCCCTGGTATCTGGTTACCTAACAATCGTTTGTTAGGGGAATGCTAGCAACCGCTGTCCGGCCGGGCAAACCGGCTGGGGCGGACGTCCCCGCCGCCTACACCAGTTCCAGCTCGAACCAGAGGACCCGACCGGCGGTGCCGCCGCTCCAACCCCAGCGGGCGGCGAGCAGGTCGACCAGCTCCAGGCCCCGGCCGGTGAGGGCGTCGAGGTGGTGGACGCGGCGCCGCGGGGACTGGGGCGCGCCGCCGTCGTGGACCTCGACCCGCAGGCGCTCGCGCGCGAGGCGGCAGCGGACCTCGAAGGTACCGCCGTCCTCGCCGGACGCCGAGTGGAGCACCGCGTTGGTGGCCGCCTCGCTGACCAGCAGGCGGGCCGTCTCCTCGAAGTCGGAGCCGCTGCCGAGGAGGGCGACCACGAAGCCGCGAGCAGCCGCGACCTGGTCCCCCGTGCCGGCGAAATGCCTGCGTGCGCTGGCCGGGGGGCCGGGGGACGGCGCGGCGGTGCTCTGCGGGTTGCGAGTGCTCATGGCCCTGGGGTGGTCGCGATGGAACCCACGGATCCGACGGTTGTATGTCCTGGAATTGCCACCCGGACACCCCGCCAAACTGGTCCGTTGTGCCTAGCGCCCCTTGAGGGATAGTTTGCCTGGTTGGCTGGCTATGCCGAGTCGTCCTGACGGCCCCGGTCCGGCCGGCCTCACGCCGAGGCTATGCTTGGCTGGCCACCGCCCATCGCGACCAGGAGCGATCCGTGCTCAACCCGACCCACCGGCTGCGCATCGAGTACTGCGTCCCCTGAAGCTACCTGCCGCGTGCCGTCGGTCTGGCGGACGAGTTGCTGGCGGGGTGGGGCCCGGTGATCGCGGAGCTGACCCTGGTGCCGTCGAGCGGCGGCCGCTTCGAGGTGACCCTCGACGGCGCGCCGCTCTACTCCAAGGCGCGGACGCGCCGGCATGCCGCCGCTGGCGAAGTCGCCGCGCTGGTGCGCGAGCGCGTCGGCCCCGAGCTACTGCGCCACTGAGCCATCTGGCCGCCGCGACCGGGCGTCACGAACCGCCACGCGGTGGCCGCGCCGCCGTGCCGGCGCGGCCCGCCGCGCGGCCACCGGCCGCCCTGGCCGGCTTCTTCGGCTTGGCCGGCTTGGCCCAGCGCCCGACCCGGAACGCCGAGGGGCAGAGGTCGGCCAGCTCGCAGGCGTCGCAGCGCGGGTCCTTGGCGCTGCAGACCTCGCGGCCGAAGTAGATCAGCCGGTGCGAGAAGCTGGTCCACTCCTCGACCGGGAGCAGGGCCATCAGGTCGAGCTCGACCTTCTCGGGATCGGTGTGCCTGGTGAGGCCGAGGCGGCGCGACAGCCGCCCGACGTGGGTGTCCACCACCACGCCGTCGTTGCGGCCGAAGAAGGAGCCGAGCACCACGTTGGCGGTCTTGCGGCCCACTCCTGGGAGCTGGACCAGCGCCTCCATGCTCGCCGGGACCTCGCCGCCGTGGTGCTCGACGAGATGGCGGGCGGCTCCCTGGAGGGAGCGAGCCTTGTTGCGGAAGAAGCCGGTGGGGATGATCGTCCGCTCCAGCTCGGCCCGGTCGGCCTCGGCCATGTCGGCCGGCGTCGGGTAGCGGGCGAGCAGCGCCGGCATGACCTTGTTGACCGTCTCGTCGGTGGACTGGGCCGACAGGATGGTCGCCACCAGCAGCTCCCAGGCGGAGCCGTGGGTGAGCGCGGTGGTCACGTCGGGGTAGCGGGCGACGAGCCGCGCCCGGATCTCATCCAGGCGGCGCGCTCTGGCGGCTTTGGACTCCCGGCCCCGCCGCCGCGGCGCGGTGGGGGCGGCCGCCACCAGGGGGTCGCCAGGAGCGTCGGCCCCTGGCGGGGACGGAGGGGCGGCTCCCGGCGGGCGCTCGGTCATGGGCCGGATGGTATGCGCGCCGCCCTCCCGTCGGCCAGCCACCGGGCGGCGCTCGGAGAGCGTTGCCTGGCCGGGGAACGGCCACCAGGAATCGGGCGAAGCGCGCTGAACCCCTCGACAGACTAGGTACACTCTCAAGCAGGGGAATCTGTGGCTCCCCTACCCCGCTCAGCCAGCCGGTTCCGACCGGCCTACCAGCGACGGTAGCCGACCCGCAGGAGGGGCCATGGACAGCAGGGTCAGATACGTCAGCCGTGGGGCGTTGCTGGCCGCCGGAGCGGTCACCACCGCCCTGGCGGCCGAGATGCTGGCGGCGGTCCGCCACAAGTTCGTCCCTTCGGAACCCGTGCTGGAGATCAGCGGGGTGCTCGGCCCGGAGGACGGCGAGCCGTTCACCGTGGCGGTGCTCGGCGACAGCTCGGTCGCCGGGGTCGGGGCCGAGCGGGCCGAGGACACCCTGACCTACGGCGTGGGCGTGGCCCTTGCCGACCGCTACCGGGTCGTCCTGCACGCCCTCGGCGTATCCGGCGCGCGCCTCAGCAACGTGGTCAACGACCAGCTGCCCCGGCTCGCCGGACTCAACGCCGACGCCGTGCTGGTCTGCGTCGGCACCAACGACATCACCCACGGCACCTCGACGCGGACCCTGCGCCAGCAGCTCCGCGCGCTGGCCGACGGCCTCGCGACGGTCGCCCCGAACGCGGCCGTGGTGGTCTCCGGACTCCCGCCAGCCGACGTCTGCCCCGCCTTCCAGCCACCCCTGCGCCACCTGCTCGGCCTCCGCGCCTGGGCGCTGACCCGCATGTACCGCTCGGAGCTGACCCGCCACGGCATCGACGTGTTCGACATCGCCAGCGAGACCAGGGCGGCCTTCAGGGGCAGGCCCGAGATGTTCAGCGCCGACCTCTTCCACCCGTCCAGCGCCGGCTATGCCTACCTGGGAGTGATCTACGGCAGGGCGGTTCGGGAGGCGGTCGACCGGCTCCGGGCGGGCACGTCCGGTCCCGACGTCATGCCGCTCGCCGGTGACCTGGCCGGCTGACCCCGGGGCGGCGCCCGGTCCCGATGCCCCCGCCTTCGACCTGGACAGCTACCTCGCCCTGCCGAGGGTGGGCGGGCTCACCCTTGCACCAGGAGGCGAGCGGCTGGTCGCCACGGTCGCGACCGTGGCGCCCGACGGCAAGCGCTTCGTCACCGCCCTGTGGGAGCTGGATCCTGAAGGCGGGCAGGCGCCGCGGCGGCTGACCCGCTCGGCGCCAGGCGAGAGCGGCGCGGCCTTCCTGCCCGACGGGTCGCTGCTGTTCACCTCCACCCGCAAGGATCCAGCCGCCAAGCCGGACCAGGACGACGAGGAGCGGGCCGCGCTGTGGCTGCTGCCCACCGGCGGGGGCGAGGCCCGGCTGGTCGCCTCCACGCCGGCCGGCATCACCGGGGTCCAGGTGGCCAGGGATGCCGGCACGGTGGTCTACGCCACCGGCGTCCACCCTGGCGTGGCAACCATGGAGGACGATGAGCGCCGGGCCAAGGCCGCCAAGGACGCCGGGGTGGTCGCCCAGCTCATCGAGTACTACCCCATCCGCCACTGGGACCACTGGCTCGGCCCGCGCGAGCCGCGCCTGTGGCGCGCCGCGCCCCCCGCCGGCGACGACGCCGGCCTGGGGCCGGCACGGGACCTCACGCCGACGCCGGGCCGCGCCCTCGACGAGGCCTCCTTCGCGGTGACCCCGGACGGCGCCACGGTGGTGACCACCTGGGAGGCCGCCGACCCAAGGGAGCCACGCACCCTGCTGGTGGCGCTGGACGGCGACGGCGGGCGGCGCGTGCTGGTCGACCGACCCGACGTGTGGCTGCGCGAGGTGGCGTGCTCGCCGGACGGGCGCTGGGTGGTCTGCCAGTGGGCCACCTACGGGACCGTCGACCGCGCCCCCGAGGTCACCCTGTGGCTGGTCGATTTGGCCAGCGGTGCCGGCCGCGACCTGCTGCCCGGCTTCGAGGGCTGGCCAGAGGGCCCGGCATGGGCGCCAGACTCCTCGGCGGTGTTCTTCACCGCCGACGACGACGGCCGCTCCCCGGTCTTCCGGGTGGAGGTGACCGGCGCCGAGACCGGGACGGTGCGGCGGCTGACCGGCGAGGGCGCCTACTCCGACCTCTGCCCGGCGCCCGACGGGCGCCGCCTGTACGCCTTCAGGTCGAGCCAGGCCGGGCCGCCCGAGGCGGTGGCGCTCGACGCGACCGCAACCGGCCGGGAACCGCGGACCCTGCCGACGCCCGGCCTCCCACTGGCCGTGCCCGGCACGGTCACCGAGGTCGAGGCGTCCGCCGACGACGGCACCCGGGTCCGCTCCTGGCTGGTCCTGCCTCCAGGTGCCAGTCCCGGCAGCCCGGCGCCGCTGCTGGTGTTCATCCACGGCGGCCCGCTGTCGTCGTGGACCGACTGGAGCTGGCGCTGGAACCCGCACCTGCTGGCGGCGCGCGGCTACGCCGTGCTGCTGCCCGACCCGGCCCTGTCCACCGGCTACGGCCAGGCGTTCATCGACCGGGGCAGGGGCCGCTGGGGCGGGCCGCCGTTCACCGACCTGATCGCCGCGGTGGACGCGGCGGTGGCGCGGCCGGACGTGGACGAGACCCGGACGGCCGCCATGGGCGGCTCCTTCGGCGGCTACATGGCCAACTGGATGGCGGGCCAGACCAGCCGCTTCCGCTGCATCGTCACCCACGCCAGCATCTGGTCGCTCGACCAGTTCCGCGGCACCACCGACTTCGCCGCCTGGTGGGAGCGGGAGTTCGGCGACCCCGAGAAGGAGCGCGCCCGCTACGAGGCCCACTCGCCCGACCGGCACGCCGCCGCCATCCGCACCCCGATGCTGGTGATCCACGGTGAGCACGACCACCGCGTGCCGATCGGCGAGGCGTTGCGGCTGTGGGCCGATCTCAGCCTGGGCGGGGTGGACGCCAAGTTCCTGTACTTCCCCGACGAGAACCACTGGATCCTCAAGCCGCAGAACGTCCGTGTCTGGTACGAGACGGTGTTCGCCTTCCTCGACCACCACGTCCTCGGCAAGGAGTGGACCCGGCCCGAGCTGCTCTGATCCTTCGGAGCGGCGCAACGGTGCCGTCACGATTCGGTTGGATCGCCGTGCTCGTCCATACACTGCATCCATCCGGGTGATGGAGGCGGTGGATGCGACGGTTGCTGGTCGGGTTGGTGTTGCTGCTGGCCGCCTGCGGCGGCGGCAAGGACGGGAACGGCCCGCTGAACGACGCCGACGTCGCCTTCGCGCAAGGCCTCCTGCTCGCCGACGACCACGCCACCGAGGTGATCGAGCTGGTCTCCTCGCACACCTCCCGGCCGGAGCTGACCGCGCTTGCCGAGAAGACGCTGACCAGCAGGGGCGAGGAGATCACCAAGGTGCAGGGCTGGCTCGGCCGCTGGGGCAAGCCGGTCGAGCCGGGTGCCGGTCTCGACCCGGAGACGCAGCTGCCACCCGGCCTGCTCAGCGACGAGCAGCTCAACCAGCTGAACCAGCTCAAGGGGGCAGGCTTCGACCTGGCCTTCGTCGACGCCTTCAGCGGCCACCACCGCGGCGTGATCGAGTTGGCCTCCAAGGAGCTGCGCGACGGCTCGCTGGGCGAGGTCAAGGCGCTCGCCCGCCAGGTGGTGGACGGCCGCAAGGCAGAGCTCGACCAGCTGGCCGGCTGGAAGGCGGAGTGGCGGTAGGAGAGGACGAACCCCGCGCGGATGGCCGCGCCGACCGCGGACCGGTCAGTGGGGCAGCTCGACGCGGTACTTCTCGGCTCGGTCGCTCAGCTCCGACCACTCCTGCTCCCCGACCGGCTCGACCAGGAGCTGGCGCTCGTCCAGGAAGGCGCAGCGGTCACCGGCGATCTCCGGCACGGCGTCGAACGTCACCACCAGCATGTCGCCGCCGTCCTGCTCCCTGGCCATCAGGAACACGTAGTCGACCGGCGAGAACAGGTAGCCGATGCTGCTCGGCGCCCACATCACCACCTCGAGGGTGCGGGTCCCGTCGGCGGCGGCGACCTCGATCGGATGGGCCTCGTAGTAGCGCTCCGGGTCGACGTACTGGCTGCGGCGGAACGCGGCCAGCAGGCGCTCGGCGAACCGCCGGGCCGAGCCGTCCCGCAGCTCGTCCAGCAGGCGCTTGCCGACGTGGAAGTCGCGCACCGGGCCGCGCATGGTCACCAGGCCGCGCTCCAGGGCGAGCGCTGCCAGCGTGCCGGCGCCGGCGGAGACCTGGCCGGCGATCCACTCGGCGCCGTAGCGGTCGTGCAGGTCATGGGCGGCGATCTCGTCCCCGTCCTCTGGCCGGATCGGCGCGCCGGCCAGCTCGGCCACCACCCGCACCAGGCGGAGACCGAGCTCGTAGTCCTCCGGCGCCGAGCAGGCGAGCAGCCTGACCTTCACCGCCCCGCCCGCATGGCAGAGCTCCACGCTCCGGGTGGAGACGCCAGGCCGGTAGAGATGGACGCACATCGGCGGCCAGGGCTGGGCGCCGTCGGCGACCTGGTGCTCCTCGAAGCGGAAGCCGCCGCCGAGGCGGCCAACGATGCTGGCGAGCGGCGGGGGGGACGCCGTCGCCACGGAGAACGTGAAGCTCACCGTCCTGTCACCTGGTTCGCGTCGGGGGGAACCGGCCGCCCGCGGGATCAACCGGCCGTCCGCCGCGAGCCGGATGAGCCTATCGCGATCGCGACCGTGGCCGCTGACTGGCTTGCTTCCGCTCGCTCGGGAACCCGCGGAGCGCGACCACCACCATCCCGGTGCCGAGACCGAGCACGACCGCGACCGAAGCGCGCGTCAGCACCGGGCTGAGCGTCGAAGGCAGCTGGGAGTCGGCCAGCACCGACAGGTCGAGGGCCGCGCCCGCCAGCAGCAGGAACACCGCCGCCAGCAGCAGGTAGGTCCGGGCCGCCTGGTCGCGCCTGGCGACCAGGCGGGCGATGGTCAGCCCACCGACCACCCAGGCCGCGACCGACACGCTCATCCCGTAGGTCTTGGTGGCCGCGGACGCGGTCGACGCGAGCCAGGAGCCGGCCGTGTGGAGCACGTCGGCCACCACCGCCAGGCCGATCGCGATCATCAGCGCCACCCGCCATCCTGGGGTCCTGACCGCGACCAGCACCGCGGCGACCAGCACCGCCGCGACCAGCACCCACGGGAGGGGTGAGGGCCCTGGGACCCAGGTGACCGTGCCGACGATCAGGAGGGTTCGCTCGCCCTGGCGGAGCGGGACCCGCCAGCTGGGTACCACCAGGTGGCGCTGCCCGCGGGCGCGGCGCACCTCGGGCGGGTCGGAGGGGTTGACCCAGTGGCTGCGCTGGTCGGGCCAGACCGCGACGGTCCCCGAGCTGATCCGGTCCCAGTCGGGCGGGGCGTTCGGGTCGTAGGAGTCCGGTGCCTGCCCGACCGGTGACACCGAACGGTTCGCCCAGCTCGTGGGGGAGCGCCGGTTCTCGAACACGCCCTGGGGGCCAACCCGCAGGTAGGGCTCCTGGCTGTAGCCGAGCACCAGCACTTCGCGGCCGCTCGAGTTGTGCAGCTCGAGCTTGTCGCCCGCCTCCCGGACGCGCACCTCCAGGCCGGGCACGGACGGGATGATCCCGATGACGTCGGTGCGGTAGTTGGTCGGCCGCAGGCCGACCCCGACCCCGTGGGCGGCCGCCGGCCCGGCCTGGACGACCGGGAGGGCGGCGGCGGCCACCAGGGCCAGCCCCAGCCGGACGGCCAGCCACCGGCCCGGCCGCGGCCGCATGGCCGGGCGCCGGCTCACCGCTTCCGGCCCCCTCGTGGGGGCTCGCCCTCCTCGGCGCCGGCGTCACCGTCCGCATCCGCTTCGAGCTGCTGGTAGGCGCCGCGGCGGCGGAAGAAGAAGACCACCGCGAGCAGGAGCAGGACGATACAGGCCACCAGGGGAGCCTGGCGCCGGACGCGGTCGAGCAGGGGCTCGGATGCGCCGCTGCCCGGTGGGATCGCGACCATCACGTAGCCGAGCTCGGTGAGCTGCGCGTTGACCTGGTGGGTGCTGGGCACGTCGACGCTCGGCAACTGCTTCCAGGCGCGGCCGTCGCGGGAGTGCAGCAGCACGTGCCCGGCCGGGTCGGCCACCGCGGCGGCCAACAGCGGATACACCAGCCCGATGCTGAGCTCGCCGTCGACCTGCTCGATCTTCCGCTTGGCCGGCAGGAAGCTCCCGTCGACGCGGTACGCGTTGCCGGCGATCAGCAGGTCCGCCGGTGCCGCGCCGAGCGAGCCCGGGTCGACCGGGGCCACCTCGACCGCGACGCCCGACTGGCCGGAACTTGGCTTGAACGCGTTCTCGCCCATGATCAGCGTCACCTGGGTGTCCTGGGTCGAGAACGCGCCCACCTGGGAACCGGCCGCGGTCAGCTTGACCTCGAAGTGGCCGCTGCTCGGCGTCTTGTTGCTCGCCGCCAGCTCGGGCGGCGGCTTGACCCAGCGGTAGGGCGCGCGCGGGGCGAGGCCGTCGAGCAGCGGCCGCCGCGCCCACGGGCTGAGCCCGCCCGAGGCCAGCGCCCCGGCCAGGTAGGCGGCGGCGACCAGCAGGCCGGTCAGGACGGCCCAGCGGGCGGTGCGGCCGCGGCCTGCCGGCCCGGTGGTCGGGGTCGGAGTCATTGGGTGATGGGGATGGGGTTGAGGGGTGCGGTGGCGAACGGCGGCGGCCAGGTCACCTCGCGGCGGTTGACCGCGGTCCACTGCCAGATGACGCTGGCCGCCGCCATGTTGGCGCCAGGGTCGGCGCCGTCTGGCCCGGCGAAGTCCAGCCCGCTGCCGTTGGGCAGGCCGCCGCGCGCCAGGCGGACGGCCCTGGCGGCCGCGGCCACGTCCTCGGGGTCCATCGAGGCGGCCGCCGGCAGCACGTGATGGAACAGCGCCCACGCGCCGGAGAAGCCGGCCAGGGCGGGCGCGCTCATGGAGTGGCCGTAGGCGGCCTTGTAGGTGGCGTCGGCTCGCCTCAGCAGGGCACGTGCCGGTTCGGCCAGGCCCTTGGGGTTGATCCCGTGCGTGTCCGGCTTGTCGGAGGCGAACAGCCCGACCGCGTCCCGGCCGAGCTGGACGCCGAACTCCGGCATGCAGTAGCTGGAGGAGGTGCCGATGCTCGCCAGGAGGGGCAGGTGCTGGCGCACCGTCTCGCGGCGCAGCGCCACCCCGTCCTCGAGGTAGGCGACCACGAACAGGACGTCAGGTTTGACCGCGGCGATGCGCCGCACCAGGTCGACCCGGTCGTAGGCGCGAGGGTCGTAGGTGAACGAGCCGGCCAGCCGCAGGTCGCGCTTGCGCAGCTCGTCCACTGCCCCATCGGCCACGGCCGAGCCGTAGGCGTCGTCGACCGCGGCGACCGCGAAGCGGAGCGAGGACGCGGCGCGCCCCAGCTTGGGGGCGAACTCGTCGGCGATGAACGCCACCGCCTGCCTGCCGAGCACCCCGCCGGTCGGCGCGACCCGGAAGACCAGCTCGCCGCCGCCGGCGCCAGCCATCTTGCCGACCGCGCCGGTCTCCAAGTAGAGCCGGCCACGGCCGACCGCGGCCTGGGCCGCCGGGCTGGAGATGGTGGAGCCGTAGCTGCCCACGAACAGCTTCACGCCGTCGGCGGCCAGGCCCTTGACCGCGCCGGGGGCGGCCTCGGCCACGGGCACGTCGAGGGGGTCGAGCTCGAGCCGGTGGCCGTGGACACCGCCGTCCGCGTTGACCAGGTCGGCGGCGACCTTGACGCCGCGGAACTCTTCGATGCCCCCGACCGCCTGCGAACCGGACAGGGGGTAGATGGCGCCGATCCTGACCGGGCGGTCGCGCCCGGTGCATGACGCCAGTGCCATCACGACGACCAGGACGGTCGCCAGCAAGCGGACCCGTCTCATCCGAATGGGATCACCACCAGAAGGTTGGCCGCGGCGTGGGTCGCGGCAGGGACGGTCCAGCGGCCCGATGACCAGCGCTGCCAGCCGAACAGCAGCCCGGCCCCGAGGTCGACCGGGAAGGCCGCCATACCATAGAAGGGGACGTGCACGAGCGCGAACAGCACGGCGCCGCCGGCCACGGCCAGGACCGCTCCGCCGCGCGCCGCCAGCCACCGGTACAGCGCCTGGCGGAACAGGGCCTCCTCGGCGACCGCGGCCGCCAGGGTGAGGAGCACCGCCACCGCGTCGGAGGGCCCGGCCGGGACCGGCCGGATCGCCACCGCCACCGCGACCACCGCGGCCACGCCCAGCCCGAGCACCAGCGGCCAGGGCAGCGGCTGGCCGCCGGCTCCGGCCTGCCGCGCCGGCGCCGAGGCGCGCACGGCGGCGACGCCGAGGGCGAGGTAGCCGGCGGCCAGCAGCGCCCGGCCCGGCGGCATGGCAGCCACCTGGGGGCGGAGGAGCAGAAAGCCCAGCCCGGCCACGACCACGGCCGGCGCGGCGGCGGGCAGCGGAGCAGCCGCGCGACCGGTCGCGCGGCCCGAAGCCCTGGCGCTCTGCTCCATGATGGGTTACTTCACCACGAAGGCCGCCTGGGCCAGGACACGCGGGTCGAACGGCAGGTGGTCGGCGGCGACGAACTCCACCTTGACCACGTGCGTACCAGCGTCCAGCTTGGGCAGCTCCCCTTTGAGCTGGTAGTTCATCGCCACCAGGCGCTCGTCGACCAGCACGTGGATGTGGCCCTCGTCGGGCTTGATGTTGCGCGAGGTGAGGTTGACGATCTTGGCCTTGCTCAGGCTCACCCGGAGCGGGGCGCCTGCCGCAGGGACGGTGGCGCCGTTGCGCGGCGAGACGATCGCCAGCTTGGCCGGGCTGCTCGGGCGCGGGCCGAGGGTGTCGGAGGTCGGCGACGCCCCCGCGGTCTTGTCGGCGGCGCAGCCGGCCAGGCCGGCGGCGAGCAGCAGGACGCCCACCAGCGGGGCGGCCAGGGATCTGCGCGTGCTCATGTCGTGTCGCCTCCTCGTCGCTAGTTCCCGATGACCTGCTCGAACCGGGCGCTGGCACCGATCTCGCCATGGAGCTGGGCATCGATCGCGAACGCCCAGCGGCCCGACCACAGGTCGGTGTTGGCCGCGAAGTGGCCAGCTCCGAGGCGGAGCAGCTTCAACCGGACCTCGGGACCCGAAGGCGGCCGGGCGGTGGCCTCGGCCTTGCCGACCGGATGCTCGTTGCCGTCAGCGCCGAAGAAGGTGAAGTGGATCTGGTTCCGCCCTGCCCGGCCCGGGTCGGCGTACGACTGCAGCGTGCCGCCCACCGCCAGGTCGATGGTGTAGACGGTCGGCTGGCCAGGAACCTGGGACACCCGCACCCGCTGTGGCGGGGCGCGGGTCTGGAGCTCCAGCGGCACGGTGACCGCGCTGCCGCCACCCTGCACCAGGGTGGTCACGCTCCAGCGGCCCTGCGCGACCAGCTCGCCGCCGCGGCCGCTCCAGGCGCCGTCGCCGCCCCTCGTCAGGTCGAGGGTCGACTCCCCGAGGTCGGGCTGGGACGGCAGGGAGAAGCCGAGCCGCACCCGGCTGGCCGGGAAGGGGTGGCCGGAGTCGTAGTCGGTCACGGTGGCGCGGAAGCTGTTGGGACCCGGCGCCCCTGGGCTGGCGACCAGCTTCACCCTGACCGACGTGCCGTAGTCGTTGCCGGATGCCTCCGCCGCCGGTGGCGCGGCCGGCCGCGCCGTACCGGTGCCGCCTGGCGGCAGCTCGGTCAGCAGCCCGGTGGCCAGGAGCACCAGCGCGGCCACGGCCAGCTCGGCCCGGACGTTGCGGCGCAGCGCGGCCAGCTTGCCGAGCCCTCCGGCCAGCGCCGGTACGAGCCGGCGGCGGTTGACCGCGCCGAGCGCCACCAGCGCCAGGAACAGCAGCACCTTGAGGTCGAGGACCTGGCCGAAGCTGGTGTCGAGCAGCCGCCCCCAGCCGCCCACCTCGTCGAGCGCCCGCCAGATCCCGGTCGCGACGATCACCAGCACGGTCCAGCCGGCCATGCCCGAGAAGCGCCTGATTTCCATGGAAACGGTCGGTGGCCCTCCGCCGCTGGATGCGCTGCGGGCCACCTCCCTAGAGGGGGCCACCTCGCTCGGCGAGGCGCCTGCCCGGATGCCGATCAGCAGCCAGGCGAGGCCGCCGACCCAGACGCCGACCGCGACCACGTGGACCCACTGGGTGAACAGGTTGAGCCACCGCAGCGACGATTCGCTGCCGGCGTGACCGGTGCCGACGTGGACCAGCATGGCGCCCGCTCCGGCCAGCCCGACCAGGGGGAGCGACCAGCGGGCGCGGGGACGGGCCGTGAACCCGGCCACCGCCAGCGCGGCGACGGCCAGCGCGGCGGTCTGGCGCAGCAGGCCCTGCCCCACGCTGGAGCGGGCCAGGCTGCCGAGGGAGGCGTCCAGCGACACCCACTCGGCCAGGCCCATGGCGATCAGGCCGGCAAGCCCGAGACCGAGCGCGCTACCGAGCAGGGGGCGGGGCCGGCCGGGCAGGCTGCCGCCGAACACCACCAGGCCGGTCGCGGCCGCCCCGACCAGCAGGGCGAGCCCCCAGTAGTAGAGCCAGCGGCCGGCGACGCCGAGCGGGCTCGGTGGCGGCGCCGAGGCCACCGCGCTCGCCTGCGGGCTCTGGAGGAGGCCGGGGTCGACCCCGACGCCGAAGGAGAACGAGCCGGTGGTGACGTGGCCGTCGGTGCGCGACAGCGCGCGCCAGACCACGCTGTAGACGCCGTTGGGGAGGCCGATGCGGAGCGGCACGCGCAGCTGCAGCGGCCGGCCTCCTACCGTCCCGGCCCTGCCGGCCTCGACCGGGCGGCCCGACTGGTCGAGCACGCGCATGCTGGACAGCCTCGGGTCGGGCGGCTCGCTGAGGGTGATCGCCACGGCCGGTGGCGCCTGGTCCAGCGATGCCCCGCTCGCCGGGTCGGAGCCGCGCAACAGCGCGTGCGCAGCGGCGGTCCCGCCCGTGGCCAGCAGCCACAGGCCGGCAAGCACGGCGACGACGGCCGGGCGCCGCATGGCCTCAGGCCCGCCCGCGGGTCAGGGCGAACACCCCGACGTCCAAGCCGGCCAGGCCGGCGGTCAGGACCAGCGCTCGGAGGATCCGCTTCATGTAGGTCTCCTGTCGTCATGCCGGCGGACACGCGTCCTGTCCTCGCCAACACACGACCGCGTGGGTCGGACGGGCGGTGTGCCGGTGCCCGGCGGGTGTCCACAGAACCGCTCGGTGGCCTCCGCCGGTCGGTGCGCCGGCTTCTCTCGTCGCGCCGTCGTCGCCTGTGGCTCCTCCGGCGCTCCTCAGTCCAGCCAGCGCGCGGCTCCGGCCACCTCGCGGGTGGCGGCGTCAGCCGCGCCGCGGTGCCGGTGGCCCCCGGATGGCGGCCGGGCCGCCGAGCAGGCGTGAGCCCCGGACCGGCCCGGCGGGCCGGCGCACGAGCACGGCGCTGCTGGTCGGGCCGGCGGCGCGCAGCGCTCGGCCGACCGCCTCCGCCGCCCGGCCGAGCCCAGCCAGGACCGCGGCCACGCCGAGGGCGACCAGGACCTGGACCGCGATGCCGGTGAGCAGCAGGTTGGGCGTGACCGCCAGGGCGCCGACGGGGGCGCCGGCGGCCAGGCGCTCGACCCCCTCCTGGACCACGAAGATGGCCGACTGCAGCAGCGCCAGGCGGAGGCCGAGCCGGTCGATCCGGTCTGGCACGGCGGGCGCGGCCGTGCCGGCGCCGTGCCGGAAGTGGCGGGCGACCGTGGCCCCGGCGGCCACCAGGCCGAGCACGATGGCGGCGGCCACCGCCACCGACCAGTAGCCGTGGCCGGTCGCGGCCAGGACCGCGGCGCGAGCCCTGGTGTCGGGCACCGTCATCAGGTAGATCAGGGTGTGCGCCACCGCGGCGCCGGCGACCGCGGCGCCAGCCAGCGGCAGGTGGTAGCGCAGACGAGCGTCCATCCCGCTCAGCATACGACCCCCGGGCGGCCCCCGCGCCCCGGTGCGGAGGAGCTAGTTGGTCAGCAGAGCGCCACCACGATCGAGTACGGGTTGACCGGGGCGCCGCCGCCCGGGTGGTACTCGAAGTGCAGGTGTGGCGCGGTGGCGCTGGCGTTGCCGGAGGAGCCGTTGTACGCGATCAGCTCGCCCGCCTTGACGGGGGTGCCCGGATGGATGCCAGCGGCGTACCTGGACAGGTGGGCGTAGTAGTACTCGTCCCCGTCGACGCCCTGCATGTACAGGGTGATGCCACCGAGCGAGCTGGTGGAGAAGCGCGAGATCTTCCCGTCCACCACGGCGTGGATCTTGTTGCCGTAGGCGTTCATGATGTCGGTGCCCTTGTGGCTGCGGCCGCCGGACCGGGCGAAGCCCCAGGAGTCGATGTACGAGTACGGCGGCGACACCGGGCAGGAGTAGAAGCGGCCGCGGTACAGCAGCGTCTTGTTGAAGCCCTGTAGCTTGTCGAGGACCTGCTTGGCCGCCTGGAACGCGCTGCTCAGGCGGGCGACGGTGAGCTTGGTGCGCTGCTGCAGCTCCTGGGAGCGGGCGGTGGCGACGCGCACGTCGCGCGTGGCGCGCTCGTAGGAGTCGCGCGCCACCTTGGCTTCCTTGAGCGAGTTCACCTGGCGGTCGAGCATGATCTCCTCGAACTCGACCCGGTCGACCACGTCGGAGTCGCTGGCGAGGATGCTCGAGATCGGGCTGGTCCCGCCGGCCTTGTAGAGGTCGGCGAGGTGGCCGGAGAGCTCCTGCTCCGCGGTTGCCAGGTCGAGGCGAGCCCGACCGAGCCGGCCGCGCGCGGCCTGCAGGCTCTTGTCGGACCAGAACTTCCGGTTCTCGAGCTCGGCCAGTTCCCGGGTGGCCTTGTCGAGCTCGGCCTGGAGCTTCTGCTGGCGGGCCTTCGCGTCAGCGAGCGGGTCGGCTTGGGCGACCGGGCTGAGGGCGAGCACGGCAAGAGCCACGAACCCAGCCGCGAGCAGGCGGCGTAGCGGCAAGACTCTCCTCCGTCTGGGGGAACGGATCTCGAGGGAAGTTCTCCAAACGCGTCCACAAGGCCTGGGGAGGGGACCTCGGACACTGATCGGGGAAGGTAGCACAGGCCGACTCCGGTTCGAAAAATCCTACCCGATCGGTTCAAACGTAACGTAAACCGCGACAGACCTGGTCCCGAGGCGGATGGCGCCGCCGCGGCCTGCTCAGGTTAGGCTTTGCCGCGGCGCCCGCCCCTGCGGGCGGTGCCGTGGTCGACCAGGATTTCGAGCGCGAGACGTGGTGAGCATGCGATCGTCACCGCCCGGGTACCGGCTCCTCTCGGTGCTGGTCGCGCTGCTCGCCGCCGGCACGGTGGCCGGCGCGGTCCTGCTCTGGCCTAGTCGGACCCCCGGCCGCTCCCCCAACGCCGGCCAGCAGGACCCGACCAGGCTGGTCGAGGCCACCCTGACCAGCGCCGTCACCGTCCCGTGCCAGGCGGACGAGCAGGTCGCCGGCAACGCCGTCTGCAAGGACCTGGAGGCCCGGCGCGCCGACAACGGCCAGCGGGTGCGGCTGCGGGGCATCGACTGGACCGGCGATCTGCTACGGACCGGCCGGGCGGTGCGGCTGGCCGTGCTCGAGCAGCCGGGGCAGCCCGCCTCCTACGCCCTCCGCGACGTCGGCCGCGGACGGTCCATGCTCTTCCTGACGGCGCTGTTCGTGGTCGTGGTGGTGGCCTTCGGCCGCTGGCAGGGGGTGCGCTCCCTGGTGGCGCTCGGCCTCTCGGCCGGGGTGATCGTCGGCTTCATCGTCCCGGCCATCCTGGCCGGCCGCAGCCCGGTCCCGGTCGCCCTGGTCGGCGCGATGGCGATCATGCTGGCGGCGCTGTACCTGTCGCACGGGCCCGGGCCGAAGACCACGGCGGCGGTGGCGGGCACCGCGCTCGCGCTCGGGCTGACCGCCGCCATCTCCGCGGTCTTCGTCGAGCTGACCTCCCTCACCGGCCTGGCCAGCGAGGAGGCGCAGAACGCCAACTTCGAGCTTGGCGGTGTCTCGATGCGAGGGCTGTTGCTGGCCGGGGTGATCGTCGGCGGCCTCGGCGTGCTCGACGACGTGACCGTGTCGCAGGCCTCGCTGGTGTTCGAGCTCTCCAACGCCAACCCGGCGATGCGCGCCGCCGAGCTGGTGCGCTCCGCCCTCCGCGTCGGCCGCGACCACGTCGCCGCCACCGTCAACACCATCTTCCTCGCCTACGCCGGCGCCGCGCTGCCGCTCCTGGTCCTGTTCTTCACCATCCGGCAGCCGCTCGGCACCGTGATCACCTCGGAGGTGGTGGCGGTCGAGATCGTGCGGAGCCTGTGCGGCTCGATCGGGCTGATCGCCGCGGTGCCCCTCACCACCCTCCTGGCCGCCGCGCTGGTACGGGCGGACGGCCCCGCCCTGGCCGAGGCGGCCGCGGCCGGCGGGCCCCACGCCCATGCCCACGGGGCGCCCACCGCCGCTCCGCCCCGCGACGCCGACCGGGCGGTCCACGGCGAGATCGCCGAGGTCCAGGGCCGGGCCAGCTACCACCTGGCCGCCCACCTCGGCCAGGAAGGCACCAGGGCGCTCTGGTTCGTGGCGCTGGAGCAGCTCGGGCCCGCGCTCTCCCATGCCAGCGTGAACGCGCCCGACGCCAGCTGGACGGCCAGCCTGGCCGGGCTCCCGCGCGACGTGCAGCAGGCCGCCGTCGAGGTCGCCCGGCTGGTGAGCGCCCAGGCCGAGACGGGCCGCTGGCACCGGCGCGGTGACCGGGGCGGCTCGCTCCGGCTCGACCTGCGCGAGCCCACCCACCTGGAACTGCTCCGCCGCTACGGCCCGTTCGCGCCAGGGACGCTGGTGTACGCCCGCGGTCTGGCCGAGCCCGTCCTGAGCACGGTGGCCGCC
>DATLQA010000008.1:0-23951 GCA_035535495.1 Actinomycetota bacterium | reverse complement strand
GAGCTCCGCTTCGACGTGGCCATGCTGGCCGGTCGCCTGGTCGCCGCGACCGACCTGCTGGTCGCCGAGCCGGCGACCGCCGGCCTGCCGGTCGGTGCGTTCGGGGCGAGCACCGGGGCGGGAGCGGCCCTGGTCGCCGCGGCCGAGCGCCCCAAGGCGCTGGCCGCGGTCGTCTCCCGTGGCGGCCGGCCCGACCTGGCCGGCGACCGTCTCGGCCAGGTGCGGGCACCGACCCTGCTGGTGGTCGGCGGCCGGGACCAGGTCGTGCTCGACCTCAACCGCGAGGCCCTGACCCACCTGACCGCGCCGGCCCGCCTCGAGGTGATCGACGGCGCGACCCACCTGTTCGAGGAGCCGGGCGCGCTCGAGCAGGTCGCCCACCTGGCCGCCGCCTGGTTCACCGAGTACCTGCGCGCCGCCGGCTGACCCGCCGCTCGAGATCGGGAACCAGCCGGCCCCGGCCGGTGTAGGAGCGGGTGAACCTGGATGTTCGGAGGTCGGAGGAAGGAGATCGACGTGACCCGACGGATCCTGGTGCTCGTGACGCTGGCCGCGGTGGCACTGCTCGTCCTGCCGGCGACGGCACAGGCCAAGGGGGCCTCCAAGGCCACGCTCGGCGGGGGCGGCCTGCCTGGACCGGTCACCATCGGCGGCAACGGCGAGTCAGGCAGCGGCGACCTGCTGGCCCGGCTGGCCGAGCAGACCGGCGCGTACGCGGCCATGTACGAGGACGGCGGGCAGCAGCTCGACGCCGCCCGGCCCAGCGGCGACCTCGGCGCGCGCTACCTGGTCACCTACACCATCCCGTCGCCGGCCGGCGGCGAGGACGCGGTGCGGCAGGAGCTCTACCCCTTCGCGGTCGCCGGACCGGTGAGCTTCACCGCGGCGGGGCAGCACTTCATGGACAACATGCAGACCAAGGGTGGCTGGTACCACACGCCGGCCTCCCTGACCGAGACGCTGGCCGCGCTTGGCGTGCGCAAGCAGGGGAACTCCGCCGCCGCCAACGAGGCAGCCATTCCGGCGGCCGCGCCGCCGGTGACGCCCGCCGATTCCTCCGACGGCTCGTTCATCCCGCTGCTGCTCGGCGCGGGCCTGGTCGCGCTGCTCCTCGGCGGCGTCGGACTGCTGTTCTTCCGGCGCCGGTCCGGTCCGACCAGCTGAGCCAGACGACCTTCGAGCACGCGGCGGCGCCTGGGCAGGCCCCACCTCCCCGGGCGCCGCCGCGCGACCTTGGACCCTGCCTGTGCCTGTCTAGGCTGGGTGTCGCGGAGAGGACCACGGTGAGCCTGGCCTGTTGTCTGGAATGTAATCCGGTTATCGGTCTTTAGGTTCCATGCCGCCGGACGCTGGACGGCGCGGAGGCCGGCGGGGTCAGCCGCCGAGCTGGTCGAGCGGCTCCAGGCTCGGCCAGAAGCTCGGCACGGTGGTGGCATAGTCGTACAGGCTGGCGCCGACCGCACGCGCGTCGCGGGCGGCGCGGGCGAAGTCGCCGACATCGGCGAGGCTGACCGCGTCGGCGACGCCGCCGATCGCGTGCACCGGCAGGCCGGTGAGCCGGGCGGCGTCGGCCAGGTTCGCGGCCGTGTACGGGTAGGCGCAGTGGGCAGGCTGGGCCCGGCAGCTCCCCCGGTAGGACCAGTAGCCCATGGTCTGCACCACGTCGGCGTCGCGGGCGATGCTCCCCCACGGGAAGCCGGTCCACTTGTCGGCGTACAGCGCCATGCCGCGGGGTGCGGGCACGATCGCCCCCAGCGGGTAGTCGGGCCCGACCTCCCGGCGGACGCGCTCCAGGTGGGCGGCGACGCCGCGGTTGAACGTCGCCACGTTCGGGGTGGCCGCGCGGTACTCGATGTCGACCGCGACCGCGTCGAAGCGCTGCCCGCCTGGGCTCTGGAACCCCACCGCCGCGAGCGTGCGGCGCACGTCGCGCTCGAGCCAGCGGCCGTAGCCGGGCAGGTACCAGCCGACCACCCGAAGTCCGGCGGCGTGGGCGGCCTCCACCCACTGCCCGATCCGCTGGATCTGGATGATGTCGGTGCCGTCCGAGAAGCGGCCGGTCTGCAGGTACAAGGTGCCGACCCGGTGGCCGGCGAGTTCGCGGGTGGCCGTGGCCGGGTCGAGCCACAGCCACAGGTCGTAGTGGTCCACCCAGGCGCCGAGGCGGCAGAAGGCGGCGATGCTCGGCCTGGTCGCCCGCTCCCCCGCCGCGTTCGCCGGCTGGCCCGGCGCGCCGATCGACCAGGGTTCCTGGCCGCACGGACCGGTCCCCGGCGCGGCCGCCAGCCCGGCGGGTGCCGGTCGCCATCCGGCCTCCCGCGGCACCGCCGGGAACGGCAGCAGCGCCACCGCCAGGGCCAGCAGCAACGTCCGGCGGCTCACCAGCGGTGCCTCCTCGATCCTCGTGGTCACCTCGTGCCGGCGCCGCCGGTTGTACCACCTGCCCGGCGGCCCGGACCAACCCACGGCGCGGCTGGTCACTTGGTGAACTCACTGATGAAACACCGGCTGGCCGTACCCACGAACTTCCATTCGGCAGCACTTGGCGTCGCCGCACCTCGCCGGGCGGGAGGGCTCAGGGGCCGAGGAGCACGCCGGGGTTGAGGACGCCGGCGGGGTCGAGGGCGGTCTTGGCGGCGCGGAGCGCCCTGGCGAACGGCTCGGGGCGCTGGCGGTCGTACCAGGGGCGGTGGTCGCGGCCGACGGCGTGGTGGTGGGTGATGGTGCCGCCGCCGGCCAGCACGGCTTCGGCCGCGGCCGCCTTGATCTCGGCCCACTGGGCCAGCTCGCCGCCCCGGCGGGCGGGGGCGAGCACGGTGAAGTACGGCGCCGCGCCGTCGGGGTAGACGTGGGTGAGCCGGCAGGTGACCGTCCCGCCGCCGCAGATGCGGGCCAGCGCGTCGCAGACCGCCTCGCGGACCGCGTCGACCAGGGCGTCGAGCCGGTCCCAGGTGACCGCGGTCTCGAACGTCTCGGCCAGCACGCCGAGGAGGACCAGCCGGTCGCGCAGGTGGGGCGCGCGGACGAAGCTGGCCCGCCAGGCGCCGCCCGCGCCGTCGCCGAGTGGCCGGCCGCCCGCGTCGGCGCAGAGCTCCACCGCCCCGGCCAGCTCCCGCTCGACCGGGAAGCCGAGCGACTCGAAGCCGAGCACCAGGGCGGCGTCGCCGCCGGCCAGCGTACCGGTCATGGTCGCCTCGGCCGCGTCCACCAGGCGGCACGTGGCCGGGGCGAGGCCGGCCTGGACCAGGCCGCGGACCGCGGCCGCGCCGGCGGCGAAGGAGCCGAACGCCACCGTCGCCGAGGCCCTGGCGGCCGGGCGCGGCTGCACCCGCAGCCACGCCTCGGTGATCACCCCAAGGGCGCCCTCGCTGCCGAGGGCGAGCCGGTCCGGGCTCGGACCGGCGCCGGAGCCGGGCAGCCGGCGCGAGGAGTACAGGCCGGCAGGGGTGAGCATCCGCACCGATTCGACCAGGTCGTCGATGTGGGTGGCGCGGGTGGAGAAATGCCCGGCCGCGCGGGTCGCCAGCCAGCCGCCAACGGTCGAGCGCTCGAACGACTGCGGGTAGAAGCGGAGGCTGAGGCCGTGCTCCCCCAGCGCCTCCTCGAGCCGTGGCCCGAGCGTGCCGGCGCGGACGCGGGCGGCGCGGGCGACCGGGTCGACCTCGACCACGCCGCCGAGGTGGCCGAGGTCGAGCGAGACGGCGCCGGCGAAGCCGTCGCCGACGGCCGGCTCGACCCCGCCGACCACGCTGGTGCCGCCGCCGAACGGCACCACCGCCACGCCGGCGCCGGCCGCCCAGTCGAGCACCGCGGCGACCTCGGGCTCGTCACGGGGGCGGAGCACCAGGTCCGGTGGGTGGTCGACCTGGCCGCGCAGGCCGCGCACCAGGTCGCGGTAGGAGCGGCCGAGGCCGTGGCGGGCCCGGTCGGGCGGGTCGGCCGACGCGATCCCCTCCAGCGCCGTCGGCGGCGACACCCGCGGCACCGGCAGCGGCGCCAGCGGCGCGGGCCGCTCCGGTGGCTGGGCCGGGAACCCGAGCAGCGTCTCGACGTTCGGGCCGAGCGCTTCCAGCTCGTCCTGGCGCGGCTCGGCGTCCGCCTCGCCCCACCCCCAGATCGCGTAGGTGGAGCCGGTCACCTTCCGCTCCGCGGGCGGCTGGCCCGCGCCCTGACCTCGTCGAGGTCGATCCCGATGGCCGCCAGGACGTCGCGGTCGGCCTCGATCCCCTCGGGCCCCGCGGCGAGGCGGGCGACCTGCCTCGCCTGGATCGTCATGCGCTCGTACATGCTCACCTCGCCCCGCGGCGCGCGTGCTTGCGGTGCACGGTCTGCTTGGTCACCCCGAGCCCGGCGGCGATCTCCTGCCAGGACCATCCCAGCGCGCGGGCGTTGTCCACCTGCAGCGCCTCCAGGCGCTCGACCAGGCGGCGGAGCGCGGCCACCGCGCGCAACCCGACGCGCGGGTCGCTGCTCGCCGCTCCGTCGGCCAGCGCCCGGGTCGACTCGTCGGTGCCGGTGTCGTGCATCTTGTCAGCATAAGCTGACGACCGGCGGACGTCAACATATGCTGACGCACCGGTTCGCCGCCGGGCATTGACGCCGGCCCTCGCTGGGCACGACGGTGGCAACGAGAACCTGGAAAGGGAGGCGGTATGGCCGAGGAGGGGCGCGGCCGGCTGGTGCTGAGCCAGCTGGCGCCGCTTGACGACCTGGAGGCGGCCCTGCTCGCGGTGGTCCGCGGCGAGCTGCCCGGGACGGGCCTGTACGACGTGGCCGAGGCGCTCGCCGGCGCGTCGGGCATGGACGGCGCGGCCGCCCTGCCCGAGGCGCTGCGCTCCAGGCGGCTCCGCCTGCTCGCCGCCGAGGAGGTCGTCGAGCGGCGCGCCGCGCTGGCGCTGTGGTCGCTGACCCAGGCGATTGCCGAGCTGCGCGACCTGCGGGTCAGCCGCCGGGTCGGCGGCGAGGTGGTCTGGGCCGACGCGGTGCTGCGGGTGGCCGGCGACGGCGGCCGGCCGGTGATCGTCGGCGCCGCCTCGGTCGGCTGGGCGATGGAGGGCGACCACCTCGCCGCCTGGCTCGGCATGCCCCTCGACGACCTGCCCGAGCTGCTGCTGGTCGCGGCCGACCAGCCGGACGAGACCCCTGGGACGCTGTGGCGCTACGACGGCCCCGGGCTCGACGAGCCCGGCGACCCCCTCGGCCAGGCGCTGGTGGAGCTGTTCGCCGACCTCAAGCGCCGCCTGCTCGAAGCCGTCACCGTCCGCGCGCTGCGCGACCGGCTGGCCTGATCGCGCCAAGGTCAGGGACGGGCCGGTCCCGGTGGCGCGCCGGCGTGGATGGCGCGCACGGTCTGGACCGTGTCGGCCTCCTCGGCGCGCTTGTCGGGCCGGTGGCGCAGCACGCGGGCGAACCGCAGCGCCAGGCCGCCCGGGTAGCGGGGGCTGGCCTGCACGCCGTCGAAGGCGACCTCGACCACCAGCTCCGGGCGGACGTACACGGTGTAGCGGTCGCGCCGCTCCTCCAGCTCCAGCAGCCGCTCCGTCTGCCAGGTCAGCATCGCGTCGGTGAGGCCCTTGAAGGTCTTGCCGAGCATCACCCAGCCGCCGGTCTCCGGGTCGCGCGCGCCAAGGTGGAGGTTGGACAGCCACCCCTGCCGGCGCCCGTGGCCCCACTCGACCGCCAGCACCACCAGGTCGAGGGTGTGCCTCGGCTTGACCTTCAGCCAGCCGGCGCCGCGGCGGCCGGCCTCGTAGGGCGCGTCCAGGGACTTCACCACCACCCCTTCGTGGCCCCGCTCCAACGTGGCGGCGAGGAACGCGGCCGCCGCCTTGGGGTCGTCGGTGACCAGCCTCGGCATCAGCAGCCCCGCCGGGACGGCCGCGGCGAGCGTCGCGTGCCGCTCCGCGGCCGGCCGGTCGACCAGGTCCTCGCCGTCGAGGTGGAGCGCGTCGAACAGGAACAGCGACAGCGGCACCGCCTGCCGCGCGGTGGCCACGTCGAGCTTGCTGCCGACCCGGCCGGCGGTGACCTGGAACGGCTGCGGCCGGCCATCCGAGCGCAGGGCGATCAGCTCGCCGTCGAGCACCAGCGAGCCGCCGGGAACGGCCGCGAGCGCCTCGGCGACCTCGGGCACGCGGCTGGTGATGTCGTCCAGGGTGCGGGTGAACACCCGCACCTCGGTCCCGTGCCGGTGGACCTGGACCCGGACACCGTCCAGCTTCCATTCGACGGCGGCGGGTCCGATGCGCTCCAAGGCGGCATCGATGCTGGTGGCGGTCTGGGCCAGCATCGGCTTCAGCGGCTGCCCGACCTCGAGGCGGAAGGCGCCGAGCCCCGCCACGCCGCCGCGGAGCGCGGCCTCGGCGACGGCGCCGAGCGCGCCGCGGAGCATCAGGGCGCGGCGCACCTGGGTGCCTGGCACCTCGGCGGCGCGGGCGACCGCGTCGGCCATGATCCCGTCGAGGGCGCCCTGGCGCAGCTCGCCGCCGAGCAGGGCGACCAGGAAGCGCTGCTCGGTGGTGGTGGCGCGGCCGAGCAGGCCGGCGAGCAGGCGGCGGCGCTCGCCCTGGGAGCCGGGGCCGGTCTGGCCGCCCACCTGCTCGAAGACGGCGTCGACCTCGCGCAGGGTGAGCGACGGGATGGCGGCGGGCGGCGGCGGGTCGCGCAGCGCGGCCCAGCCGACGCCGATCTGGCGCTGGCGCAGCTCGCCGGAGAGGAACGCGACCGCGATCCCGACCTCGTCAGGGTCGAGACGGCGCAGGCAGTCGGCCAGGCTGGCCACCTTGGCGAGCCTGGCGGGGGTGGACGCCACCGCCTCGGAGGTGGCGGCGATCTCGCTGAGCAGCATGCCGGCCATTCTGCCGTCCCGGCGCGACACGGGTGGTGATCGGGTCAGGCCCGCCGCTCGGCGAGGTAGGCGTGGACCAGCTGGACGGCGATCGCGCCCGCGCCGACCGCCGAGGCGACCCGCTTGACCGAGCGATGGCGGACGTCGCCGACGGCGAACACGCCCGGGACGCTGGTCTCCATCAACAGGGGCGGGCGGGCGAGCGGCCATCCCGGCGGCGGCGTGCTGTCGCGGAGCAGGTCGTGGCCGGTGAGGACGTAGCCCCGGGGGTCACGCTGGACGGCGTCGGGCAGCCAGTCGGTGCGGGGCTCGGCGCCGATCAGGACGAACAGGGCGGCGGCGGGCACGGTCTCGGTGGCGCCGCTGGCGTTGTCCCGCAGGGTCAGTGCCTCGAGGCGGTTCCGGCCCTGGCCGCCGACCGCCTCGGTATGGAGGCGGACGCCGATGTTCGGGATCGCTTCCAGCTCCTTGACCAGGTAGTCGGACATGGTGGCGCCGAGGTGGTCGCCGCGGGCCAGGACGGTGACGGACGCTGCCCACCTGGCCAGGTGGACGGCGGCCTGCCCGGCCGAGTTCCCGGCGCCGACCACGAAGACCTGCTCGCCTTCGACCGCCCTGGCTTCGCTGGCGGCCGCGCCGTAGAAGACGCCGCCGCCGCGGAGCGCTTCCAGGCTGGGCACGCCCAGCCGCCGCCACGCCACCCCGGTGGCGAGGATCACCGTCCTGGCGGTGACCTCGCTGCCGTCGGAGAGCCGCAGGAGGTGGTCGTGATCGCCGGGGACCAGGCCGGTGGCCCGCTGGGCGAGGACGAAGTCCGCGCCGAACAGCCACGCCTGCTCCATGGCCCGGTTGGCGAGGTCGTCGCCGCTGATCCCGTGGGGGAAGCCGAGGTAGTTGCGGATCAGCGAGCTGGTACCGGCCTGGCCGCCGAAGACGGTCGGCTCCACCACCAAGGTGCGCAGCCCCTCGGAGGCCGCGTACACCCCGGCCGCGAGCCCGGCGGGGCCGCCGCCGACCACGGCGACGTCGTAGGCGCCGGTCCTGGCGCGGCTGCGGAACCCGAGCGACTCGGCGACCTCGGCGTCGCTCGGGTCGACCAGCACCAGGCCGCCGCGGTACAGCAGCACGGGCAGGGTGGCGCCGTCCTGGCCGGCACGGTCGAGCAGGGCTCTCCCATCCGCGGAGTCCGCCGGGTAGAACCCGTGCGGCAGGGCGATGCGGCTGAACAGGTCGCGGAGCTCGTGGGCGCGGGTCGCCCAGCGCTGGTCGACGATCTGGATCTGCTCGCTGGCCGGCGCCCGCGCGGCGGCCCAGTCGGCCAGGATCTGGGTGACCGGGAGGTGGAGCCATCGCTCGACCTCGCCCCACGGGTGGAACAGGTAGTAGTCGATCTGGCCGAGGGTCATCGCCCGGACGGCCGGGTGGGCCGTGGCCCACTCGCCCCTGCCGAGCAGCAGCACGCGCTTGGCGGCCGGGCGCAGCTCGTGGACGCCGATCAGCAGCTCGACGCCGTCCATCTCCGCCATGTGCGTCGCCGCGATCACCAGGGCGACCTCGCTGCCGGCGTCGAGCCCTGCCAGCGCTTCCAGTGCCGCCGCCGGCGAGCCGACACCCTCGACCTGGTAGTCGCGGCCGTAGCGGTGGCGCAGCTCGCCGGTGAACGCCTCCAGTCTGCGCGGGTCGTCGTCGACCAGGTAGAACCTCGGCTTGCCCATGCGTCGTGCCCCCTCGACCTGGTGTCCCTGCAAGTATGCGGGCCAGGTCCAGCCGCGGCGCGCCAGGCCCGCACCGGTCCCCCTGGAACGGGAGCCGACCGTTGACAGGCTGGATTGCTGGCAACAAGATCCCAGCTAGCTGGGGCTGCACTCCAGGCGCCCAGTGCCGTGCGCCGACCGTGAGGTGGCTGGTCGGTGAGGAGCACGTGCGGTGGACGCGGGGGGAGAAGGGGGCGATACGGAGTGGCCCAGACCGGCCAGGAACCTGCGGCAGGCGGCGGGAGGATCCGGGACCGCGACGAGCGCAAGCTGGCCACCCCGCGACCGGAAAGGGGAGAAGCGACGTGAGCACACCGGTGATGGACGGTGCCCGGACACCGGGCCTGCTCACCCTGGACGAGCTGCGCGAGGAGGTGCGGGCCGGCCGGATCGACACCGTCCTGCTGGCGATCGTCGACATGCAGGGGCGCCTGCAGGGCAAGCGGCTGGCGGCGACCCACTTCCTCGACGAGGTGGTCGAGCACCACGCCGAGGGCTGCAACTACCTGCTCGCCGTCGACGTGGACATGAACACCGTCGGCGGCTACGCGATGAGCTCGTGGGACCGGGGCTACGGCGACTTCGTCTTCCACCCCGACCTCACCACCCTGCGCCGCATCCCCTGGAACGAGGGCACCGCGCTGGTCATGTGCGACCTCGAGTGGGAGGACGGCAGCCCGGTGCTCGCCTCGCCACGGCACATCCTCCGCCGCCAGCTCGACCGGGTGGCGGAGCGGGGCTGGCAGGCACTGGCAGGCACCGAGCTCGAGTTCATCGTGTTCCGCGACACCTACGAGGAGGCCTGGCACAAGGCCTACCGGGACCTGGTGCCGGCGAACACCTACAACGTGGACTACTCCCTGCTCGGCACGGCCCGGATCGAGCCGCTGCTGCGGCGCATCCGCAACGGCATGGCCGGTGCCGGCCTGCGGGTCGAGTCGGCCAAGGGGGAGTGCAACGACGGCCAGCACGAGATCGCCTTCCGCTACGCGGACGCGCTGGCCACGGCGGACGGGCACGCCATCTACAAGAACGGCGCCAAGGAGATCGCCGCCCAGGAGGGCTACAGCCTCACCTTCATGTCGAAGTTCAACGAGCGCGAAGGCAACTCCTGCCACATCCACTTCAGCCTGCGGTCGAGCGAGGGCGAGGCGGTGATGGCGAGCGCGGGCCACGGCGACGGGTCCCACGGCGACGGGGCCGGGGCGGGGCACGGCTACTCTGAGCTGATGGGCCAGTTCCTCGCCGGTCAGCTCGCCTGCCTGCGGGAGCTGACCCTGTTCCTGGCGCCGAACATCAACTCCTACAAGCGCTTCGCGCTCGGGAGCTTCGCGCCGACGGCGGTCGCCTGGGGCCACGACAACCGCACCTGCTCCCTGCGGGTGGTCGGCCACGGCCACTCGCTCCGGCTCGAGAACCGGGTGCCAGGCGGGGACGTCAACCCCTACCTCGCGCTCGCCGCGATCATCGCCGCCGGCCTGCACGGCGTCGACAAGGGTCTGACATTGGAACCGGAGTTCACCGGCAACGCCTACGAGTCCGACAAGCCGCACGTGCCAAGGACCCTGCGCGAGGCGCGCGACGCCTTCGCCGGCAGCGAGGTCGCCAACCAGGCGTTCGGTTCCGAGGTGGTGGAGCACTACAGCAACATGGCAACGGTCGAGCTGGACGCGTTCGACGCGGTCGTGACCGACTGGGAGCGGTTCCGCGGATTCGAGCGCATGTGACCGGCGCCGCCACCATCGAGGTCCGCGACCCCGCCAGCGAGGCGGTGATCGAGCGGCTCCCGGCGGCCACGGCCGAGGACACCGACCGGGCGGTGGAACGCGCCGCCGCCGCGTACGAACGCTGGCGCGCGGTCGCGCCCGCCGACCGGGCGCGCCTGCTGCGCCGCCTGGCCGAGCGGCTCGACGCCGAGCGGGAGACGCTCGCCCAGCTGGAGATGCGCAACACCGGCAAGCCGATCGCTGACGCCCGTGCCGAGATGGCCATGGTGGTGGAGACCTTCACCTACTACGCGGGCGCGCCCGAGCGGCTACTCGGCGAGACCATCCCGGTCGCGGGCGGGGTGAACCTCACCTTCCGCGAGCCGCTCGGGGTGGTCGGCCTGATCGTGCCGTGGAACTTCCCGCTGGTGATCGCGTCCTGGAAGCTGGCGCCGGCGCTGGCGGCCGGCAACACGGTGGTGCTCAAGCCGGCCGAGCTGACCCCGCTGTCGGCGCTCGCCTTCGCCCGCCTCGCCGCCGAGGCGGGGATCCCGGACGGCGTCGTCAACGTCCTGCCAGGCCCCGGCCGGGTGATCGGCCAGCGCCTGATCGAGCATCCCCGGGTCGCCAAGATCGCCTTCACCGGCTCGACCGAGGTCGGGCGGTCGGTGATGCGCGGCGCCGCCGGGACCATCAAGCGGGTCACCCTGGAGCTCGGCGGCAAGTCGGCCAACCTGGTGTTCGCCGACGCCGACCTGGCGGCCGCGGCGGCCGCCGCCCCGGCGGCGGTGTTCGGCAACGCCGGCCAGGACTGCTGCGCCCGCTCCCGCATCCTGGTGGAGCGGGCCGCGCTCGACGACTTCCTGGCGCTGCTGGAACCGGCCGTGACCGGCTTCGCCGTCGGCGACCCCGCCGACGAGCGCACCCAGATGGGGCCGCTGATCTCGGCCGGCCAGCGCGACTCGGTCGCCGCCTACGTGCCCGACGGCGCGCCGGTGGCGATCCGCGGCTCGGCGCCGGTGGGGCCGGGCTACTGGTACCCGCCGACGGTGCTCGCCCCGGTCGACCCCGGCGACCGGACGGTAACCGAGGAGATCTTCGGGCCGGTCGCGGTGGTGCTCCCGTTCGCCGACGAGGCCGAGGCGGTCCGCCTTGCCAACGCCACCGTCTACGGCCTGTCCGGGTCGGTGTGGACCAGCGACGTCGGCCGTGCCATGCGGGTCGCCAGGGCGGTCGAGACCGGCACGCTCTCGGTCAACTCGAACACCTCGGTGCGGGTGCAGACGCCGTTCGGCGGCTTCAAGCAGTCCGGCCTCGGCCGCGAGCTCGGTCCCCACGCCCTCGACCACTACACCGAGCTCAAGAACGTGTTCATCGCCACATAGATTTGTCTACAGCCAGGTGGCCGGAGCCGCGCGCCGGCTGGACTGAGGAGCGACGAAGGAGCGCCAGCGACGACGGAGGCCACCGAGCGTTTGAACAAGGGAGGCTGATCGCCATCGCACCACGCCTGCAGGGCAAGGTCGCGGTCATCACCGGGGCGGCCAGCGGCATCGGCCGCGCCAGCGCGCGGCGCTTCGCCGCCGAGGGCGCCAGGGTCTGCGTCGTCGACCTCGCCGACGAGGCCGGCGAGCAGGTCGCGGCCGAGCTCGACGCCCTGTACGTGCACGCCGACGTGACCTCCGAGGAGGACGTGGCGCGGATGTACGCCCGCGCGGCCGAGCACTTCGGCGGCATCGACGTGCTGTTCAACAACGCCGGCATCAGCCCGCCCGACGACGTCTCGGTGCTGGACACCAGCGTCGAGGCCTGGCAGCGGGTGCAGGACGTCAACCTCCGGTCGGTCTTCCTCTGCTGCAAGCACGGCATCCCGCACCTGCTGGAGCGCGGCGGCGGATCGGTGGTCAACACCGCCTCGTTCGTGGCGGTGATGGGCGCGGCCACCTCCCAGATCTCCTACACCGCGTCCAAGGGTGGGGTGCTGGCCCTCTCGCGCGAGCTGGGCGTCGAGTTCGCCCGCCGCGGCGTCCGGGTCAACGCGCTCTGCCCCGGCCCGGTGAACACGCCCCTGCTCCAGGAGCTGTTCGCCGCCGACCCGGAGCAGGCCGAGCGGCGCCTGGTCCACCTGCCGATGGGCCGGTTCGCCGAGGCCGAGGAGATCGCCGCGGCCGCCTGCTTCCTCGCCTCCGACGACGCCGCCTACGTGACCGCCAGCAGCTTCCTGGTGGACGGCGGCCTGTCCGCCGCCTACGTCACCCCGTCCTGAGCGACGCCGTCCGGCCGGTCATGACGCCGCCGCCAGCGGCCGGGTGCCGGTGAGCTGCTCGACCTGGGCGAGCAGCTCCTCCACGTCGCCGCCGGGGCCGACCCCCGCCGGCGGCGGCGGCAGCGGCGGGCCGGGTGGCAGCTCGGTGCCGGTGAGCTGCTGGTACGCGTGCCGGTACTGCACGTTCGGGGCGCGCTGGTAGAGGTCGAGGTAGAGGGCCGCGGCGGCGGCCCGCTCCCGGTCCCATGCCGGGCCGAGCCGCGCCATCTCGGCCAGGATGGCGGCGCGCTCCGGACTCGGCCTGGTCCAGGCGCGCTGCTGGGGCAGGAGCTCCAGCGCGGCCTCCTCGGGCGCGAGCCGCCCCTCCTCGACCCGGAGGCGGGTGGCGAGCAGCCGGGCGCGCAGCTCGGTGCCCCGCTCGCTGTGGCGCGCGGCCACCGCCTGGGCTTCGGTGTCGAGCGGCTCGGCCTCCCGGCGCCGGCCGGCCGCGGCCAGCAGCTCGGCGAGGTCGTAGAGCCACTGGCACAGGAAGTGGGGGGCTTCGAGCTCGCGGGCGAGCTCGATGGCCCGGGCGTAGCGGCGCTCGGCGGTGGCGGCGTCCCCCTGGGCGGCCGCGGTCGCGGCCAGGCTGGCCACCCGGTTGGCCACGCTGGTCGAGTCGCCCAGCTCGACCGCGATCCGCAGGGCGTGGGCGAAGCAGCGGGTAGCCCGGCCATACTCGCCGCGGAGGTAGTACAGCTCGCCGATGTTCCCGACCACCACCGCCGCCGGCTGGCGGTAGCCGATCTCCTGCGCCGACGCCAGCGCCCGCTGGAAGCACGCGAGCGCGTTGACGTGGTCGCCGCTGGTGGCGTAGAAGCCGCCGAGGTTGTTGGCGGCGTCGATGACGCCGCGTCGGTCCCCGGCGGCGCCGGCCATCTCCAGCGAGCGGCCGAGGTACTCCAGCGCCCCCGCCTGGTCGCCGGTATAGGCGCAGACCAGGCCGATGTGGTCCAGCGCGGCGCTGACCGCGGCCGGGTCGCCGGCGTCCTCGGCGATCACCAGGTGGCGCTGGGCCACCTCGGCCGCGTCCTTGTAGGAGCCCTGCTGGATCAGCGCGTAGGCGAGCCGGTCGAGCGTGCGGGCCAGGCCGGCCGGGTCATCGAGCAGCTGGAACTCCTCGCTGGCGAGGGTGAGCCAGTCGATCGCCTCGGCGTAGGACTGCGTGTACATGAACAGGTTGCCGAGTTCGCGGTGGCTGGCGGCGAGCAGGGAGCGGTCGCCGGCCGCCTCCGCGATCGACATGGCGCGGCGGTAGGTCTCCTCCGCCTCGGCCCAGCGGCCTACCAGGTGCCAGACGCTGCCCAGGTCGAGCAGGACCGGCCCGGCCTCTGGCTCGGGCACCAGGTCGAGCAGGCGCTGGTAGTAGTCGACCGCCGCCTCGTTGGCGAAGGCGGCACGGGCCGCGTCGGCCGCCGCCCGGAACCAGACGCGCTGCTTGTCGGTCCGGCGGGTGCGGCCGTAGTGGTAGGCGAGCCGCTCGACGAACTGGGGTAGGCGGTCGGCGTAGGCCTCCTCGATGTAGGCGCTGACGCCCTCGTGCAGAGCCTCGCGGGTGCGCAGGGTGAGGCTCTCGTACGCCACCTCCTGGGTGATCGCGTGACGGAAGGCGTACTCGGGTTCGGGACCGGCTTCCTGGCTGGCGGTGAGGCCGAGCGCTTCGAGCCGCTCGAGGTGCCCGGTGACCTCCTCGGCCGGCCCGATGGCCGGGTAGGAGCCGGCGATCCAGCCGGCCCGGAAGCGGCGGCCGAGGACGCTGGCGACCTTCACCACCGCCTTCTCCGGCTCGGCGAGCTGGTCGATGCGGGCCATCACCACCCGCTGGACGCTGTCGGGCAGGTCGTCACCGGCGCGCTCGCCGCTCCGGGAGTGGATCAGGCTGACCAGTTCCTCCAGGTAGAAGGGGTTGCCGCCCGCCCGGGCGACCACGCGGTCGAGCGCCCCGGCCGGCGGCTCGCGCCCGGCGCCGTAGAGCTGGCCCATGCGCTGGGAGGCGAGCTCGGCTGCCTCGGCCGGGGGCAGCTCCTCCAGGGTCACGCCGGTGAAATGCGGCAGCCGGGCGACCGGCTCGAACGGGTCCGGGCCACCGTCGACCGGCCGGGCGGTGAGCAGCAGCAGCACCGGCAGGTCGGTGAGGTTGCGGGCGAGGAAGGCGAGCAGCCGGCGGGAGGGGGTGTCGATCCAGTGGAGGTCTTCCAGCACGAGCAGGAGCGGTGCCGCCGCGGCCCGCTCGCGCAGCAGGTCGAGCAGGAGCGACCGGAGCAGCTCGGCACGGATGGACGGGTCGAGCAGCGCGGTCAGCTCGGTGTCGGGCAGCGGCAGGTTGACGACCGGGGCGAGCAGCGGGGCCCGCTGGCCGAGGCGCTCGCCGAGCACCACCTGCTGCTCGGAGATCGGCCGGCTGGGGTCGAGCCCGAGCAGGCCCTGCCAGATCGGCCGCCACACCAGGTAGCTGGCGGCCGTCCCGAGCGAGCGGCAGGCGCCGGCCAAGGTCTCGACGCCGAGGTCGCCGGCGAGGGCGACGGCCTCGTTGGCAAGGCGCGACTTGCCGATGCCTGGTTCGCCGCCGAGGCCGAGGACGCCGCCGTCGCCGGCGGCGAGGCGCCGCACCGCCGCCTGGCTGGCGGCCAGCTCGGCGCGCCGGCCGACCAGCCCGGGCGCGTCCGACCGTCCGGGCGGGTCGGCGCGGTCACGGACCTCCTCCACCGCCCAGACCGTCACGGTCCCGCTCCTGCCCCTGACGGTGACCGGCCGCAGGCGGTGGCCGACCGCGGCACCGCTGGCGCGCTCCCAGGTCGGGTGGTCGAGCAGCAGCTGCCCGGACTCGGCCTCCTCCATCAGGCGCGCCGCCAGGTTGACCGAGTCGCCGACCACGGCGTATTCCCTACGGGCGTCCGAGCCGACCTCGCCGCACCACACCACCCCGGTGGTGACACCGGCCCGGAACGGCCCGCCTGGCAGCTCGAGCAGCTCCAGGCAGCAGCGCACGGCCCGCTCCTCGTGGTCCTCGTGCCGGAGCGGGGCGCCGAACGCCAGCACCAGCACGCCGCCCTTGTCGCCAAGGTCGACCTGGCGGAGATGGCCGCCCCAGCGCCGGACCGCCACCCCCGCGGCGGCCACGTACTCCTGCAGCCGCTCGAGTGCTGGCGGGACCCGGACGGGGCGGCCGGCGGTGGCCCGCCGCCGGGTCGCCGGTGGGCGCTCCGGCCCGCCGGAGAGCAGGTTGGGGAAGCCGACGAACGCCACCGTGACGGTGCGGTGCTCGTTGACCAGGCCGCCCTGGCCGCGGCGGACGCGCTCGGCGATGGCCGGGTGCAGGAAGGCCGCCAGGAACTCGTCGTCGGGCAGGGCCGCGGCGGCGGGCGGGGACGGCCGCCGTGGCCGGCGCGCCAGCCGGGCGACCACGGCCGCGCCGCCGCCACGGCGCTCGCCGAGCTCGACGCCGAGGTCGGAGGCTGCTGCCAGCGCGGGGTCGACGGCGACCTCGCCGCGGCCGGCGACACGGCTGGCCGCGGCGGCGCGGTCCACAGCCTCGCCGGCCACCAGGTGCTCGAGCTGGACGGCCGGGTCGCCGACCACCGCCAGCAGCGCCCCGCCGGCGCCGACGCCCGCCCGCATGGCCAGCGCGAACGCCCCGGCGGTGGTGGCCACCGCACGGAACTCGGTCATGGCGGCCTGCAGGTCGAGCGCGCACTGGACCGCCCGGCGCGCGGCGGTGGCCTGCGCGCCGGGCCGGGCCGGGAACACGGCGGTGACCGCGTCGCCGGCGAACTTGGCCACGGTGCCGCCGTAGGAGCCGACCAGGCCGGTGACCCGGTCGAACACGGCGTTGAGGAGGTCGCTCAGCTCCTCCGCGCCGTACGGGCCGGCCGCCGCCAGCGAGGCGCTCATCGGAGTGAAGCCGGCGATGTCGGCGAACAGGACGGCCGTGTCCACCCGCCTGGCGAACGGCGGCGGCTCTTCGCCGCGGCCGGCAAGCAGCCGGAGAGCGTAGTCGGGGACGTACGGCCGGAACGCCATCGCGCACCTCGACGCAGCACCGCGGGTTGTCGGCATTTCTTCCCAATGGTGCCCTGGTAGGGCACCAGATACCGTATCGCACCAGACGAGCAGCGCGAACTCGATTAGGAGCCCGGGCCAAGGAACTCAGGTGGCTCCCTGACTGCTTGCCTACCGTTCTCGGCGTTTGGAGCACACATGAGCTTCCAGAGCACCAGCCATCTCGGGATCGAGGTCCTCGTAGCCGCGCGGGACGGCGTCCGCCTGCGCCTCGTGTCCCATCTGCCCCAGGACGCCACACCACCCTCCTATCCTCTGCCCAACCGGCCCCAGTCCCTGCAGGCCGCCTCGCCCCCGCCCGAGCGGGTCGACGGCCGCCGCTGGTACGAGCCAGTCCGTGATCTGGACGGCCGGCCGCTGTTCGCCGACGAGGCCGAGGCCGACTCCTGGAAGCGGGGCGTCCGGTTCACCGACGACGTCACCCCGCTCGGTACCCCCGCGCTCGAGACGGTCGTGCTCGACCAGCAGGTGGTGCTCGCCTTCCAGTGGGCCCGCCAGATCGACTACGCGCCCGAGGGTGGCCACTACCCGACCGGCTTCATCTCCGCCCCGTACGACCAGCCCCCGTCCGGGCAGCGCATGGGCGCCCACTTCTACGGGGAGTTCGAGCTGGCCTGGCGCCGCGAGCTCGACCCTGACGCATGGGTGGCGATCAGCTTCGAGCGCTTCGAGCCGGGCCGGGAGAGCGTGGAGTTCCTCACCAGGGTGACCGACGCCTGGCTGTTCCGCCCGCCGAGCGGCGTGCCCTGGTGGGAGCAGCCGTACCCGAAGGGGGCGGGCGCGAGCTGAGCGGCCAGTCGTACCAGCGGCCCGGAGAGCGGCACGGCGTCCTGGAGCCGAGGGGCCTCGGGGCGCCCGCCCGCGTGCCCGCCGGCCGCGGGCGGTTTGGGCGCATGTTCCCCAACCTCCGCCCCTACGAGCCGGACGACGGGCTGCTCGAGCGGCTGGCCGCCCGGATGGTCGACGGCCTCGGCGGGGACCACCCCGACCTGCCCGCCGGCTACACCTACTTCGGGCAGTTCGTCGACCACGACGTCACCTTCGACCCGACCCCGAGCCTGCGCCGGCCGGAGGACCCCGAGCGGCTGGAGGATCTCCGCACGCCACGGCTCGACCTCGACGCCGTCTACGGCAGCGGCCCGCGCGACCAGCCCTTCCTGTACGACCTGCTGGTGGAGCCGCGGGGCGCGCTGCTGCTGGTGGGCGACAGCCGCGCCCAGTTCGGGCCGGGCTTCGCGGCCGAGGACCTGCCCCGCAACGCCAGGCAGCGGGCGCTGGTCGGCGACCCACGCAACGACGAGAACACGGTCGTCGCCCAACTCCACCTCGCCTTCCTGAAGTTCCACAACCGGCTGGCGCGGGCGCTGGCGGGTGGCGCGCACGCCGCCCACTGGTCGGGTGCCCGCGAGGAGCTGTTCGAGGAGGCCAGGAGGATCGTCCGCTGGCACTACCAGTGGCTGGTGGTCGAGGACTTCCTGCCGAAGGTGGTCCCCGCGGGCCTGGTCCGACGTTGGCTCGGCCTCGACGGGTCGACCGGCGGTCCCGAGGTGCGCCGCTTCGACCCGCGGCGACGCTGGCTGGGCCAGGGCGGCGAGGTGTTCGTGCCGGTGGAGTTCTCGGCAGCGGCCTACCGCTTCGGCCACAGCCTGGTGCGGCCGTCCTACCAGCTGAACGACGCCACCGGGCTCCTGCCGGTGCTGATCGCCCACCCCGACCTGGACGCCGCCTCCCCGACCCACCTGGGCGGCTTCCGGGCCCTGCCCGAGGGGCTGGTGGTCGACTGGGCGCGCTTCTTCGGCCCGGCCGCGCAGCCGGCCCGCGCGATCGACACGCACCTGAGCCGGCCGCTGGCCAGGCTGCCCGCTGAGGCCGGCTCCGCCGCGGTGCCGAACCGCTCGCTGGCCTGGCGCAACCTGGTCCGCGGCAAGCGCCTCGGCCTGCCGTCCGGTCAGGCCGTCGCCCGCGCCATCGGCGAGACCCCGCTGGACGACGGCGCGCTCCGCCTGGCGGGCATGGCCGCGCCGCTGTGGTTCTACGTCCTGGCCGAGGCCGAGAGCGTCGGCGAAGGCCGTCACCTCGGCCCGGTCGGCGCGACGATCGTCGCCGAGGTCCTGCTCGGCCTGATCGACGCGGACCCCGAGTCGTTCCTCTCGGTCGATCCCATCTGGACGCCGTTCCTCGGCACCGTCCCCGGCAGCTTCACCGTGGCCGACCTGGTCAGCTACGCCGACGGCGGCCACCACCCGGCCTGAGGCGATCCCCTGGCCGATGCTCAGCCCGGAGCGTCCGTCAGCGGCCGGCCGACCTCCCAGTGGTGCCCGAACGGATCGGCAAGGCGCCCGACATGCCACCCGTGCTCGTCGGCGACCGGTGCGATCTCGGTCGCGCCCGCGACGACGGCCTGCCGGAACACCGCATCCGGGTCTTCGACCGTCAGGATCAACCGGATCGGCCCGCCGCCCGCTCCGGGACTGTCGTCGATGTCCTCCTGCACCCAGAAGTCGGCCGGGCCGATCGCCAGCTGCGCGACCACGACCCGACCGTCGTCGCCTTCCAGCCGGTAGCGCTCCACCGCGCCGAACGCCGCCTGGTAGTAGGCGACCGCCCTCGGCCCGTCGGTCACCGACAGCCACGGGGCGATCGTCGCCTCGACCGGCTTCGCCGCGGGATCGTTCTCGGTCATGCCAGCCATCTTCGCACGGGCACCGGTCCTTCACGCAGCCGGCGAACGCACCACTCCAGGGTCAAGCGTCGAGCAGCTGCTCGGCCAGTTCTAGGACCTGTTCTGGGGCCTCGACGTGGGCGTTGTGGCCGAGGCCGGTCAGCTCGACGGCGCCGGGGTCGAGGCGGCGCAGCTCGGCAAGGGTCACCAGGCCGTCCGACTCGCCGCGGGCCAGCCGGACCGGCGCGCGGGCGGCGGCGAGCAGGCCGGCCATGTCGGGCGCGCCGACGCCGGCGGTCGCCGGGTCGGCCGCCAGGCGCCAGCCCTGGTCGCCGGAGGCCAGGCCGCTGGCCACCAGCTCGCTGTCTGGCGCGGCCAGGCCCTCCAGGCCGGCGACCCGGAGGAACCGCGCGGCGGCCTCGTCGCGGTGCTCGAACCGGCGGACGGGCCGGTGGGCCAGGTCGGCCGCGCGGGCCAGCTCCGCATCGGTCCAGGAGACCTTGACGCCGATCCCGACCACGCCGGCCACCCCGACCCCGAACCACCCGCTCGCCAGGGCGATGCCCACCACCCCGCCCATGGAATGGCCGAGCACCACCACCCGCTCGCCAGGCCGGAGCAGAGCGGCGACGTCGGCCGCGTGCTGCCCGAAGGAGTAGGCGGCCGCGTGGCTGGAGCGGCCGTGCCCGCGCAGGTCGGGGACCAGCCAGCGGCCCGGCCAGCGCCGGTCGAGCGGGCCGCGCAGCCCGGCCCAGACCTCGCCGGTCGCGCCCAGCCCGTGCAGCAGCACCAGGGTCGGCGCGTCCCGGTCGCGGCCGCCGTCCTCAGCCCACAGGCCCGCGCCGAGCTCGCGGCGGCTCACCGGTCCACCGTCCTGGCCGTCGTCAGCGGAGCACCTCCGATGGCTCGACGCGCTGCATGCCGCCGCAGATCATCGACCACCACGGCGGGGGCCGCGCAAGCGCCGGCTGGAGGTTGCGCCGGGCACCGGGCACTATCGGAGCGGCGGGTGCGCGCCGGGCGGCGCCCCAGCCGCCATGCCTCCCCGTCGACAGGACTCCAGCCGTGACCGTCTCGGACACCGAGCTCGTCTACAGCCCCGACACCTACCTGCGCGGCGTGCCCTACGAGGCGCTGGCGCGGCTCCGCCGCGACCAGCCGGTGGTGTGGATCGACGAGCCGCCGGTCGGCCAGTGGCCAGCAGGCCCGGGGTTCTGGACGGTGCTGCGCTACGCCGACATCCGCCAGGTGCTCCGGGCTCCGAAGGTCTTCTCCTCCCACCTGGGCGCCACCCAGATCCGCGACCCGGCCACCCCCGCCGACCTCCGCTACGTCCGCCGCATGATGCTCAACCTCGACCCACCCGAGCACTCGCGCCTGCGCGGGCTGCTCGGCAAGGCGTTCACGCCACGGGTGGTGGCCCGGCTGGTCGACCGGATCAGGCGGCGGGCCGACGACCTGGTCGACGCCGTGGCCGAGCGCGGCGAGGCCGACTTCGCCACCGAGATCGCCGCGGACCTGCCGCTGCTCACCCTGGCCGACGTCTTCGGCGTCCCGGAGTCCGACCGCTGGCTGCTGTTCGACTGGAGCAACCGGGTGATCGGCTACCAGGACACCGAGTACGCCGTCAGCGCGGCGTTCGACGCCGTAGGTGCCACCGAGCTGGCGCGGCGTGCGGTGGCGGTCCGCCCGCGGCCGGGACCGGGCGGCCGCATGCCCGACCCGCGCACCCGCGCCGGCATGCCCGACCTGTACGCCTACGCCCACGAACTCGGCGCCTACAAGCGGCGCCACCCCGGCGACGACGTCATGTCCGTGCTGATGCAGCAGGTCGACGACGGCGGTGGGCGGGTCGGCGTGGAGGAGTTCGAGAACCTGTTCTGGCTGTTCTCGGTGGCGGGCAACGAGACCCTGCGCAACGGGCTGCCTGGCGGCATGCTGGCGCTGCTGGCGTACCCGGGCGAGTACCGCCGGCTGCGCCAGGACCGCGCCCTGCTGCCCAGCGCGGTCGAGGAGATGCTGCGCTGGTGGACGCCGGTGATGCACTTCCGCCGCACCGCCGCCGCCGACACCGAGGTCGGCGGGGTCCCCATCCGGGCCGGGGAGAAGGTGGTGGTCTGGTTCTCCTCCGGCAACCGCGACGGCGACGCCTTCGGCGACCCCGACCGCTTCGACGCCGGCAGGCGCCCGAACGACCACCTGGCCTTCGGCCACGGGCCCCACTTCTGCCTCGGCGCGCACCTCGCCCGCGAGCAGATGCGGGCGCTGTTCGGCGCGGTCCTCGACCGGCTCGGCGAGGTGGAGCAGGCCGGCGAGCCGGACCGGCTGCGGTCCAACTTCCAGAACGGCGTCAAGCACCTGCCGATCCGCTGGCGCCCCACCGGGCGGCGATCGTAGCGGGCATGGGGGCCGCCGCGCCGCCGGTCAGGCGGTGACGCAGCAGTTGCGGCCCTCCGCCTTGGCGGTGTAGAGGGCCTGGTCGGCGCGGCCGATCAGCTCGAGCGCGCTCTCCCGGAAGTCCCAAACGGCCAGGCCCACCGAGCAGGTCATCGCGGGCGGGGTGGACAGCCGCAGGCGGTCGACCACCTGGGCCGCGTCCCGCAACGGGCACGAGGGGAGCAGCACGCTGAACTCCTCGCCGCCGTAGCGGGCCAGCAGGTCGGTGGAGCGCACCTGGGCCGACCAGGCGGCGACCGCCTCCTTCAGCATCTGGTCCCCCGCCAGGTGGCCGTAGCGGTCGTTGTAGTCCTTGAAGTGGTCAAGGTCGAGCATGGCGACGCAGACCTGGCTGCCCGAGCGCCTGGCGCGCTCCAGCTCGCGCGGGAGCTCCTCGTCCCACACCCGGCGGTTGGGGATGCCGGTGAGCGCGTCCGTCCTGGCCAGGCCCTCAAGCCGGCTCACCAGCCGGCTGATCTCGATGGCCTGCTGCTCGCTCAGCCGCCAGTTGACGATGTGGGCGACGCTGGCCGCGAGCACGAACAGGCCGTGGATCACGGCCCACTTCCAGGGGTTGTGCCACGCCGCCTGATGGTTGAACACGCTGGTCGGCCACAAGAACCCCACCAACCCGTGGTGCAGCACGACGTAGACGAGCGCCAGGCCGAACGCCAGCCAGTCCTGGTACAGGGTGATGATCCCGACAACCACGAAGAAGTGGAAGTGCGCCTCGACGGTCCCTCCTGACAGGTGCACCAGCACCGCCGAGGCGGTCACCAGCCCCAGCACCGCGGCCGACGCCCGCAGGCGCCGGTTGCCCGAGGACTGGCCGGCCACCAGCGCGAACGCCGCGATCGGGACGGCCTCGACGGTGCAGTGCACCAGCCCGAGGCGGCGGCTCATCCCGAACAGGGCGAGCCCGAGCACGTGGAGCCACAGCACCACCACGATGCCGCGGTGGCGCCGTTCCCACTCCTCGGGCGCGAGCAGCTGCCCGTAGGGGAGCACTCCCCTTGCCCAGCGGGCCGCCCGGCCCCCCAGTGGCGTACTGACGTGCATACGGTCTCTTCGGCAGTTCGCCGCCGAGCGTTAGGACCCGCCGCCGGTGGCCCCACGCGAGGATGCGTGTCTGGGTCGGCGTGGTTGCCGTTGTTGCCTGGGTATACGTGCCTGCAAGCGGGACCGGTGGCGAGGCCGGTCCGTTCCGCCGGCGGAGCACATCGGCGGCCTGGTGCTGTGGGCGATCAACTACGCGGTGACCAGGCGCACGCGGCACCGCCCCGCCGCGTGGGCCGGCTACGCCCCGGCCCCGCGCCGGGCGGCCTGGAGCACGTCCGGGGCGGTGCCGTCCTCGCCGACCTGGTGGCAGGCGACCAGGTGGCCGGCGCCGGTCACGTCGCGGAGCTCGGGGACCTCGGTGCGGCTGCGCTCGTCCGCCAGCGGGCAGCGGGTATGGAAGCGGCAGCCAGCCGGCGGGTTGAGCGGGCTCGGCAGGTCACCGGTGAGCACCACCCGCTGCCGCCAGCGCTGGGCGGCCGGGTCGGGCACGGGCGCGGCCGAGAGCAGCGCCTGGGTGTAGGGGTGCTTGGGGGCGCGGAACAGCTCCTCCCGCGGCGCGACCTCGGCCAGGGTGCCGAGGTACATGACCGCCACCCGGCTGGCGACCAGCTGGACCACGGCCAGGTCGTGGGTGATGAACAGGCAGGCGAAGCGGCGCCGCTGCTGCACCTCGGTGAGCAGGTTGAGGATCGCCGCCTGGACCGACACGTCCAGGGCCGAGGTCGGCTCGTCGGCGACCAGCAGCGATGGCTCGACCGACAGCGCCCTGGCCAGGCCGACCCGCTGGCGCTGCCCGCCGGAGAGCTCGTGGGGGTAGCGGCGGTCGAGCTCCGGCCGCAGGCCGACCTCGCCGAGCAGCTCGGCGACGCGGCGGGCGAGCGCCGCACCGCTGGCCAGGCGGTGGCGGCGGAGCGGCTCCCCGACGATCTCCCCGACGGTCATGCGCGGGTTCAGGGACGAGGACGGGTCCTGGAAGACGATGTGCATCTCCCGGCGGAGCGGCCGGAGCTGGCGTTGGGACAGGTGGGTGATGTCCCTGCCATGGAGCCGGACGGTGCCGCCGGTCGGCTCGAGCAGCCGGGTGACGCAGCGCCCCACGGTGGACTTGCCGCTGCCCGACTCG
>DATLQA010000007.1:0-17747 GCA_035535495.1 Actinomycetota bacterium | reverse complement strand
CGGATGCTGCGAAGCACTCGCATGCAGAACCTCGCCGCCGGCATCGACCAGCTCGAACCGGACGACATTGTCGCAGGCAAGCCCGAACCTGCGGGCCAGCCAGCCCATCCCGCCGCCCAGGGTCAGCCCGCCGACACAGGTGTGGGAGACGTTGCCGCCGGTGGTCGCCAGCCCGCAGGACTGCGCCGCCCGGTCCAGCGCACCCAGCAGCGCCCCGCCCTGCACCCAGGCACGCCGCCGGTCGGGATCCACCCGGACCGCGCCCATCAGCGACAGGTCGGCCATCAGCCCACCCTCCGGCACCGAGACGCCCAGGACGCTGTGGCCGCCGCAGCGGACCCCCAGTTCCAGGCCGTGGGCACGGGCATGGCGCACCGCGGCGGCGACATCGGCCGGGCTGGCGCAGCGGGCGATCATCGCCGGCCGGCGGTCGACCATCGCGTTCCAGACCTGCCGCGCCTGGTCGTAGCCGTCCTCGTCGGGGAGCAGGAGCTGCCCGGAGAAGCCGCGGATCGCGGGGTTGGGGGCTTGCATCGGTCCTCCTCATGCTGGTGATGTCCGGTCGCGCGCGCCCAACCTAGGTGCCAGCCGGCTCACTGATAAGATCCAATTCTGTGTCGATCGAGTGGGCCGGTCTGGGACCCGAGCTGCTGCTGCGGCTCGACCGGACCCTGCCCGAACCGCTCGGCTTCCAGCTGGTGCGGGAGCTCCGCGAGGCGATCAGGTCGGGCCGGCTGGTGGCCGGCGAGCGGCTGCCCTCCTCGCGGATGCTCGCCGCCGAGCTCGGCGTCTCCCGTGGGCTGGTGCTGGACTGCTACCAGCAGCTGCAGGCAGAGGGCTTCCTGACCTCGCGCGGCGGCTCGGCCACCCGGGTGGCGGCGGGCGCGTACGCGCCCCCGGCGCCCCTGGCGCGAGCCGCGCCCGCGCCGCGCCTGGCGGTCGACTTCCGTCCCGGGGTGCCCGACCTGTCGAGCTTCCCGAGGAGCGACTGGCTCTGGGCGCTGCGCGACGCCGCCCGGCAGGCGCCGGCGGAGGCGTTCGACTACGGCGACCCGCGCGGCAGCCCGGCGCTCAGGGAGGTGCTCGCCGCCTACCTGCGCCGGGTCCGCGGCGCCGTCGCCGACCCGGAGCACCTGGTGATCTGCACCGGCTTCGCCCAAGGGGTGAACCTCGTCCTGGCGGCGCTGGCGTCGAGCGGCGTCCAGCGGGTGGCCATCGAGGACCCAGGCGACGTGGACTACCTCGCCACCGCGGGCCGGGCGGGGATGCGGGCCGTCCCCGTCCGCGTCGACCACGCCGGCGTCGACGTGGCGGCGCTCGCCGCCGGCGACGCCCGCGCGGTGATCCTCACTCCCGCCCACCAGGCCCCCACCGGGGTGGTCCTGGCCCCGCACCGGCGGCAGGCGCTGGTCGCCTGGGCGAACCACCGCGTCGCGACCATCATCGAGGACGACTACGACGCCGAGTTCCGCTACGACCGCGAACCGGTCGGGGCCTTGCAGGGCCTGGCGCCGGAGCGGGTGGCCCTGGTCGGCTCGGCCAGCAAGGCGCTCGCCCCCTCGATCCGGCTCGGCTGGATCATCTGCCCGCCCGGGCTCACCGACGCGATCGCCGGCGGGAAGGAGCGCGCCGACCGCGGCTCACCCGCGCTCGACCAGCTCGCGCTCGCCTCGCTGATCCAGTCCGGCCGCTACGACCGGCACCTCCGCCGCATGCGCGCCAGCTACGCCCGTCGCCGTGAAGCGCTCGCCGACGCGCTGGCGCGGCAGGCACCCCAGGTCGAGCTGCACGGGCTCGCCGCCGGGTTCCACGCGGTCGCCCACCTGCCCGACGGGCTGTCGGAGCCGGCGGTCGTCGCCGCGGCCAGGGCCCGCTCGGTCGGCCTCTACGGCATGAGCCGCTACCGCCTGGACGGGTCGACCAGCCCGCCGAGGCTGGTGCTCGGCTTCGGGAACCTCCGCGAAGGCGCCATCGCGCGGGGCGTCGCCACCATCGGCGACCTCCTGCGCGACGGTGGCTGAGCGCCGGGCCGGTACCGGGTCAGCGCGCTCCCCCGCCGCCCGCCGGTACCGGGTCGAGGAGCACCCCCTGTTCCGCCAGGTGGGCGCGGAGGCGACCGGCGTCCAAGCCGCCGGGCACGGTGCCGTCGGCGGCGGCGAGGGCCGCGGCCGTGCCAGCCGCCTGGCCCATGCTCATGCAGGTGCCCATCGACCGGGCGCTGGCGTGCGCGTCGTGGGAGGCAGAGAAGCAGCGCCCGGCCACCAGCAGGCCCTCGACCCGGAGGGGCAGCAGGCAGCGGTAGGGGATGCCATAGACGCCGCCGTCGGGCACGTAGCGCCAGCGGGTGTCGGCACCGGCGTGGTGGTCCTCGATCGGCGCGCCGCAGAGCGCGATTTCGTCGTCGAAGCGGCGGCCGGCGAGGACGTCGCCGGCCTCGAGCCGGTAGCGGCCGTGCACCCGCCGGCTCTCGCGGACGCCGATCGCCGGGCTGGTGGAGACCATCACCGCCCGCTCGAAGCCGGGGACCTGCTCGCGCAGGAAGCGCGCATACTCCGACGCCTGCCTGCGACCCTCGATCTCCGCCTTGGTGAGCTGCCGCGGGTCGGTGGCGTCCACCCGCGGCACCCTGGTCATCAGCGCCATGACCACGCCGTCCTGGGGGGTGCGGTGCCAGCTCCCCTCGATGCGGGGCAGCCGGTAGGCCCCGGACTCGCTCGCCTCGCGCATGCGGGCCCAGAGGGCGCGCTTGCCGAACGCCTCGGCCCGCTCGACGTCGACGCCGGCCAGCCGGAAGACGGTTGACAGCGACTGGATCTGCCCGCTCGCGGCCGGGTCGTCGAAGGGCACCCCGGCCCAGGCGGCCACGTCGGCGTCGCCGGAGGTGTCCACCACGACCGCCGCCTCGGCCCGGCCCGCGCCGCCCTTGTTGAACAGGCCGAGGGCGCACACCCGGCGGTCGGCGTCCAGCTCGACGCCGGTCACCCAGGTGTGCAGCAGCACCTCGGCGCCCGCGTCCAGGACCAGCGTCTCCCACAGGCGCTTGAGCACCTCGGGGTCGTAGGTGATGCCGGTCCCAGCGCCGTAGGTGTTGGGCCGCTCGAAGGCCGCGCCCTCCGCGGTGAGCCGGCCGGCGACCTCCCAGGCGATGCCGCCCACCACCCGCTTCGGTACCTCCCCTGGGGTGTAGAAGGCGTAGAAGGTGTCGAGCACGGCGGTGGAGATGCCGCCGAGGAACCCCATGCGGTCGACCAGCAGGGTGCGCGCGCCGGTGCGGGCGGCGGCGATGGCGGCGGTCGCGCCCGCCGAGCCGGCGCCGACCACCACCACGTCGTAGGTGTCAGCCATGCTCCCGCTCCGGCGGCGGCGCCGGGTCGACCGCCGGACCTGCCGGCGGCTCGGTCGCGAGCAGGCGGCTCGGGTTGGCGAGGACCAGTTGGGCGACCAGGTCGGCGCCGAGGGCCTTGCGCAGGCGCGGGACCAGCACCGCGAACAGGTGCGCCATGCCCGGCCCGCCGCCGTAGGCGCGCAGCTCGCTGCGCCTGCCGAGATCGCCGCCGAGCAGCACGCTGCCGGCGTGCCCCGCCTCCGCCATGCCCGCGACCAGCTCGATCAGCAGCGAGTCCGGGTGGTACTTCACCTTGCCGGCGCCGTCGTACATCACGAACGCGCCGCGCTCGGCGAGCTCGGCGTGCAGGCCCGGATCGGGGTTGCGGTCGAGGTGGGCCAGTGCCACCCGCCGCGCTGCCACGCCGTGGCCGGCCAGCAGGTCGAGGAGCTCGTGGGCCATGGTCCCCTGTTCGCAGTGGACCGCCACTGGCGCGCCGGTGCGCAGCGCCGCGGCGGCGCCGGCGGCGAGACGGCGCCGCTCCGAGGGCGACACCCGGTGATAGGAGGCGCCGAGCTTGATGATCCCGGCCCTGACCTGGGAGGGCTGCGGACGCGGCCCCTGCCAGTCGCGCGCGTCCATCCCGGTGGTGAGGTCGGTGACCAGCAGCTCGACCAGGTCCTCCTCGGGCTCGACGTGGACCCAGTGCCCGGTCGGGTAGTGGGCGTCGCGGTGGAAGCCGGTCGCCGCGATCACGTGCAGCCCGGTCCGCTCGGCGAGCAGCCGGAGCTGCCGCGGATCACGGCCGCAGCCGATCGGGGTGAGGTCGGCGATGGCGTGCGCACCGGCGGCACGTGCCGCCGACGCCTCGGCCACCATCGGCTCCAGCTCGGTGAACGCCTCGCCGGGCAGCGCCGGCGTGTCCAAGAACAGGTGCTCATGCGCGTCGGTGGGGCCGAGCCGCTCCGGCGCGACCGGGCCGAGCACGGTCTGGACCGCTGGTCGCGGACGCTCGCCCATGGCCCTCCCGCCTGCTGGTCCTTGTCGGCATGCACGCTACAACCTTGCCGGGCGGAGGAGGCGCGCTGCCGGGCTCAGGTGGCGTCGCGCTCCTCGGCGAGGAGGGCGCGGACCGCTGGGACGACCTCCTCGGCGAACCGCGCCAGCTGGCCCGGCCCCTCGGCCCAGAGCACGAACGTGTCGAACCCCTGCCCGAGCGCCAGCGCGGTCAGCTCCTCCACCCACTGCCCCACCGGGCCGCGCAGCACGCCCTCGGACGGCCCATCGGTGAGCACGCCGCCCAGGTTGAGCACCCGCCGGAGCTCGGCCGGGTCGCGTCCCGCCTCGGCGGCGGCGTCGTCCAGCCGGGCCGCCCCCTCGGTAAGGGGCCGAAGATCGCCCCGGAAGGACGGCACCCAGCCGTCGGCCACCCGCCCGGCCAGCCGCAGCGCCCGTCGCCCGTAGACGCCGAGCCAGATGCCGATCGGATGAGCCGGTACCGGTCCGGAATGCGCGCCGCGCAGCCAGTAGTGCGCTCCCTCGAACCGGAGGTTGCGCTCGCCGCTCCACACCTTCCGGATGACCTCGACCGCCTCGGCCAGGGCCGCGTAGTTCTCGCCGGGGCTGCGCCGCGGCCCGCCGTACGCCTCGATCGCGTCGGGGAAGCCGCCGGCGCCGAGGCCGAGCTCGACCCGGCCGCCGCTGAGCAGGTCCAGGCTGGCGGCGGCCTTGGCCAGCACCGCCGGTGGGCGGAGCGCCAGGTTGGCCACGTCGGGGAAGATCCCGACCCGCGCGGTGGTCGCCGCGATCATGCTCAGCAACGTCCAGGTGTCGACGAAGCGCCGCTGGTAGGGGTGGTCCTGGACGGCCACGTAGTCCAAGCCCAGCCGCTCGACCTCCCGCGCGGTGGCCAGCAGCGGATCGGCGGCGTTGGGGATGAGGAAATACCCGAATTTCGGCTCGCGGCCGTAGTCGGTCATCGGCGGTACCTGCTCATGGGCTTGGCCAAGGTGGATTCGGCCGCGATGCCGGCGACGACGATCGCGGCGAGGACGCCCAGCTGCGCTTCGGGCGAGACCGTGAGCCCCAGCACGGCGGTCGGCAGGACGACGAGCGCGATCGCCAGTCGCGGACCGATGGGCCTGATGCCGAGGCACCGGCGGAACCACGCCAGCCCGGCGAGGTATCCGGCGACCCCGGCGGCGAGGAACCACGCGGTCGACGCCGTCAGCGGTTCGCCGTGGTGGCCGACCGCGTTCTTGACCCCGGCGGCGAACACGACGATCCCGCCGAGGACGGGCAGGAACGCGTAGCCGAACGCGTACAGGGCCAGCCACTGGGCACGCCCGAGCGGGGCGCCGTCCAGGGCCCGCTCCGCCCGCTCGTCCTCACCGTCGAAGTACAGCCACCAGAGCGCGGCCGCCAATGCCAGGCCCAACACCGCGATGACGATGCTGCCGGCCCGCAGCTCGTCCCCTGCCACGCCGATGCTGACGGCGACGATCGACTCACCGAGGGCGATCAGCACGATCAGCCCGTGCCGCTCCACGAAGTGGGCGGCCTGGATGCGGAAGCCCTCGACCGCCGTGAAGGCGGGACTGCCCCACTGCAGCAGGAAGGCGGCCGACCACAGGATCCACTGCGTGGTCCCGTCGGCGAAGCCGGCCACCACCAGCATGGTCGCGGACACGGCGTTGACCGGCCCGAGCCGGCGGATGGCACGGACCACCGTCTCCTGGGTCGACAGCAGGAACATCCCGGTGTGCACCAGCGTCACCAGCAGGTACCCCAGTCCGAAGGCGACACCGCCGCGGTCGAACGCCGTCGGGATGGCGAGCGCCACCACCAGGAACCCGGCCATGCCGAGCAGGATCAGCAGCCGCAGGAGGAGCCTGCGTGGCGGCACGGCGTTGGTGAGCCACGCGTAGCCGCCGTACATCCACCACAGGGTGCCGAAGATGAGCAGGACGCGGATCACGCCCACCGCGGTCGGGTCGTGGGCCAGCAGGGTGGTCAGCTGGGTGATGGCGAAGACGAAGACCAGGTCGAAGAAGAGCTCGATGGTGGAGACCCTGACGGCCTCCGTCGAGTCAGCCGGTGGCTGGTCGGCGTGCATGCGGCGAGGATGTCGACTCCTGGCGGCCACGGCAACCCGGCTCCGCCGGAGCGTGACGCCCGGATGGGAGGATGCGGGCATGACCAGCGGCACCCTCGCCGCTCCGGCCCGTGCGCGGGAGCGGCGATGACGCGCCTGTTCGTCGCCGTGTGGCCTCCACCCGAGGTGGTCGCCGTGCTGGCGGCGTTCGACCGTGCCCCGCTCCCCGGGGTGCGCTGGTCGCCGCCTGAGCAGTGGATGGTCAAGGTGCGCCCGCTCGGCCACGTGGACGACCGGGTGGTGGCACCGCTCGTCGACGTGCTCGAGACCGAACTGGACGGCGCACCCACCGCCGGCTGCACGCTCGGTCCGGCCACGCGCCGGCTCGGCGGGCAGTGGCTGGGCGTGCCGGTGACCGGGCTCGACGACCTGGCCGCGGTGGTGTTCGAGGTCACCGAGGAGCTGGTGCCGGTCACCCACCCGCAACCGTTCCAGGCCGACGTCGTGCTCGCCAGGGGCCGGGTGCCGAGGGGGCTGGCGGGCCTGCCCATCTCGGCGTCGTGGACGGCACGCTCGGTGTCCCTGGTCGCCGACCGCTCGTCCCCCCGGGAAGCCCGCTACGAGGACCTCGCCGCGTTCCCGCTCGGCGCCGCCTGACCGGACCACCTTGATCCGGCCCACAGGCCCGGCACAAGATGGCAGCCTCGCCGAGTGGCCGCCCTCGGCGGTGGCGGTGACCCCGGGGCTCGGCTACCGGCAGATCAGCTCGGGTACCGAGCCGGACCGGCTCCCCTACACCGTCTACGACCTGCCGCTCACCCTCCCAGCGCCCGACGGCGCCGGCCCGCCGGCCGGGTCACCCTGACGCCGTCCCCGCGTCGTCGCCGCAGGTCGCAGCCCCGGTATGCTGCGCGTACCGGCAGATTGGAAGGCACCGGGTCGGCACGTCGGCGAGAGGGCGACATGGCGGGCATGCGGTTGCGGGACGCGGTGGTGGTGGTCACCGGCGGGGCGAGCGGGATCGGCCAGGCGCTGGCGGGACGGTGCGCGCGGGAAGGCGCGCGGGCCGTGGTGGTCGCCGACCTCGACCAGCCCGGCGCGCGCCGCGTCGCCAAGGGGCTGGACTGCCCGGTCCCGCTCGGCGCCGGCCTCGACGTGACCGACCGGGCGGCCGTCGGCGCGCTGGTCGACCGGGTCGAGCGCGAGGTCGGGCCGATCGACCTGTGGTGCTCCAACGCCGGGGTCGGCCTCGGTCCCGACCTCGGCAGCGACCAGGACTGGGAGCGGTCCTGGCAGGTCCACGTGATGGCGCACGTCCACGTGGCACGCGCGCTGCTGCCGCGGATGGCGGCCAGGGGGCGGGGGCACCTGCTGATCACCGCCTCGGCCGCCGGGCTGCTGACCAACGTCGACACCGCCCCGTACAGCGTGACCAAGCACGGCTCGGTCGCGCTGGCCGAGTGGCTGGCGATCCGCTACGGCGACGACGGGGTGACAGTGTCGTGCCTGTGCCCGCAGGGGGTGCGGACGCCGATGACCGCGACCGAGCGGCCGGACTCCGCCCTGCTCGCGGTCGGGCGGCTGCTGGAGCCCGATGAGGTGGCCGACGCGGTCGTCGACGGCCTGGCCGACGGCCGCTTCCTGATCCTCCCCCACCCCGAGGTGGCCCAGTTCGAGCGACGCCGGGCGGGCGACCGCGACCGCTGGCTGGTGGGCATGCGCCGGTTGCGCGCCAGGACACGCTCGGCCGGCGAGGCGCCCTAGGCCGTGCTTCATAGGGGGCTGGGCGGCCCCGGCCGACGCCACTGGCGCCGAGCGCATCAGCACGCCGCCGGTGCGCGTACGCAGCCCGAGCTGCAAAAGGAACCGCCGGGCGGGGTCCAGGAGGAACCTGCTGACCATACGCTGGGTCGGTCCCGCGGTGGCTGGACCACCAAGCTGCACCTGGGCTGAAGGCGGCCCACTCTCTGTGTGTGTGCGATCCCTGTTATGTATCTAGACAGTTACGTACCCGGTGGGGTACATTCAAGGTATGGATGCGGTGTTGCATGCCTTGGCGGACGGCAGCCGGCGGACGGTGCTGGAAGCCCTGCGGCAGGGCGAGGCCACGGTGAGCGAGTTGGCTGCCCTGCTGCCGATCGCTCGTCCGGGAGTCTCCCGACACCTGCGGGTGCTGCGCGAGGCGGGGTTGGTCGAGTTGCGCCAGCAGGCGCAGTGGCGGGTGTACCGCCTGCGGCCTGAACCGCTGGCCGAGGTCGACGAATGGCTGGGGCGTTACCGATCGCTGTGGGAGCAGCGACTGAATGCACTGCACACCGAGGTCACCCGAGGCAAGAGACAGCGAAGGAGCAGCACATGACGCCTCAACGCACGCAAACCAGTACCGTCGTGGGTTCGCTGCGGGCCGTGGACGGCAAGGCAGTCGTCCGCATGGAAGACGACTTCGGCACCGACGCCGAGGACCTGTGGTCGGCACTGACCGATCCGCAGCGGTTGGCGCGCTGGGTCGCGCGGGTCGACGGCGACCTGCGGCTGGGCGGCGAGTTCCGGGCCACGTTCACCAGCGGTTGGGAAGGTCCCGGACGGGTCGACGTGTGCGAGCCCCCTCGACGGCTCCTGGTCACGATGTGTCCCGGGCAGGACGAGCAGACCGTCATCGAGGTCGAGCTGTTTCCCGATGGCGACCAGACCCGTCTGGTCCTGGAGGAGCGCGGGCTGCCGCTGAACGAGGCGGCCGCGCATGGTGCCGGATGGCAGGCACACGTCGAGGACCTCGCCGCGCACCTGGCCGGCCGCCCGACCGCGGACTGGCAGACCCGATGGACCGAACTGACCCCGACGTACCGCGACCAGCAGGACCGTCTCGGATGACCCGCGACAACGGTGCGGCTGGCCAGCCGCGACAGCACTCGTGACGAGCGAACGTACCGGCACGACCACACGGGCCGACCGGTCGGCCGAACCAGCCTCGACGCCGAGCACAGGCTGCCGTCGCCCTCCTCACGGGTAAACGACGCAGCGTCTTGGGCGACCCGGTCGGCGCCGCCGAGCACGTCCGCGCGTCGCTGGCCCCCGACGGGGGGTGGCTGCTGGTCGAGCCGGCCGCCGGCGACCGGGTCCAGGACAACCTCAACCCGGTCGGCAGGGTCTACTACGGGTTCTCGACCCTGCTGTGCATCCCCAACTCCCTCTCGCAGCAGGTCAGGGCCGTGCTGGGCGCCCAGGCCGGCGAGGCGCGGCTGCGCGAGGTGGCGACCCGGGCAGGGTTCAGCCGCTTCCGCCGCGCGGCCGAGACCCCGTTCAACCACGTCGACGAAGCCCGGCCATAGGTCGTGCGCGCCTCCGCCACGCCGCGGTGGCCACCGGGGTACGGGTTGGCCGCATCCCCTCCCGGGGCTCCAGCTGGCCGCCGTGGCGTGGTCTTCTAGTACCGGTCAAGGCGCGGCCGGGGTGATCGAGGGGGGAGTGTCGTGGAACAGCCGGACTGGAAGGGGCCGCTCAGCGAGGCGGTGGAGCGGGCGCTCGGCTACCTCGAGGGCCTGCCGGAGCGGCCGGTTGGCAGCCGGGCGCGGCGGAGCGACATGCAGGCCGGGCTGGGCGGCCCGCTGCCAGCGACGCCGAGCGATCCCCGCGAGGTGATCGCGGCGCTGGCGACGGCCGCCGAGCCGGGCCTGCTGGCCTCGCCGAGTGGCCGGTTCTTCGGGTTCGTGATCGGCGGCGGGATGCCGGCCGCGCTGGCCGCCGACTGGCTCACCAGCACCTGGGACCAGAACGCCGGCTTGTTCGTCCTCAGCCCGGCCGCCAGCGTCGTCGAGGAGGTGGTGGGTGGCTGGCTGGCCGAGCTGCTCGGCCTGCCCGAGGACGTCTCGTTCGGGTTCGTCACCGGCGTGCAGATGGCCAATTTCACCGCGCTGGCCGCCGCCCGCCACGAGGTCCTGCGCCGTGCCGGCTGGGACGTCGAAGAGTCCGGGCTGGTGGGCGCGCCGCCGGTGCGGATGCTGGCCGGCCAGGGACGCCACGACACCGTCGACCGGGCGGCGCGGTACCTCGGCCTCGGCAGGGCCGCGATCGTCCCGGTGGAAGCGGACGACCAGGGCCGCATGCGCCCCGACGCGCTCCGCCAGGCGCTGGGGGACGCGGACGGGCCGGTGATCGTGTGCGCCCAGGCCGGCAACGTCAACAGCGGCGCGGTCGACCCCGTCGGAGCCATCTGCGAGATCGCCCACCAGGCCGGCGCCTGGGTCCACGTGGACGGCGCCTTCGGGCTGTGGGCCGCCGCGAGCCCCCGGCTCCGGCACCTGGTCGCCGGGGCGGAGCTGGCCGACTCGTGGGCGACCGACGCGCACAAGTGGCTCAACGTGCCCTACGACTCCGGGCTGGTGTTCTGCGCCCATCCCCAGGCCCACCAGGCCGCCATGGGCGTGCGGGCGAGCTACCTCATCCACGCCACCGGCGGGGAGCGCGACGAGGTCGACTACACCCCCGAGTTCTCCCGCCGGGCCCGTGCCTTCCCGGTGTACGCGGCGATCCGCGCGCTGGGCCGGTCCGGCGTCGCCGAGCTGGTCGAGCGGTGCTGCGCGCTGGCGTCGCGCTTCGCCGAGCGGCTGGCCGCCGCGGACGGCGTCGAGGTGCTCAACGAGGTCGTGCTCAACCAGGTCCTGGTCCGGTTCGCGGACTCCGACACCCACACCCGCACGGTCATCGACCGCGTCCAGCAGGACAGGACCTGCTGGATGAGCGGGACGACCTGGCGTGGCCGGGCCGCCATGCGGATCTCGGTGTCGAACTGGTCGACCGACGAGGCCGACGTGGACCGTTCGGTGGCGGCGATCCTGCGCTGCGCCGCGGAACGACAGCCCATGTGAGACGGCCCGGCGCGCCTCACGCCGCCGGGACCAGCAGTGCCTCCGCGCCGACCGGGACGAACCCGGCGGCCAGGATGGCGCGCACCGAGGCGGCGTTGCCGGGGGCGACCTGGGCCCACAGGACCGCCCCTTCGGGGACCAGGTGGCGGGCGGCGGTCACCAGCGCCCTGCCGAGTCCACGCCCGCGCGCCAGCTCGTCGACCTCCAGGGCGAGCTCCAAGCGGCCGGCGAGGCCGCGGCTGAGGATCAGCACGCCGCCGCCGGTGGTCCAGACCCGGACGTCGTCGCGGTAGCGGAGGGCGCGCGCGACCCGCGGGTGGTCGGTGACGGCGGTCTCGGTCAGCGGCAGCTCCGGCGGGCCTGGCAGCCAGGGCGCGACCGCGACCAGGTCGATGTTGTTGGTCCGGCGGCCGGTCCGCGCGCCGAGCGCGGTGAGGAACGGCGGGTTGAGCGGGGCGGACAGGTCGCCGGGCTCAAGCTGCGCGCGGATCCAGGCCTCCTCGACGTCGGTCACGATCACGTGGTGGGCGGTGAAGCCGAGCACCGCGTGCGACCGCGGCGAGGGCGGCGGCACCACCCGCACCCCACCGTCGCTGGGAAGCCATCGGCCGCGGCCGATCCGGTCGAGGAGGTCCGCGAGCGTCGAGCTGTCCGCTGCCATCGGGGCCTGGCTCCCTGGGCTAGCCGTCCGCCAGCGGGACGCCGTCGCCGGGCTGGTCGGTCTGCATGCTGAAACGGATGCGGTGGCCGTCGGGGTCGGCCACGTTCAGCTCGCGCACGCCCCAGTCGAAGTTGGTGGGCGGCTGGCGGATGTCCGCGCCACGAGCCTGAAGGTCCTGGTGGAACGCGTCGACGTCGTCCACCCAGATGCTCATCCACGTCCCCGGACTGCCCTGGCCGTCCTTGCAGAAGAAGATCTCGAACCCGTCGCGGCGCACGCCGCCGAACGCCGTCGGGTCGCCCCAGCACCAGTGGTCGGTGAAGCCGAGCTTCTCGGTGTAGTAGGCGATGCTCGCGTCCACGTCGCGGACGCACAGGATCGGCGTGACCTGCTCGAACTTCGGCATGCTCCCCCTCCGTTCAGGTCGAGGCATGGTGCGCGGGCAGCACGAACCGCATGGTCGTGCCGCCGCCCGGCCGGCTCTCGGCGGTGATGCTCCCCCCGTGCGCCTCGACCAGGCTCTTGGCGATCGCCAGGCCGAGACCGACGCCGCCGGAGTCGGCGGACTTCACGAAGCGGTCGAACACGTGCGGCAGGTCGCTCGGGTCGATGCCGCGGCCGGTGTCCGAGACGGTGAACCGGGCCCCGCCACCCGCCGGCTCCACCGAGACCTCCACCGAGCCGCCGGCCGGCGTGTGGCGGAGCGCGTTGGCCAGCAGGTTGGCGAGCACCTCCCCGACCCGCACGGGGTCGACGTCCAGCTCGGGAACGCCCGCGGCGGCGTGCCAGTCGAGGGTCACGCCGGCCGTGGCCGCGCGGGCGGCGAAGGCCGCCACCGCGTCCTGGGCGAGCGTCGCCGGCTCCACCGGCTCGCGGTGGAGCCGGAGCATGCCAGCCTCTGCCGTCGAGAGGGTCTGCAGGTCGTCAAGGAGCCGCGCCATCACCGCCGTCTCCTCGAGGACGGGGCCGAGGTGGGAGGAGTCGGCGGGGTACAGCCCGTCGAGCATCCCCTCGACGGTACCGCGGATCACCGACAGCGGCGTGCGCAGCTCGTGGGTGACGTCCGCGAGCAGGGTGCGGCGCTGTTGCTCGTTCGCCTCCAGGCGCCCGGCCATCTGGTTGAACGACTGCGCCAGGCGGCGCACCTCCACCGGGCCCCGCGCCCGGACGCGCGCCCCGTAGTCGCCTCCCGCGACCCGGCCGGCCGCCTCCATGACGTCGCCGATCGGCGCCGCCATGCGCCGCACCAGCCGCCCGACCAGCAGGGCGACCACCACGATGCCCAGGATCACGATCGCGACCGGCACCGCCGGCGGGCCGCCGCCCCGCTCGCCGGGCTGGAAGCCACCGGTCAGCAGCCTGATGACGAAGCCGCCGACGAAGAACGTGAGGATGACGAAGAGCGCGAACATGATGCCGACGCGGCGTGGGAAGCGCCGCCCGCCCCACCCGCCCTGCCAGGGCGGCGGGAACGGCTCGCCCTCCGGCCACCAGGGAGGAGGGCGCCGGTAGCCGCGCCGGTCAGGCATCCGCGAACCGGTACCCGACGCCGTGGACGGTGAGCAGGTAGCGGGGCCGGCCGGGGGTCGGCTCGAGCTTCCTGCGGATGTTCTTGACGTGCGCGTCGACAGCGCGCTCGTAGGACTCGAACGCCACGCCGTGGACCGCGTCGAGGAGCTGCCCGCGGGTGAAGACCCGTCCCGGTTCGCGGATCAGCACCGCGAGCAGCTGGAACTCGGTCGTGGTCAGCTCGACCGGGCGGCCACCGACCGAGACCCGCATGCGGCCGACGTCCACCTCGACGTCCGCCACCCGGAGCACCTCCGGCCCGCGCGCCCGCGCCGTCTCCGTCCGCCGCAGCACCGCACGGACGCGCGCCACCAGCTCCTTCGGGCTGAACGGCTTGACCACGTAGTCGTCGGCCCCGAGCTCGAGCCCGACCACCCGGTCGATCTCGTCGCCACGGGCGGTGAGCATGACGATCGGCACGGTCGAGGTCCGCCGCAGCGTCCGCGCCACGTCGAGCCCGTCCCGGCCGGGAAGGCCGAGGTCGAGCACGACCAGGTCGGGCTTGGAGCGGCGCACGCTGGCGAGCGCGGTGTCGCCGTCGCCGGCCACGACCGTCTCGAACCACGCGTGCTCGAGGTAGTCGCGGACCAGCCGCGCGATCTTGCTCTCGTCCTCGACCACCAGGATCTTCTTCACCTTGTCGCCTCCGGCATTCGCCTGCCGCAGCCTGACGAGGCGACGGGGCGGAGGCAAGCCTCCGCCCCGTCGCGCCTGTCGTCAGAGGTCGGCCTGGTCGCCTGCGGTGCGCTCAGCCGCCGCGCCTGGCTGCTGATCGGCCTTCTGCTCGTGCTGGCGGCGGTGCCACTCCTCGTAGCGCTGCGGGCCGCCCGGCCCCCACGGGCCAGGTCCGCCCCAGCCCCCACCGTAGGGACCGCCACGCCACGGGCCACCCCGCCGCCCGCGCCAGAAGGCGCCACGCGCCAGCAGGATGATCCCGATCACCACCAGCGGGAACAGGAAGAACCCGAAGGGGAAGAAGCCGTAGCCGTGGCGGTAGCCACCGTCGATCACCCTGACCACCTGGGTGTTCTCCCCGCTCTGCTGCAGCCCTTGGGAGATGCCGTCGTGGACGCCGGCGTTGTAGACGCCGACCCCGATCCCGATCACCGCCAGGAGCACGAGCACCGCCGCTCCGATCACCATCGCCCGTCGCATCTGTTTCCTCCTTCGTCGACGGGTTTCATCTGTCGATACCGATGCTGCCGGGATGGTGTGAAGGATCTGTGAACGTGGTGCGGAGGGCTCCGGGAGGCGGTCGACACCGCCGGAACTACGCGCGGTAGGGGTTGACAGGCTGGCCGCTCTATACCTAGCGTCCCTAGGTATGCGCGGGGACAAGCTCAAGGGGCATCTCGACCTGCTGTTGCTGTCCGTGCTCGCCGACGGCGAGGCCCACGGGTACCGGGTCATCACCCGCCTGCGTGAGCGCAGCGACGGGGAGTTCGACCTCCCCGAGGGCACCGTCTACCCGGCGCTGCACCGGCTGGAGGCGGCGGGCCTGCTCCACAGCCGCTGGGTTGTCGAGGAAGGAGGGCGGCGGCGGCGGCGCTACGGGATCACCGCTGCCGGAGCGACCGCGCTGCGGGAGCTGCGCCAGGAGTGGCGGCGCTTCGCCGGCGGGGTCCAGGCGGTGCTGGGGGGGACATGAGCGACCTGATCGATGCCTATCTCGACCGGCTCCTGCGCGAGCTGCGCGGCGCGCCAGGGGAGGTGCGGCGCTTTCTCAGCGAGGCCGAAGAGCATCTGCGCGACGCGACCGCGACCGGCGTGGCGGAGGGCCTGCCAGAGGAAGACGCCCAGCGACGGGCGATCGAACGGTTCGGGTCGCCCAGGCTGGTCGCCCGCCGCTTCAGCGGGTCGGCGGCGCCGCTGCCCCGCGGCGCGGTCCTGGCCGCACTGGCCCGCGCGCTCGCCGGGCTCGGCGCGGTCGGGCTGATCGCGATCGGCGTCAGCGGGCTGATCGCGGAGGTGTTCGGCCGGCTGTTCGGCTACACCTTCGTCGCCGGCGACACGCCGGGCGTCACCTACACGCCCCAGCGCTGCGCCGAGTACCTGGAGTACTTCCCCAAGCTCCGCAGCTGCAGCGAGGCGGCCACCTTGCACCACTTCGGGGAGATCGTGGAGTACCGCGTGGCCGCCGGGGTCCTCGGCCTGTTGCTGCTCGGGTTCTACCTCTTCCTCCGCCGGCGCGACCGCGACGCCCAGCTGGCGCTGCCGAACGGGTTCAGCGCGACCATCGGCACGGCGCTGTTCGGCCTCGCCGCAGGGGTCCTGCTGCTCGAAAGCCTGAACTCGGTGGTCATCGGCGCCCGCACCGGGATCGAGTCCGCTCCAGGCGCCGGCGGCGCGCTCAGCGCCGCCCTGGTCGCGCTCGCGGTCGCCGCCGCGTACGCGCGGTCGTTCTACCGTTCGGTGCTGACCGCCTGACGCTGGCCACCGCCACGCTCGTCGGTCGGTGAGCCGGTGGCAGCCTGGTCATGGCTGTCCGGCCGCGTCCACCGGTCCCTCGTAGGCGACCTCGGCGCCGCGGAGCACGCGGATGCGGGCGGCGTCGTGGCCCGCGCAGGAGGCCAGCACCAGCCGCCCCACCCCGTCGGCGGTGCGGAGTGGGGAGAAGCCGGCCTGGCTCTCCGCGTAGTGGACCGCAGTGGTCCCGGGACGGCCGACCACCACCAGCTCGCAGCGCCCGTCGCCCAGGGGCAGGAACGCGCTGATCTGCTCCACCTTGCCCGGGTCGGCGGGGTTCGGCCGGTCCCGCACCAGGAAGGTGTCGGTGGTGTCGGCGAGCGGCGGGTGGTTGACCGCGAACACGGTGTGCATCACCGGGGGCAGCACGAGGTCCCTGCTCGCGTTGGGCTGGATGAGCACCGTCCGGGAGCCGTCGGCCAGCGTGCCGCCCCAGATGGGGTTGCCGTACCCGGGTCGCCTGCCGAGCCCGTGGACCCGTCCCCACAGGTCCAGGCCCGGGAAGGTCTCCGGGTTGTCGAGCAGGGGCGGCAGGCCGCGGAGCGGGTGCCACTCGATCGTGGTCGGCGTCCCCCTCGACCTGGGGATGCGGGGCAGGGGGATGTCGACCGGGCCGGCGTGGACCCGCTGCCGCCCGCGGTCCACCTCCACGCGGATGTCGTAGAACTCGGTGGTGCCGAGATAGCGCTCGGCCGGGTAGACGGCCACCGGGACCAGCGCGACGCCGCCGCGCAGCCCGGCGTCGCGGAACTCGCGGGTGCGGGGCCCCGGCCCGGGCGTCGTCACCGGCGGGGCCGCGTAGCGCGCCGCCGTGCTCGTCGGCGCCGCCACGATCAGCAGGCTGCGCGTGAACGGTGCGGTCGAGTCGCACGCGGGATCTCCCGGGCCCCCGCAGCCGCCGTGCTGGGCGGGCACGACGCTCACCGCCGCGGCGGTGGCCGGGATCGGTCCCGACCGGGAGGTGGGGCTGTACCTCAGGGGCGGTCGGGGGCGCCCGGCCGCGCCCGACACGTAGGCGCCGGCCAGGCTGATGCCCTGGCCGGGCACCCATGCCTGCATGAGCGCGTAGTTGGTGGGGCGCGCGCCGGGATACCCCGGGACCGGTCCGATCCACAGCACATGCGGGGTCACCGGGCCGCCCTTGTCCGTCTTCCAGGTCGCGGTGGCAGCGGCCAGGTGCGCCCGGTCGCGCGCGTACGGCCCCCTGGTAGGCCACTGCAGCAGCCGTGGGTCCTTCGGCAGCTCCCCGACCGGTCCGGCGGTCGGCACCCCGGCCGTCGTCGGCGGCCCGGAAGCGGCGTAGCGCAGCGTCAGCGGCGTGGCGACCAGCGTCACGGCGGTGGCGAGGCCGAGGCCAACCGCGACCGCCGCGCGAGTCCGCAGCACGCGCCGTCCGCGCCGCCGCACGCCGGGAAGCGGGTCGGTCACCAGGTCGATCTGCGCGGCCCGCCACCGCAGGGCGGTGCGCACGCGCGCCTCCAGGTCGTTCATGGTGCCTCCTCGGTGTCCAGCGTCGCTGTGGCCCGCTCGGGCGAGGCCGGCAGGCAGCGCGCACGCAGCTGGTCGAGCGCCCGGGAGGTGTGGCGCTTCACCGCGCCGGCGGAGATCCCGAGCGTGGCGGCCACCTCCGCCTCGCTGAGGTCCTCGTAGAAGCGGAGCACCACGACCGCGCGCTGCCGACGCGGCAGCAGCACGACCGCCCGCCAGAGCCGGTCGCGCTCGTCGACTTCGGCGTAGCGGTCCCGGCCCGCCCGCTCGGGCAGGGTC
>DATLQA010000006.1:0-2338 GCA_035535495.1 Actinomycetota bacterium | reverse complement strand
CCATGGGCACCTACGACACCCGCGCCCTGCCCATCTACGAGTACCTGCACCGGCACGGCCACCCGCACTACGCGATCGCCGACAACTTCTTCCAGGCCGCCTTCGGGGGCTCGTTCCTGAACCACCAGTGGCTCATCGCCGCCCGCAACCCGGTCTTCCCGAACGCGCTCAACGACGGCTCCGGTGAAGACCTGCACTCGGTGGTCGACGCCAACGGGATGCCGAACAACTACCCGCTGTACACCTCGCCCCTCGGCACCGCAGTCAAGGACCTGGCCCTGACCGCCTCCTGCAACCCGGGCCCGGGTCGGCCGCCGACCCCGCAGGGCGTGCTCTGCGGCGACTACGCGGTCAACACCATCCAGCCGACCTACCAGCCCTTCGCCCCCGGGACGGCGGACACCCGCAAGCTGCCGCCACAAACGGCGCCCACCATCGGCGACCGCCTCAGCGGCGCCGGCGTGGACTGGGCCTGGTACTCGGGCGGCTGGTCCAACGCCAACGGCGACATCGACGCGCCCGGCTGGACCAACGGCCACGGGCCGGCCTGCTCGGACCCGAACACGATCAGCAGCCCGGTGCCAGCGACGTTCCCCAACTGCCCGGACAAGCTGTTCCAGTTCCACCACCAGGCGTTCAACTACTACGCCAACTACGCCCCCGGGACCGCCGCCCGGGCCGCCCACCTGCGCGACGAGGCGGAGTTCCTGAAGCTCGCCAAGTCGTCGGACCGGTCCTGCAACCTCAAGCCGGTGAGCTTCATCAAGCCGGTCGGGGCCGAGAACGAGCACCCCGGCTACGCCAGCGCGACCGACGGCAGCAGCCACCTCGTCGACCTGGTGCAGGCGGTCGAGCGCAGCCGTTGCGCCAAGGACACCATGGTCGTGGTGACCTACGACGAGTTCGGCGGCCAGTGGGACCACGTCACCCCGCCCGGCCAGGGCGGCAAGCGCGGCCCCCACGACGTCTTCGGCCCGAGCACGCGGATCCCGGCGCTGGTGATCTCGCCGCTCCTGCGCCATCGGTTCGTGGTCGACCACACCCAGTACGACACCACCTCGGTCGTGGCCACCATCGAGCGCCGCTTCGACCTGCGCCCACTCAGCTCCCGCGACGCCCGCGTCCACGACCTGTCCCGGGTGTTCCAGGCCAGGTAGCCGCACCAGGAGGTATGACACGCGGGTCAGCCTGGCAGAGCAAGCTGGACACGGCGGGGTGGCTGGGACGACAATTCGCCGTGATGGCGCCGGCCGGGTCGGATGGTGAGTAGACCGGCGCGGTAGGTGCTGGTCCGGGGGGGTGCTGGCCGTGCTCGGTGCGAGGGACGGCACGGCGTCGTGACCGCCTCCACCCCCTTCGACGCCGGCGCGCCGCGCGACGACCACCCGTCGCCCGCTCCCACGGCGTCCACCGCCATCCGGGTGCGGCGCCGGCGCCGGCCGTCCGGCGAGCCGCCGCCGCTGCCGCGGCAGCTGCACACCTCCGGCAAGGGCTGGCTGCTACTGGTCGGGGTGGTGGTCGTCGCCGCGGTGCTGGTCGGGAACGTGCAGCCGACGGCGGTCGCCGCGGATGTCGTCGACCACGCGGTCCTGAGCGCGTTCGTGGGGATCCGCACGCCCTGGCTCACCCAGGCCGCCCGCGCGATCGGGGTGCTCTCGAACCCGGCCCCGCTCGGCATGTTCGCCGTGTGGTGGGCGACACTCGCGGTGCTGGTGATCTGGCGACGCTGGCGGCACCTGCTGGTCGCCGCCGTGGCGATGTTCGTGGTGTCGCTCGGGAGCATCACCGCGAGCGACCTGTTCCATCGCCCGCGGCCGCTGGGGGTAGAGGTGCTCGGCCCCTGGACGGAGTCCGCCCTGCCGTCGGTGCCGATGGCCTTCCTCACCGCAACCCTCGTCACCGCCCTGTACACGCTGGTCCCGGCCGGGCGGCTGCGGGAGCGGGGCAAGCTGGTCGTCGCCGGGCTGCTCGGCGTCACCGCGCTCTCCCGCTTCTACCTGGCCCAGGAGGGACCGTTCGACGTGGTGTTCGCGGTCGTGGCCGGGGTGGCCATCCCGCTGGCCGCGTTCCGGATGTTCGCCCCTAACGAGTCGTTCCCGGTCAGCTACCGCCGCGGCCGCACCGCCCACCTCGACGTCACCGGCGCCCGGCACGACGCCATCGCGCACGCGCTGGAGGAGCAGCTCGGCGTGATCCCGGTGGCGATCAAGCCGTTCAACCTCGAAGGCTCGGGCGGCTCCACCCCGCTGCGGGTCACGGTCAAGGGCGACCCGGAGAGCTACCTGTTCGCCAAGCTGTACTCGGCCACCCACCTGCGCTCGGACCGCTGGTACAAGCT
>DATLQA010000005.1:0-11522 GCA_035535495.1 Actinomycetota bacterium | reverse complement strand
CCGCTGCGCCGCCCACCAGTGGCCGGCGCCGCCCTCCTCGCCCTCGAGGCCGCCGGTGCCGACCCCGCCGCCGCCGCGGCGGCCAGCCAGGCCCTCACGAACGGCGGCCGAGACCCTCAGGGAGACGTGCCAGCGGTCACGTGAGGTACCTTGCGTTCGGGATGTGGACAACCAGATGCGGGATCGCCCAAACCGGTACGGATGCTCGGCGACATCGGTGTCATCGGGCTTCGAGCCCGTTGCGGCGGGTGACCTCCGCGAACCAGCGTGCGCTGTCCTTGGGGATGCGCCGTTGGGTGCCGTAGTCGACGTAGACCAGGCCGAAGCGCTTGGAGAAGCCGAACGCCCACTCGAAGTTGTCGATCAGGGTCCAGACGAAGTAGCCGCGCAGGTCGACGCCGTCGGTGATGGCACGGTGCGCCGAGCGGAAGTGGCTGTCGAGGTAGCGCACGCGGTCGGGGTCGCTGACCGTGCCGTCGGGACCGGGCCGGTCCGGGAACGCCGCGCCGTTCTCCGTCACGTAGATCGGGATCGGGCCGTAATCCCGCCGCACCCGGGTGAGGACGTCGTACAGGCCTCGGGGGTCGACCTCCCAGCCCATCTCCGTCCTCGGTAGGCCGCGGAAGACGAACTCCACGTCGGTGCTCCCGACCCACGCCGACCGGCGGCCCGGCGGCGCAGCGGTGGGGCCGCCCGCCCGCACGACGTGACGGGTGTAGTAGTTCACGCCGAGCACGTCGACCGGCGTCCCGATGACCGCCTCGTCGCCGTCCTTGAGGTGCGCCGGGTCGGCCACGCCGCTCAGGTCGTCGAGGACGTCCGCGGGATAGCTGCCGCGGAGCACCGGATCCAGGAACAGCCGGTTCGCCAGCCCGTCGATGCGGCGGGCGGCGTCGGAGTCCTCGGGCGTGTCGCTGGCCGGGTCGACCGGATACAGGTTCACGGTGACGCCGAGGGTGCTGCCGCCGCCGTTGGCACGCATCGCCTGCACCGCCAGGCCGTGCCCGAGCAGCAGATGGTGGGCGGCACGCACGGCGGCCGCCGGCTCGGTCCGGCCGGGCGCGTGCACGCCGGCGGCGTAGCCGAGGAACGCCGCGCACCACGGCTCGTTGAGCGTGGTCCAGTACTGGATCCGGTCGCTGAGCCGCTCGTGGACCGCGGCGGCGTAGTCGGCGAAGCGGTACGCGGTGTCCCGCTCCGGCCACCCGCCCGCGTCCTCGAGCACCTGCGGCAGGTCCCAGTGGTACAGCGTCACCCACGGCTGGATGCCGCTGCCGAGGAGCTGGTCGACCAGCCGGCTGTAGAAGTCGACCCCGGCGGCGTTGAGCCGCCCGCGGGCGTCGGGCTGCAGCCGCGGCCAGGCCAACGAGCATCGGTAATGGGTGGCGCCCATCTCCGCGAGCAGGGCGACGTCCTCCTCGTAGCGGTGGTAGTGGTCGTCGGTGACGTCGCCGGTTTCGCCGTTGTCGATCGCGCCTGGGGTGTGGGCGAACGTGTCCCAGATCGACTGGCCACGGCCGCCTTCGGCGACGGCGCCCTCGATCTGGTAGCTCGCCGTGGCCGCGCCCCAGGCGAACCCCTGGGGGAAGCGCACGGCCCCGCTCTCCGCCTGGTCGCCGACCGCGGCCAGGCCTGGCTGGTCGCTCATGCTGGTCCTCGCCTCTGTCGTGTCGGGGTCACTCGTCGTGGGCCGTGGGGATGCGACGCGGTCAGGCCGGTGGGGTCTGGTTGCGTAGCGTCCGGTGCGGCGCGTCCGGCCACCGACGCCGGCCAGATCGGGTGGTCGATCCCCAGCTCCTCACAGAGCGGCGTCCGCGGCTCCACCATCGGTGGTCACCTCCTCCGTCCGGATGTCGACCGGGGCGGAGAGGAACCGTTCGGCGGCGGCGAGCACGGCCACGACCTCGGCGCCGAAGCCGACCCCGCAGGGGTGTGACCGCTCCCCGCTGTCGACCTCGGCGGCGAGCTGCCGGATCGCCTCGCCGAACGCCTCGACGACGGTGGTGTCGCCGCCCGGCATGGCCGAAATCCCGCGCGGCCCGTAGACGGTGAACCCCGTGGTCGCCGCGGCCAACGGCACGGTGAGGCTGAGGGACAGGGTGGACGACGCGCCGCCGCGATGGCCGAGCACCAGGTGGACCGTGTCGCCGAGGCCGCTCGCGGCGGTGACCCGCTCGACCGGCCCGAGCAGCGGGAGCGCCAGCGAGAGCGCGTGCGGGCCGACATCCCACAGCCCTCCCTTCCGCTGCCGCCAGGCCGAGTCGGCGTACGGGCTGCCCTCGTAGTAGATGGAGCCGAACCAGGTGCCGTGGCCGCCGTGCCAGGGGCCGGCGGCACGCGCCTCCTCCAACCACGCGGCCACGTCGGGACGGAAGCGGGAGGTGAAGAACACCACCGACGCCACGCCGCCCGCCGCCGCCGCGTCGACGACCCGCCGTGCGCGCTCCACCGAGAGTGCGACCGGCTTGTCGAGCAGCAGGTGGCGGCCGGCGGCCGCCGCGCGCACGGCGAGGTCGGCCTGCACGTCGGGTGGGAGGGCGATCGCGACGGCGTCGACCGCCCGGAGCAGCTCGTCGAGGTCGGCGAAGCCGCGCACGCCGTACCGCTCGGCGACCGTGTCCGCCTTGGCCGGGTTGCGCCCCCACACGCCGACGAGTTCCGCGGCGTCGCTGGCGGCGAGCGCCGCCGCGTGCGCCTCCTGGGCCCAGTAGCCGGTGCCGAGCAGGCCGAACCGCAGCGCCATCCGTCCCTCCTCGCCTGGTCGGGTTTCCCGGCTGGACGGTAGCCCGGCTACCCTGCGACCGCCAAGCCACTGATGCGGGAGCGACCTTGGATCCCGACGATACCCTGCGCCGGCGAGCGCAGGAGATCCTCGAAGGCCACTGGGACCAGCAGCGCGGCTACAGCTACCCCCACCGGGGCACCTACCCGCACCAGTGGCTCTGGGACTCGTGCTTCACCGCGATCGTCCGGGCCAACCTCGGCGACCGCCGCGCCGTCAGCGAGCTGCTGACCGCGTTGTCGGGTCAGCTCGCCGACGGCTTCGTCCCGCACATGCGCTATGACGGCCCCACCATCGGTCGTGGCCCGCTCACCGGCGTCTCCTCGTTCACCCAGCCGCCGATCTACGCGCACGCGGCGCGCGTCCTCGACCGCCGCGGCTTCGACCCCGGCGACGACGCCCTCGCCCGTATCGACCGGGCGCTGCGCTACCTCTGGACGGTGCGGCGGCGCGACGGGCTGATCGCGATCGTGCACACCTGGGAGTCTGGCGCGGACGCCTCGCCGCGCTGGGACAGCTGGACCGGCCGGGACTGGACCAGCCGGCCGTGGACCCGCCCGGCTTGGGACGAGTTCGAGCTCGGCCTGATCGACGCGGCGGTGTTCGACCCCTCCGGCGCGGCCGGGGCGAGCCGGGCGTTCGAGGTCGCGCCGGCGGCCTTCAACGCGCTCGCCGCCCACGCCGCCGGCGAGTTCGCCGCGCTCACCGGCGACCACGGGTGGTCGCGGCGGGCCGCCGAGCTCGCCGAGGAGATCGACGCCCAGCTCTGGGACGAGCGCGAAGGGCTCTGGTCGGACCGCCCGGTCGTCGGCGGCGGCCCGAGCGCGAGCGTCCCCACCCTGGACGGGGTGCTCGGCGCGCTGGTCACGCCGGACGCGGCCAAAGCCGAGCGGGCGCTCGGCCAGCTCACCGTCCAGACCCGGTTCGGTGCCGAGTTCGGCCTGGCCTACGTCCCCCGGGAGCACCCGGCCTACCAGCCGGACCTGTACTGGCGCGGGTCCGCCTGGATGCAGCTCAACTACCTGGTCCTGCTGGCAGCCGTGCGCTGGGACCGCACCGACCTGGCCAGGGCGATCGGCCAGATGTCGCGCCGGGCCGCACGGGTCTCCGGCTTCGCCGAGTACTGGAACCCGGAGACCGGCGAGGGCCACGGCGCCATCCCCCTGACGTGGTCGACCCTGGTCATGGCGATGCCCCGGTAGCCGACCGCACACGGCGCGCGACACCGACACGGAGAACCGGTGGACGCCCGGCCGGCGGCTGGTCAGACTTCCGGGCCATGGACATCTCCTCGTTCCCGCTCACGCTCGCCGACGGCCGCTCGCTCGACGTCGAGGTCTCCGGCCCGGCCGGCGGCACGCCGCTCCTGTTCCTGCATGGCACCCCGTCAGGGGGCCAGCAGTACCCGCCGTTCGCCGAGGCCGCCGCGGCGCGAGGGTTGCGCCTGGTCTGCTACTCGCGACCGGGCTACGGCCACTCCTCGCGGCAGCCCGGCCGTGACGTCGCCGCCTGCGCACCGGACATCGCCGCGATCGTCGACCGGCTCGGCGCGGACCGGTTCTACGTGACCGGCGCCTCCGGCGGCGGTCCACATACGCTCGCCTGCGCGGCGCTGCTGCCCGACCGGGTCCTGGCATGCGCGACCGTGGCCAGCGCGGCGCCGTTCGACGCCGAAGGACTCGACTTCCTCGACGGGATGGGCAGGGAGAACCACGAGGAGTTCGGCGCCGCGGTCGCCGGCCCCGCCGAGCTGCGCGACTACCTGGAGCGCCAGGTGCCGGAGCTGGCCGAGATCACCGGGGAGCAGGCGGCCGCCGCGCTCGGTGACCTCGTCTCGCCGATCGACGCCGCCACCCTCACCGGGGAGTACGCCGAGTACCTGGCGGCCTCCATTCGCGGCGCCATCGCGAACGGCATCTGGGGCTGGCTCGACGACGACCTGGCGTTCGTCAAGCCGTGGGGCTTCGAGCTGGCCGACATCGGCGTGCCGGTGTTCATCTGGCAGGGCGGGCAGGACCGGATGGTGCCGTTCAGCCACGGCGAGTGGCTCGCGGCGCACGTGCCGGGCGCCAAGGCCAGGCTGCTGGCCGAGCACGGCCATCTGTCGATCGCCACCGGCATGTTCGGCGAGATCGTCGACGAGCTGCTCGCCGGCGCGCCGCCGCGCACCGGCTGAGCCTCAGCGGGTCACTACCGCGGACCAGCCGTATGCTTGCTTTGATGTGCATTCTGCTGGTTGCGGATGACGTGCCAGACCGTGCGATTTATGCTGTCTGCGCCACACTGGCAGGGGGAGGCGATCGATGTATCCGGCGAGCTTCGACTACTCCGCACCGGAAACGCTCGACGAGGCTCTTGGGATCCTTGACCGTCGCGGCGACGAGGCGAAGGTGCTCGCCGGCGGTCAGAGTCTGATCCCACTGATGAAGCTCCGCTTCGCGTCCCCGGGCGTGCTGGTGGACATCAACCACCTCCAGGGGCTCGACGGTCTCGACGAGCACGATGGGTACCTGCACATCGGACCGCTCGTGCGGCACCGGACCTGTGAACGGTCGGACCTGCTGCGCCAGCGCTACGGCGTCCTCGCCGACACGGCGCCGCAGATCTCCGACCCGATCGTGCGCAACCTCGGCACCGTCGCCGGCTCACTGGCGCACGCCGACCCACAGGGGGACTGGGGCTCGGCACTGCTCGCCGCGGGCGCCGAGCTGGAGGCGCAATCGGCGGGCGGCACGCGGTCGATCCCGCTCTCGGACTTCTTCAACGGCCCGTTCGAGACCGTGCTGGCGCCCAACGAGATCGTGACCTTGGTGCGCGTCCCCACGCCGACCGGGCGGAGCGGGGGCGCCTACCTCAAGCTGGAACGCAAGGTGGGCGACTTCGCGACCGTCGGCGTCGCCGTCCAGCTCACCTTCGACGACGGAAGGGTCGGGCGGGCGGGGATCGCGCTCACCGCGGTCGCTCCCACCAACGTGACCGCAGCCGCCGCCGAGCAGGCGCTGGTCGGCCAGGAACTGACCGCCGAGACGATCGCCGAGGCGGCCCGCCTCGCCGCCGACGCGGCCGAACCCAGGAGCGACCTGCGGGGAAGCGCCGACTACAAGCGCCGTGTCGTCCAGGTCTTCACCGAGCGCGGCCTGCGCCGGGCCGCCGCCGCGGCCGGTGTCGCCGTCGGCGGGCAAGGCGCGACCGGGCCGGAGTCCGGGCCGATGGTCGCCGGCGTCCCGAGGGTGACCCCAGAGGCGGCCCGTCCGCCAGCCGAGGGGGAGGAGACGTTCAGCGGCCAGGAGACGGTCGCCGGCGTCATGGACGAGCTGCGCCGGAAGGAGGGTGGCCCCGAATGAGCGAGATCACGGTCACGGTCAACGGCCAGCCGCGCACCGCCGAGGTCGAGCCCCGGCTGCTGCTGGTGCACTTCCTCCGCGGCCAGCTCGGCCTCACCGGTACCCATGTCGGCTGCGACACCACCAGCTGCGGCGCCTGCACCGTGCTGCTCGACGGGCTGCCGATCAAGTCATGCACCTACTTCGCGGTGCAGGCGGACGGGCGCGAGGTGACCACGGTGGAGGGCCTCGCCAGCAACGGCCAGCTGCATCCGATCCAGCAGGGGTTCCACGAAGAGCACGGCCTGCAGTGCGGCTTCTGCACGCCAGGGATGATGCTGGTGTCGAAGGCGCTCCTGGAGGAGATCCCGGATCCGACCGAGGAGCAGATCCGCTGGGCCATCTCCGGGAACGTCTGCCGCTGCACCGGCTATCAGAACATCGTCAAGGCGGTGCAGTGGGCGGCTGGACAGATGCAGGGCGAGCGAGCGGCGACGGACTGAGGGGCGCGAGATGACGGCTGAGGCGGAGCCGAAGGGCTGGCTGGGACAGAGCGTCAAGCGCAAGGAGGACGCCCGGTTCCTGCAGGGCAGGGGCAACTACATCGAGGACATCAACCTTCCCGGCATGCTGCACATGGCCGTCTTGCGCAGCCCGCTGGCGCACGCCCGGATCAATTCGATCGACACCTCCGCCGCGCAGGCGCTGCCCGGCGTGGTCGCAGTCGTCACCGGTGAGCTGCTCGCCCAGCACAACCTGGCCTGGATGCCGACGCTCTCTGGCGACACCCAGGCCGTGCTGGCAACGGACAAGGTGCGGATGCAGGGCCAGGAGGTCGCCTGCGTGGTGGCGGAGGACCCCTACGTCGCCCACGACGCCCTCGAGTTGATCGACGTCGACTACGAGCCGCTGCCCGCGGTGACCACCCCACAGCAGGCCCTGGAGGCGGGTGCCCCGATCATCCGTGACGACAAGGAGGGCCAGACCGACAACCGCATCTACCACTGGGAGGCGGGCGACAAGGCGGCGACCGACCGCGCCTTCGCCGCCGCCGACCGGGTCGTCGGGCTCGCCACCCATTACCCCCGCTGCCATCCGGCGCCGCTCGAGTGCTGCGGCTGCGTGGCCGACGTGAACCCTGCCACCGGCAAGGTGACCATCTACATGACCTCGCAGGCGCCACACGCCATCCGGACGGTGTTCGCGCTGGTCGCCGGCCTACCGGAGCAGAACATCCAGATCATCTCGCCGGACATCGGCGGAGGCTTCGGCAACAAGGTCCCCGTCTACCCGGGTTACGTGGTCGCCACCGCCGCGTCGCTCCTGCTCGGGCGGCCGGTCAAATGGATCGAGGACCGGACCGGGAACCTCATCTCGACCGGTTTCGCCCGTGACTTCCACATGGAGGGCGAGCTTGCCCTGCGCAACGACGGCAAGATGCTCGGCCTCCGGGTCCGGATGCTGTCCGACCAGGGCTACTCCTACGCCGACGCCCAGCCGAGCAAGTTCAAGGCCGGGCTGTTCCACGTCGTCACCGGGTCCTACGACCTGCCAGCGGCCCACGTGGTCACCGACGGGGCTTACACCAACAAGGCGCCTGGTGGAGTCGCCTACCGCTGTTCGTTCCGGGTCACCGAGGCGTCGTTCTTCGTCGAGCGCCTGGTGCAGACGGCAGCCTACGAGCTGGGGATCGACCCGGCCGACCTGCGGCGGACGAACTTCATCCAGCCCGACCAGTTCCCCTACACGTCGGCGACCGGGTTCGAGTACGACTCGGGCGACTACGGGCGGGCGCTGGACCTCGCCCTCGAGAAGGTCGGCTACCGCGAGCTGCGCGAGGAGCAGCGGCGGCTGCGCGAGGAGGGCAGCGGGAAGCTGCTCGGCATCGGGCTGGCCAGCTTCACCGAGGTGGTCGGCGCCGGGCCGGGCCGCCACTACGACATCCTCGGCATCAAGATGTTCGACTCCGCCGAGCTGCGCGTGCACCCGACCGGCAAGGCGATCCTGAAGCTCGGCGTGAAGTCCCAGGGGCAGGGGCACGAGACCACCTTTGCCCAGATCGTCGCCAACGAGCTCGGCATTCCGCCCGACGACATCGTCGTCCAGGAGGGCGACACCGATAACACGCCCTACGGGCTTGGGACCTATGCCTCGCGGAGCACGCCGGTGGCCGGGGCGGCGACCGCCGTCGTCTCCCGGAAGGTGCGGGACAAGGCCCGGCAGATCGCCGCCCACCTCCTCGAGGTCGCCCCTGAAGACCTCGAATGGGAGATCGGGCGCTTCCACGTCCGGGGCGCGCCAGACCGGGCGGTCACCATCCAGGACGTCGCCTTCGCCGCCTACACCAACCCGCCCGAGGGATTGGAGGCGGGGCTGGAGGGCGTCAACTACTACGACCCGCCCAACATGACCTACCCCTTCGGCACCTACGTGGTGGTGGTCGAGGTCGACCGCCAGACCGGCGAGTGGAAGGTCCGCCGCCTGGTCGCGGTCGACGACTGCGGTGTCCGGATCAACCCGATGATCGTCGAGGGGCAGATCATGGGCGGCCTCGCCGAGGGCTTCGGCATGGCCGCGATGGAGCTGATCACCTTCGACGAGGACGGCAACTGCATCGGTTCGAACTTCATGGACTACCTGCTGCCAGGTTCGATGGAGACACCACACTTCGAGTTGCACCAGACGGTGACGCCCTCGCCCCACCACCCGATCGGCGCCAAGGGGGTCGGCGAGTCGGCCACCGTCGGGTCGCCGGCCGCCTTCATCAACGCGGTGGTCGACGCGATGGCCCATGCCGGCGGCCGCAACCTGGAGATGCCAGCCACCTCCGACAAGGTCTGGCAGGCGCTGGTGGAGGCGGGACTCGCTGAATGAGGCCTGGTGACGACGTCCTCCTGCTCGCCGCGCGGCTGTCCGAGCAGGGGGAGGCGTACGCCTTGGCCACGGTGGTCCGGGTCCTGCGGCCCGCGTCGGCCAGGCGGGCCGACCGGGCGCTGGTGACGCCCGACGGTGCCGTGCACGGCTGGGTCGGCGGCGCCTGCTCCGAGCCGATCGTGGTGCGCGAGGCGCTGCGGGCGCTCGCCGACGGCGAGTCGCGCCTGGTCCGGATCTGCCCGCCGAGCGCTGACCTGGAGGCACCGGCCGACGTGGTGGTCGCCGAGAGCACCTGCGCCTCCGAGGGCACGGTCGAGGTGCTGGTCGAGCCGCACCTGCCGACCCCGCTGCTGGCGGTGGTCGGGGACAGCCCGGCCGCGCGGACGCTGGTGGAGCTGGCGGGCGCGGTCGGCTGGCGGGTGGCTGCCGGCCCGGAGGCGGCCGCCTCCGCGGTGGTGGTGGCGACCATGGGCCAGGGCGACGAGCACGGGGCGCTCGAAGCGGCGCTCACCAGTCAGGCCGGCTACGTCGGGCTGGTGGCGAGTGCCCGGCGCGCCGCCACGGTGGTCGAGGCGCTGCGCGCTCGCGGCCTCGGCGACGACGCGCTCAGCCGCCTCCACAGCCCGGCCGGGCTCGACCTCGGCCCGTGCACGCAGGAGGAGATCGCGGTCGCGATCCTCGCCGAACTGGTCGCATGGCGGCACGCCGGCGGGGTCGCCCGCCCGGCGCCCGCCGTCGAGGCGGTCGACCCGGTCTGCGGGATGACCGTCGCGGTCCAGGGCGCGAAGGCGACCACGCTGCACGCGGGCAGCGTCTACTACTTCTGCTCTCCCGACTGCCGCACCCGCTTCGTCGCCGACCCGGACCGCTACCTCGCGGCCGGGGAGCCGTCGCGCTAGCGTCGCTCGGCTCCCCCAGACCGCGAGCGGCCCTGGCTAGGGTCCGATGGCCGATTCCGGCGGCGGCGTCGTGCCCGTGGTGCGCTCCGCCGGGGTGTCGCCGGCGACGGCTTCGACCTCCTCGGTGACCCAGTCCCTGGTCAGCAGCAGCCAGAAGGCCAGGCCGGCGTAGCGGCCGTAGCGGCGGAAACGCCGCAGGATGGTGGCGTCCGAGGCCTTGCGGCCGTTGATGCGCGCGAAGGTCGGGCGGGTCCACGAGTCCAGGATCAACCGTGAGTGGCGGCCGAGCAGCATCATGACGTGCGCGGCGGCGTAGGGGCCGACGCCGGGCAGGGCGAGCAGCCGGGTGGCGACCTCGTCGTCGGGGAGCTCCTCGGGCGATGCCTGGCGGAGCGCCTCCAGGTCGATCTCGCCGGTCGCCACCGCGCTGGCGAGCGCCCGCAGGTAGGCGCCGCGGTAGCCGGCGCGGACCTCATCCCGGTAGAAGGACTCTGGTGCCTCCGCCATGGCCGACGGCGTCGGGAAGGCCGCGCCGAAGCCGCCGGCGGAGCGCTCACCGAGCTTCCAGACCAGCGCGGTCACCATCCGGACCGTGGCCGACCAGGCGCAGTTGGTGGTGCAGATGGTCTTGACCACGTCCTCGTACACGGTCGGGCTGCGCAGCATGCGGCCCGCGCCGGCGGCGACCCAGGCGAGGCGCTCGTCCTTGGCCGCCATGCGATAGAAGTCGCTGAGGTCCTCGTCGAGGTTGAGCATGCCGCGGACCACGGCGAGCACCTGGTCGCCGACGCCGGCCGCCGGCGCCGGGCCGAGCACCTCGATCCGGGCGGCCCCTGGCCCGTCCTCCGTGACCACCACCGTGCGCGGCTTGCCGGCGCGGAGCCGCAAGGTCGTCCGGAACGTCCGGGCGGACTCGTCCAGCTCGGCGGGCGGCAGCTCGGCGATGCCGTGGGAGACCAGCGTCCGCCAGAGGTCGACCGGCTCGCCCGCGGGTCCCGCCAGCGGCAGGACCAGCGACATCGTCACCGCCCACCCTCCTTCTCGACAGCCTCGGACCGCATTCTCCTCCTTGGGTGGGACGCGGCCGGCGGCCGGTGACGTAAGTGGCGCTCGCTGCGTCCGGTGGGCAAGATGAAGCTATGAGCCAAGACACCCCAGAGGAGCCCGGCGGGACGGACCGGCCGTCGCCGGTCGCGGGCGTGATCGTCCCTTCCGAGGAGCGGGTGCCGGACGAGGCCGAGCAGCGCGAGGCCGTGAGCAGCCCGGCCAAGGTGATGCGCATCGGGTCGATGGTGCGGCAGCTCCTCGAGGAGGTCAGGCACGCTCCTCTTGACGAGGCCGGGCGCGCGCGGATGCGCGAGATCTACGAGACCTCCGTGCGCGAGCTGTCCAGCGGGCTCTCCCCCGACCTGGCCGAGGAGCTCGAACGGGTCACCAAGCCGTTCGAGGCGGGCACGCCGAGCGAGGCCGAGCTGCGCGTCGCCCAGGCCCAGCTCGTCGGCTGGCTGGAAGGCCTCTTCCACGGCATCCAGGCGACCCTGTTCGCCCAGCAGATGGCCGCCCGCAACCAGCTCGAGGAGATGCGCAAGCGCGCCCTGCCGGGGCGGCCGCAGGAGTCGGGCAGCGCAGGGCTCTACCTGTAGC
>DATLQA010000004.1:0-7222 GCA_035535495.1 Actinomycetota bacterium | reverse complement strand
CCAGGTACAGGCAGGCCGCGTCGGCGTGGACGTAGTCGAGCCGCACCCCGACCTCCTCGGCCACCGCGGCGGCGACCGCCGACCACAGGTCCCCGGAATGCCGCAGCACGTTGCGCTTGTGCACCAGGGTGAGGCGGCCGCCGCGGCCGGCCGCACGGCCAGCCGCGTAGCGGACGCAGCGCTCCACCCCCGCCCGGGTGGTCACCGACTCCTCGACCGCCACCTCGAGCGCGGTGCCCTCGTGCACCAGGCCGCCGGCGCCGACGTAGGCGCCCTCGGTGTTCTCCCGCACCACCTCGAGGTCCACGTCGCCCGGGTCCACGCCCGCCAGCGGCGAGGCCACCCCCTGGTAGAGCTTGGCCGGGCGCAGGTTGACGTAGAGGTCCAGCTCGAAGCGGAGCCGCAGCAGCAGCGACCGTTCGAGCAACCCGGCGGGCACGTCCGGTCGCCCGACCGCGCCGAGCAGGATCGCGTCGCTCCCCTTCAGCTCCTCGAGGACGCTGTCGGGCAGGACCTCGCCGGTGCGCAGCCACCGGTCGGCCCCGAGGTCGTAGTCGACCCAGTCCACGCCGAACTCGAAGCGGTCCGCGGCGGCCTCGACCGCCTTGCGCGCCTGGGCGGCGACCTCGGGACCGATCCCGTCGCCGGGCAGGTAGGCGATGGTGTGCAAGCGGCCCACCGGCTACGCCTCGGCCGCCATGGTGGTGTCCATCTGGAAGCCGCCGGTCTGCTGCGGCGCGGCGGCGGGTGCCGGCTGGCTGGGCTCGGCCACCACCGGCTGCCTGGCCGGCTCGGGCCGGCCGTCGACGTGGACGGCGACATCGAACACCCTGCCCATCGCCGCGTTGGCCTCGGCGGGGTCCGGCTGGCCCTGGACCGGGGGTGGCACGGTGACGCTCCTGCGCGAGCTGTGGTTGCCGATCCGGACGCTCGGCGGGAGACCGACCAGCTTGTTGACCGCCTGCAGGTAGGCGCGGGCGGACGCCTCGACCACGTCGGTCGCCACCGCCCGGCCGCTGGCGCGGTTGCCGGCCGACTCGACCTGCACGGTGACGTCGCCGAGCGCGTCGGTCCCGCCGGTCACGGCGGAGGCGTTGAACGCGATCAGGTTGGCGTCGATCCCGACGGCCTCGGCGATCGCGGCGCAGGCCGCGTCGACCATGCCGTCGCCCATGGCGGAGCGCTCCACCACGTTGCCGTCGTGGGCGACCCGGACGGTCGCGGTCGGCGCCAGCACCGTGCCGCCGGCCACCTGCAGCCCGACGAAGCGGTAGGTCTGCCGCTCGGCCCGCACCTCGTCGGCGACGATCGCCTCCAGGTCGGCGTCGGTGATGCGCGGCTTGCGGTCGGCCAGCTCCTTGAAGCGGGCGAACGCCAGGTCCAGCTCGTCGCCGGTGGGCTTGAAGCCCAGCCTGGCGAGCGCGTCGGCGACCGCATGGCGACCCGAGTGCTTGCCGAGCACGAGCCGCGAGCCGTCGTAGCCCAGCTCGACCGGGTCCATGATCTCGTAGGTGGTCCGCTCGTTGAGCACGCCGTGCTGGTGGATGCCTGACTCGTGGGCGAACGCGTTGACGCCGACGACCGCCTTGTTGGGCTGCACGGGATAGCCGGTCAGCAGGCTCACCAGCCGGGAGGTCCTGGCGATCTCGCGGGTGTCGATGTTGATCTCGTAGCCGAGCGACGGGGCGTGGGTGCGAAGCACCATCACGACCTCTTCGAGCGAGCAGTTGCCGGCCCGCTCACCGATGCCGTTCACGGCCACCTCGACCTGGCGGGCGCCGGCCTTCACCGCGGCGATCGAGCTGGCGACCGAGACCCCGAGGTCGTCGTGGCAGTGGACGCTCCAGGTGGCCCGTTCCGACGCCGGCACCTCGGCGATCAGCCAGGCGACCAGCTCGGCGAAGTGGTCGGGGAGCATGTACCCGACGGTGTCGGCGACGTTGCAGGTGGTGGCGCCGGCGGCGATCGCGGCCCCGTAGACCTGCTTGAGGAACTCAGGGTCGGAGCGGGTGGCGTCCTCGGCCGAGAACTCGACGTCGCTGGTGTAGCCGACAGCCCGCTCCACCGCCGCGGTGGTCGCGGCGAGCACCTGCTCCGGGGTCATGTGGAGCTTGTGCTCCATGTGGATCTTGCTGGTGGCGATGAAGGTGTGGATGCGGGCGCTCTCGGCCGGGGCGAGCGCCTCGGCGGCACGGTCGATGTCGCCGGCCGCGGTCCGGCTCAGGGCCGCGATGGTGCGGCCCTTGACCCGCTCGGCTACCGCCCGTACCGCGGCGAAGTCGCCGGGGGAGGCCTGCGGGAAGCCAGCCTCGATGACGTCGACGCCCAGCCGGGCCAGCTGCTCGGCGATCTCGATCTTGGCCCGGGCGTCGAGGTTGATGCCGGGCGACTGCTCTCCGTCCCTCAGGGTCGTGTCGAAGATGGTCACGTGGTCGGCCATGGCCGAGCCCCCTCCATTGCGTCGGTTGGATCTCCTGGCGCCGGTTCTCATGCGCCGCGGGGCGGATGGCACGAGGCCGCCCCGCGGCGGGCGAGGACCAGGAGATCCGCGTCGGCGGCGGGAGGGGTCCAGGGAACCCGGGACGGGTGCCCCGGTGAGCCGGGCGTCCGGGGAACTGGGGAAGGTGGATGGTGGGGCATGCGCCGCTACCCTGCTTCCGGCCGGCGCAGCCAGGACATCATCGCGCGCAGCGGCGCACCGGTCCGCTCGATCTGGTGGTCGCGGCCGGCCTCGCGGAGCCGGGTGAAGTTGGGGCGGCCGTTGTCGTCCTCCTCCACCCACTCCTTGGCGAACGCGCCCGAGCGGACCTCGTCGAGGATGCGCCGCATCTCCGCCTTGGTGGCCTGGTTCACGATCCGCGGGCCGCGGGTGTAGTCGCCGTACTCGGCGGTGTCGGAGACCGAGTCGCGCATGCGCGCCATCCCGCCCTCGTAGAGCAGGTCGACGATCAGCTTCAGCTCGTGCAGGCACTCGAAGTAGGCGACCTCGGGCTGGTAGCCCGCTTCGACCAGGGTCTCGAACCCCGCCTGGACGAGGGCGGTCGCCCCGCCGCACAGCACCGCCTGCTCCCCGAACAGGTCGGTCTCGGTCTCCTCCTCGAAGGTGGTGGCCAGCGCCCCTGCCCGGGTCCCGCCGATGCCGCGGGCGTAGGACCTGACCAGGTCCCACGCCTTGCCGGTGGCGTCGTGGGCGACCGCGACCAGCACCGGCGTGCCGTGCCCGTCGGTGAACTGGCGCCGCACCAGGTGCCCCGGTCCCTTCGGCGCCACCATGGCGACGTCGACGTCGTCAGGCGGCTTGATGTAGCCGTAGTGGATGTTGAAGCCGTGGGCGAAGAACAGCGCGTCGCCGGCGCGCAGGTTCGGGGCGATGTCGCTGGCGTAGAGGTGCCGCTGGACGGTGTCGGGCACCAGCACCATCACCAGGTCCGCCCAGGCGCTCGCCTCGGCCGGTGTGGTGACGGTGAGTCCGGCCGCCTCGGCCTTGGCACGGCTGCGCGAGCCTTCGGGCAGCCCGACGCGGACCTCGCAGCCGGAGTCGGCGAGCGACAGCGCGTGCGCGTGGCCCTGGGAGCCGTAGCCGAGCACGGCGATCTTGCGGGACTGGATCAGGCCGAGGTCGGCCTGCTCGTCGTAGAACACGGTGGCCATCTGGACTTACCTCCGCTGGTCGGTGGGGGCTGCGGCCGCGGCCGGCGGCGCGGGCTCAGGTTCGGTGGACGCCGGGGAGATCGGGGGCGGCGCCGGCAGCTCCACGATCTCGAGGACGTTGACGAGCTTGTCGAGCTGCCTGGCCAGCTGCTCGAAAGGCTGGTCGCTGGCGTCGACCATGATGGTCATGCGGCTGAAGGCCGGGTTGGCGGTCGGCGCCACCGAGAGCGACTCGATGTTCCAGGCCCGCCGCCGGAACAGGCCGGAGACCCGTGCCAGCACGCCGGGCTTGTTCTCGACCAGCACCGACAGGGTGTGGATGCTCACGTGGCGTACACCTCCCGCCGGGTCGCCGCCGCCTGCTCCTCCGCCGAGAAGTCGGGGCCGAGGATGATCTCGTCGTTGGGGCGGCCGGCCGGCACCATCGGGAAGACGCCTTCGAGCTGGTCGACCCGGAAGTCGACCACCGCGGGCACGCCCTCCACCGCGAACGCCTTCTCGAGGGTGGCGTCGACGTCCTCGGGCCGGTCGCATCGGAGCCCAACGCCGCCGTACGCCTGGGTGAGCGCGACGTAGTCGGGCACGTCGACGCCGAGCGCGACCTCGGAGTAGCGCTCCTCGTAGAAGAGCTCCTGCCACTGGCGCACCATGCCGAGGTGGCCGTTGTTCAGGATCAGGACCTTGATCGGGATGCGCTCGATGCTGCAGGTGGCCAGCTCCTGGCAGGTCATCTTGAAGCAGCCGTCCCCGTCGATCGCCACCACCAGCTCGTCGGGCCGGCCGACCTTGGCCCCCATGGCGGCGGGGACGGCGAACCCCATGGTGCCGAGCCCGCCGGAGTTGATCCACGAACGCGGGCGGGAGAAGCGCAGGTACTGGGCCGCGTACATCTGGTGCTGGCCGACGCCGGCCACCACCACCGCGTCCCCGCCGGTGAGCGCCGACACCCGCTCGACCACGTACTGCGGCTTGAGGTGGCCGTCGGGGGTCTGGGCGTAGCGGAACGGGAACGAGCGCTTCCACGTGTCGGTGGTGCGCCGCCAGGCGCCGGTGTCGGCCGGGCCTTCCTCGGCCACGGTCGCCCGGTAGGCGGCGGCCAGCTCCTCGAGCACCAGCCGGATGTCGCCGACGACCGCCACGTCGGCGGCGCGGTTCTTGCCGATCTCGGCCGGGTCGATGTCGGCGTGGACGATCTTGGCCTTGGGTGCGAACGCGGCCAGCTTGCCGGTCACCCGGTCGTCGAACCGCGCCGCCAGGGCGACGATCAGGTCGGCCTCCTGCAGGGCCGCCACGGCGGCGTAGTTGCCGTGCATCCCCGGCATGCCGAGGGAGAGCGGGTGGTCGTCCGGGAAGGCGCCGCGCGCCATCAGCGTGGTGGTCACCGGCGCCTGGGCGGCCTCGGCCAGGTGGCGCAGCGCCTCGTGCGCGCCGGCCTTGATCACCCCGCCGCCGACGTACAGCACCGGCCGCTTGGCGCGGTGCAGCATCACGGCCGCGTCGCGGACACTACCGGCGTCCGGCTTGGCGACCGGGTTGTAGCCGGGCAGGTCGATGGTCTCCGGCCAGTGCCACTCGGTGGTCGCCTGCAGCACGTCCTTGGGCACGTCCACCAGCACCGGCCCGGGCCGGCCGGTGGCGGCGATGTGGAGCGCCTCGGCGATCGCCGCCGGGATCCTCGCCGGGTCGGTGACCAGCTCGTTGTGCTTGGTGATCGGCATGGTGATGCCGGTGATGTCGGCCTCCTGGAAGGCGTCCGAGCCGATCGCCGAGCTCGGCACCTGGCCGGTGATCGCCAGCATCGGGACCGAGTCCATGTACGCGTCGGTGAGCGCGGTGACCAGGTTGGTCGCGCCCGGCCCGCTGGTGGCGATGCACACCCCCACGCGGCCGGTCGCCCAGGCGTAGCCCTCGGCGGCGTGCCCGGCGCCTTGCTCGTGCCTGACGAGGATGTGGCGGACCGACGAGCCGCGCAGCGGGTCGTAGGCGGGAAGGATCGCCCCTCCCGGCAGGCCGAAGACGACCTGGACGCCTGCGTGCTCCAGGCTGCGGACGAGGGACTGCGCTCCGGTCAGGTGCATTACGGCGCTCCACGGGGACAGATTTCGGGCAGAGGGAGTCGAGGCAAACAAAAAACCTCCTTGCCGTTTGGCATCGGAGGTTCGCGCGAATCCGGCGTTGGATTCGCGCTACATGAGAATAAGTACGAGGGTCGGGCGGTACGTCATTGGAAGACTCCGCGGCTAGGTGTGGCGGCCGGGCAAATGGTACCCCGGCTGTCAAGCCAAGCAACCGGGGCGCGCCCGCTCAGGGCACGGCGATCCGGGCGGATCCCCTGCTCAGGACGGCATCCGACTGGCGGCCACGAAGGTCGTGAAGTTGAACTTCAGATCCTGGATCCGCCGTTCGAGGACGCGCAGGCCGAACAGTTCGGCGCAGCGCTCGGCCGCGATCACCGCGGTGGTCGGCGGCAGCTCGCCGCTGGCCAGCAGCCGCGCCGCCTCGGCCGTGTCCGGCTCCTCGGTCACCGGCGTCAGCGGGAAATGATGACGCAGCCACATGCGGCACTGGCTGAACGCCTGCTGGTGGGTGGCGATCCGGTCGATGCCCTCGCGCCCGTCGAGGTCCGGGTGCACCAGCAGGGTGTGGTTGACGTCGATCTCGAACAGGTCCTCGATGTGGAAGCGGTGCGTCGCCATCGCGTACACGCTCTCGTAGACGACGCCGCCATGGGAGTTCTCCAGGGCGAACACGCCGAGGTCGATCTCGCCGGCTTCGAGCGCGGCGAGCACCCGCGCGGTGGTGACCAGCTCGGCGATCTCGATCCGGCCGAGGTGGTTGTCGCGGGCGTACTCGAGCGCGGCCTCCTCGGAGAACGAGCCGCGGATGCCCATCACGCCGACCCGGACCGGCCCGTTCTGCGGCGGCGGCCCTTCCGCCTGCTCGTGCCGCCGCTCGGCCAGGCCGTCCGGTATGCGGTGCTCGCCTGGCGAGCTCCATCCCTTGTGCATCGGCACATTGTGGGGCCTCCCCGGCCGACAAGTCATCCGCAATCCGTCCGGGCCTCAGCCGCCGCCCTCGCGCAGCAGGTCCTCGAGCTCCCGCGCGGCCTCGTCGGTCCGCTCGGCCAGCCGCTTGCCCTGCTCGTCGGTCTGCTCGCCGGGGACCCCGACCTCGACCCGTGACAGCCGCCCGACCGAGCGGAACACCACCGCCTCCACCTCATCGGGCGGGAACACGTCGCGCAGCAGCAGGTGGGTGAGGTCGGCGTCACGGTCGGCGCGGGCCTGGCAGTACCGCGCCATGGTGGCCTCCTCGCCGGGGCCTGCCCAGGCGAGCAGGGCGCCGCTGTCGTGCATGAGCAGGGCGGTCCGCCCGCCGAGGTCAGCCCGGAGCCGCTCGAGGCGCTGCTCGACGCGGTGCCGCACCGCCCGGTCGAGCGGCGGGGGCGCCGCGATCGCCTACGGCGGTGGCGGGGCCTCGCGGTCGGCCACCCGGCCGCGGAGCCGTTCGAGCTCGCGCTGCTCGCGGAGCCGCTGCTGCTCGCGGTCGCCTGGGTCGAAGCCGGCCGCGT
>DATLQA010000003.1:0-7236 GCA_035535495.1 Actinomycetota bacterium | reverse complement strand
GCCCGCGCCAGCAGCGGTTGCTCCAGGCGCGCCTGCCACAACCCGCCGCCGAGGTCGGCCAGGCGCGCCGGCGTCTCGCGCGTGCCGTGGTGCACGTGCGCCCGCATCCCGTGGCGGGCGTCGCGCAGCGCGAGCGCGCAGTCGAGCACCCGGGACGGAGCCACCGCTCCCGGGGCGGCGACGACGTCACCCCGCGCGACGTCGCCCAGATCGACCCCGGCGAGGTTGAGGGCGACGCGCTGGCCCGCGACGGCGCGCTCGACAGGCTCGTCGTGCACCTGCGCCGACCGCACCCGCACGGGAGCCTGATCGCGCCCGCCCAGCAGCACGAGGCGGTCACCGGGCGCCACCGCGCCAGACCACAGCGTGCCGGTGACGACGGTGCCCGCGCCGCGGATGGTGAATGCCCGGTCGACGTGAAGCACCGGCTCGCCGGCGCCCACGCCGCGCCCCGGGAGGCGGGCGGCGAGGAGGTCGAGCGCCGCGCGCACGTCCGCGACGCCGTCGCCGGTGCGCGCCGAGCACGTCACCACCGCGGCGCCCGGGAGCAGCTCGGCCGCCTCGCTGCAGGCGCGCGCGGGGTCGGAGACGTCGGCCTTGGTCACCACGACGACGCCCTCGCCCACGCCGAGGGCGTCGAGCACCGCGGCGTGCTCGATCGTCTGGGGCATCACGCCGTCGTCGGCGGCGACGACCATGAGGTAGAGGTCGATCCCGGTCGCGCCGGCGACCATCGTGCGCACGAAGCGCTCGTGACCCGGCACGTCCACGACCGACAGCCGCCGGCCCGAGGGCAGGGCGAGCGGCGCGTAGCCGAGCTCGATCGAGATCCCGCGCGCCTTCTCGGCCGGCAGGCGGTCGGTGTCCACGCCGGTCAGGGCGGCGACGAGCGCGGTCTTGCCGTGATCGATGTGGCCGGCCGTACCGAGGGTGAGCGGCGTCATGCCTCGCGCGCGGCGCGCACGGCGGCGGCGGCCTGGTCGGCCTCCTCGTCGGTCAGCGTGCGCACGTCGAGCAGCAGCCGCCCGTCGGCGATCCGGCCCACCAGCGGCCGGTCGCCGGCACGCAGCGCGCTGGCCAGCCCGACGTCGACCGCCACCGCCGGGCCGGGCAGCTCGAGCAGCGGCAGCGCACCGCCGCCGACCTTCGCGGTCGCTGAGACGACCTCGCCCCCGCAGCCGTCGGCCAGCCGCCGGGCGCGAGCCTCGAGCGTCTGCGGCTCCGCGTCGAGCATGGCCAGCACGGGCAGCTCGGCCCGAGCGAGCTCGGGATCGCGGTAGAGCGCGAGCGTCGCCTCCAGCGCGGCGAGCGAGAGCTTGTCGATCCGCACGGCCCGCGCCAACGGATGGCGCCGGCACGCGTCGACCGCCGCGTGCGTGCCGACCAGCAGCCCGGCCTGCGGCCCGCCCAGCAGCTTGTCGGCGCTGAAGCACACCACCGCCGCGCCGGCGCGCACCGAGCGCCGCACCGCCGGCTCGTCGGCGAGCAGCTCGACATCGTCGGCCAGCACGCCGGACCCGACGTCGTCGACGACGGGCACGCCGAGCCCGCACAGCGCCTCGATCTCGACCTCCTCGGTGAAGCCCAGGGTGCGGAAGTTCGACGGGTGCGCGCGCAGGATCGCGCCGGTGCGCTCGCCCAGTGCCGCCGCGTAGTCGGCCAGCCGCGTGCGGTTCGTGGTCCCGACCTCCACCAGGCGCGCGCCGGCCTGCGCCACGACCTCGGGGATCCGGAACCCACCGCCGATCTCGATGAGCTGCCCGCGCGAGACCACGACCTCCCGGCCGGGCCCGGCCAGCGTGGCAGCGGCGAGGAGCACCGCCGCCGCGCAGTTGTTGACCGCCAGCGCGGCCTCGGCTCCGGTGACCTCGCGCAGCAGCGCCTCGACGTGCGCGTGGCGCGACCCGCGCTCGCCGGTGGCCAGATCGAGCTCGAGGTTCGAATAGCCCTCGGCCGCCGCCGCCACGGCCACACGGGCGCTCGCCGCCAGCGGCGCGCGCCCGAGGTTCGTGTGGACCACGACGCCCGTGGCGTTGAGCACGCGCCGCAGCGACGGACGCAGACGCTCGCGCGCGCGGGCGACGAGGTCGACGTCGCCGCTGTCGCCGGCGAGCAGCTGCGCGCGCCGATCAGCCAGCTCGGCGCGCGCCACCGACGTCGCGAGCCGATCGACCGAGGGCAGATCGCGCAGGCGCTCGCGCAGGCGCGGGGGCGGGGGCTCGGGCATGGCGTTCGGGATGCTACGCGCGACGACTCACACCTGCGCCCGCTGCGGAGCCACCACGTACTTCGGGTCCGCCGCGCTCTGGAAGCCGGCCTTGTACACCGACCACCGCGTCGCCATCGCGCCGACGAGCATGAGCCCGGCGCCCGCCAGCCTGCCGGCGCGGCGCCGGCCGCGCAGTGCCATGACCAGCCCGCCCGCTGCCGTCATCGCCTTCGCTGCCCGCGCGAAGCGGCCCGCCTCGCCCTCGCGGTAGGGCTGGCCCAGCTCGCCCAGGCGCCGCTCCAGGGCCTGGGCGGCGCCGAGCTCGAGCAGGGCGCCGGTCACGACCAGGCGCCGGGCCGGGCCGGCGTCGGCGGCCGGGGTCGACAGGACCGCGGTCGCGCCGGCGCTGGCGGCCGCGCTCCCGGCGAACACGAACGGCAGCTCGCGGCCGGCCTCGTGCCACACCGGCACGGCCGTGTCGGCCACCAGGGTGCCGGTGTAGGTGGCCAGGGCCGGGCCGAGCAGCCCGGCCACCGCCTCGGCGGCCCGGGCCAGCCGGGGGAAGACGCCGAGCCGGTCGGCGACGGCCGCCCCGGCGGCGGCCGGGCCCATGGCGGCCAGGACCCAGCTGCCCACGCTCAGCGGCGAGGTCACCTTGAACACGCGCAGCATGTAGGGGAAGCGCTCGGGCCGGCCCAGGTCGGAGACGAGCAGGGGCACGCCGGCCGCCACCCCCGCGCCCGCGGCCGTCCAGGCGCTGCGGGCCAGCCGGTGGTTGCCCGCCAGGCGGGCCACCAGCCCGAGCGAAGCCGAGGCCCCGGCCAGGCCGCCGGCAAAGAAGTAGCAGGGGACCTCCCAGGTCCAGACCGGCTCCTTGATGATGGGCCGGCCGTAGTAGGAGCGGAACTCGGCCTCGGGCACCATCGACCCGCGCACCCGGCTCGCCGGGGCGCCCCCGCGGCGGCCGCCGTCGCGCCGGTCGCCGTCGGGAGCGGCCGGGGCGCTCACCGGCGGCCTCCGACGAACGCGGCCGCCACCGCGGCGGCCAGCGTCGCTGTGGCGAGCGCGGCCGCCCGCCACAGGGTGGGCAGGTCGCGGGTGGTCGAGACCGGGTCGGGCGGCAGCCCGTACACCTCGGGCTCGTCCAGCAGCAGGAAGAACGCGCCGGCGCCGCCGATGCCGTCGCGCTCGTCCTCCAGGTACAGCCGGGCCTCGGCGACCCCGGCCTGGTGCAGGCTGTCCACCCGCCGCCGGGCCCGCTCGTGCAGCTCGTCCAGCTCGCCGAACTGGATCGAGTCGGTCGGGCAGGCCTTGGCGCAGGCCGGCTCCAGCCCGTCGTGCAGCCGGTCGTAGCACAGGGTGCACTTGAAGGCCCGGCCGTCGTCCTCGCGCCGGTCGATCACCCCGAACGGGCAGGCGGGCACGCAGTAGCCGCAGCCGTTGCAGACGTCGGCCTGGACCACCACGGTGCCGAACTCGGTCCGGAACAGCGCCCCGGTCGGGCAGACCTCCAGGCACGCCGCCGAGCTGCAGTGCTTGCACACGTCCGAGCTCATCAGCCAGCGCAGCCCCTGGTCGTCTCGTTGCTGCTCGATGAAGGCGACGTGGCGCCAGGTGCTGGCCCCCAGGGCCATGGTGTTGTCGTAGGAGTTCCCGCTCAGGCTGAGGGGCCCGTCCTGGGGGACCATGTTCCATTCCTTGCAGGCGACCTCGCAGGCCTTGCAGCCGATGCACACCGAGGTGTCGGTGAAGAACCCCATCCGTGGCCCGGCCGTCATCGGTCGCCTCCTCCTTCGGTCCGCTCCCGCGCCGCCCTGGCCCGGTGGCGCTCGACCAGGTCGACCAGGGCCGGGCCGCGGGGCCGGCGCCCGGGCAGGACGTCGCAGGTGTTGGCCTTGGACTCCATGATGTGGACGTTGGGGTCGCCCAGGATCGGCAGCAGGTCGTTGGCCCCGTCCCCGGTGGCCAGCCCGTTGCGCCCCCAGTGGTAGGGCAGGCCGACCTGGTGGACGACCTGGCCGTCGAGGTGCAGCGGCCGCATCCGGTCGGTGACCAGCACCCTGGCCTCGATCGCCGAGCGGGAGGTGATGATCGTGGCCCAGCCGCCGCCGACCAGCCCCCGCAGGCGGGCCAGCTCCGGGCTGACCTCGCAGAACATCTCCGGCTGGAGCTCCGACAGGTAGCCGAGGGTGCGGCTCATGCCGCCGGCGGTGTGGTGCTCGGTCAGCCGGTAGGTGGTCATCACGAACGGGTAGGCGTCGCTGCCCGAGGGGTTGTAGCGGTTGCCCGGGCGGTCGTAGGTCTCCACCACCGGGTTGGTCTGGCGGCCGTACAGCGGGTTGCTGACCGGCGACTCGACCGGCTCGTAGTGGGTCGGCAGGGGGCCGTCGTCGAGGCCGCTGGGGGCGAACAGCCAACCCTTGCCGTCGGCCTGCATCACGAACGGGCTCCTGCCGTCCAGGGCCTTGTCGGCGGTGGCGTCGTCGGGCGGGTCGTAGTCGGGGGCGGTGGTCGCCCCGAAGTCGGGGGTGTCGTGGCCGGTCCACCTGCCCTGGGTGGCGTCCCACCACACGTAACGCTTGCGCTCCGACCAGGGCCGGCCTTCGGGGTCGGCCGAGGCCCGGTTGTAGAGGATGCGGCGGTTGTACGGCCAGGCCCAGCCCCACTCGGGCGCGACCCAGGTCTGCTCCTGCCCGGGCCTGCGCCGGTCGGCCTGGTTGACCTCGTCGGCGTAGACCCCCGAGTAGATCCAGCAGCCGCAGGCGGTCGAGCCGTCGGCCTCGAGCTCCAGGTAGCCGGAGAGGGCCTTGCCGTCTGGCCCGACCCCGTTGATCTCCCGGAGCACGGCCGCGGCGCTCGGCTCCTCCTGCTCCCCCTCGGTCGGGTAGTCCCAGGCCAGGTCGAGCAGAGGCCGGTCCCGGGCTTCGCCGGAGCCGGCCAGCTTCTCGCGGATGCGGCGTCCCAGGTGGTAGTAGAACCACAGGTCCGAGCGGCAGTCGCCGGGCGGCTCGAGCGCCTTGCGGTGCCACTGGAGCAGCCGCTGGGTGTTGGTGAAGCTGCCGTCCTTCTCGGTGTGGGCGGCCGCCGGGAGCAGGAACACCTCGGTGGCGATGTCCTCGGTGCGCAGCTCGCCGGTCTCGATCTCGGGGCCGTCGCGCCAGAAGCTGGCCGACTCGACCTCGACCAGATCGCGGACCACCAGCCAGTCGAGCTTGGCCATGGCCTTGCGGTGCAGGCCGGCGTTGGGCGAGCCCACCGCCGGGTTCTCGCCGACCAGGAAGAACCCCTTGCACCAGCCGTCCAGCATGCCCATCACGGTCGGGAAGACGGAGTGGTCGCCGGTCAGCTTGGGCAGGTGGTCGAAGCAGAAGTCGTTGTCGGCGGTGGCCCGCTCGCCGAAGTAGGCCTTGAGCAGGCTGATCATGTACTTGTCGCAGTGGCCCCAGAACCCGGCCGGCAGGCGGATGTCGTCCAGGTACTCCTGGAGGCTGCCGTGGGTTCCGGCGAGCGGCATCGGCAGGTAGCCGGGCAGCAGGTTGTAGAGGGTGGGGATGTCGGTGGAGCCCTGGATGGAGGCGTGGCCGCGCAGGGCCATGATCCCGCCGCCGGGCCGGCCCATGTTGCCCAGCAGCAGCTGGATGATGGCGGCGGTGCGGATGTACTGCACCCCGACCGAGTGGTGGGTCCAGCCGACCGCGTAGCAGAAGGCGCTGGTCCGCTCCCTCCCGGAGTTGGCGCACAGCGCCTCGGCGACGGCCAGGAACTGCTCCCTGGGGACACCGCAGGCCCGCTCCACCAGCTCGGGGGTGTAGCGGCGGTAGTGCCGTCTGAGCAGCTGGAACACGCAGCGGGGGTGCTCGAGGGTGGGGTCGACGTTGGGCGGGCTGCCGTGGGCGAGCTTGGCCCCGCCGGAGCCGTGGGCCTCCCCGCCGGCCGCCCTGCCCTTCTCGGCGCCGGTGTCGGTGGCCACCGGCATGCCCTCGTAGTTCCAGCTGCTCGGGTCGTAGCGGCCCGTCTCGGGGTCGAAGCCGGAGAACAGGCCGTCCAGGTCCTCGGTGTCGCGGAAGTCCTCGTCGATGATCACCGGGGCGTTGGTGTAGTTGACCACGTACTCCCGGAACTCGCGGCCGCCCTCGAGGATGTGGTTGACGATCGCGCCCAGGAAGACGATGTCGCTGCCGGCCCGGATGGGGACGTGCAGGTCGGCCAGGGCGCTGGTCCGGGTGAAGCGGGGGTCGACGTGGATCACCCTGGCGCCGCGGGCCTTGGCCTCGACCACCCACTGGAACCCGACCGGGTGGCACTCGGCCATGTTGGAGCCCTGGATGACGATGCAGTCGGCGTTGACCAGGTCCTGCTGGAAGGTGGTGGCGCCGCCACGACCGAACGAGGTCCCCAGACTGGGGACGGTCGAGGAGTGTCATATGCGGGCCTGGTTCTCGATCTGGATCGCCCCGAGGGCGGTGAACAGCTTCTTGATCAGGTAGTTCTCTTCGTTGTCGAGGGTGGCCCCGCCGAGGCTGGCCATGCCCAGGGTGCGGTTGACCCGCCGCCCCTCGTCGTCGTGCTCCTGCCAGGTGGCGGCCCGGGTGGCGATCACCCGGTCGGCGATCATGTCCATCGCCTGCTCCAGCGGCAGGTCCTCCCAGTCGGTCCCGTATGGTCGGCGGTAGCGGACCCTGGTCACCCGCCCGGGCGAGGTGACCAGCTGCTTGGACGCCGACCCCTTGGGGCACAGCCGGCCCCGGGAGATGGGGCTGTCGGGGTCGCCCTCGATCTGGATGACCCGCTCGTCCTTGACGTAGACGCGCTGGCCGCAGCCGACCGCGCAGTAGGGGCAGATCGAGCGGACCACCCGGTCGGCCCCGGCGGTGCGCGGCTCCAGGGAGGCCGAGCGGGACGACTGGGCGGCCTCGCCCAGCCCGAGGCGGTCCTCGCCGCGCAGCTGGCGCAGCACCGGCCAGACCGGGAGCCGCCTCGCCACCACCGCATCATCTCCTCGCCGGCCGATCCCGCCTCGGGCAACA
>DATLQA010000002.1:0-9631 GCA_035535495.1 Actinomycetota bacterium | reverse complement strand
AACCGAGGGCCGGGCTAGGTGATGCCGGCCTGGGCGCAGGCGCTGGCGGCCGGGCCCTTGCAGATCTCGGCCGGCTTCAAGAACTGGTCGGCGATGATCGTGTCCTTGATCTTGTCCTTGGTCACCGGCACCGGGTCCAGCAGCACCGAGGCGACATCCTTCTGCCCGTTGTTGACCTTGTCGCTGGCCGCCGCCGAGCTGGTCTTGCCGTTGACCAGATCCACCGCCAGCTGCGCCGCCCCCTCGGCCTCCGGCTTGATCGCCTTGTACACCGTCATGAACTGCTCACCGGTCAACAGCCGCTGGATCGCGGCCAACTCCGCATCCTGCCCGGTCACCGGCGGGATCGGGCTGATCCCCTGGCCCTTCATCGCCGCGATCGCCCCACCAGCGGTCCCGTCATTGGCCGCATACACCCCCACAAACCCGGTCTTGCCGACCGCGGTGATCGCCTGCTCCATCTCGGTCTGGGCCTTGTCCGGCGACCAGTCCGGCGTGTCGTACTCCTTGGCGACCTTGAACCCGCTGGGATCGATCACGCTGTGGGCGCCCTGCTTGAACAACTTGGCATTGTTGTCGGTCGGCGCCCCGTTGATCATCACGACCGACCCGGACTTGCCGTCGGCCTTGAGCTTGTCGACCAACGCCTGCCCCTGCAACTGCCCGACCTTCTGGTTGTCAAACGAGATGTAATAGTCCACATCGGCGTTCAGGATCAGCCGGTCATAGGAGACCACCGGCACCCCACGGGCCTTGGCCTTTTGCACCATCGCCCCCGCCGAGGCCGAATCCACCGGGTCCAGCACCAGCACCTTGGCGCCGTTGGTCAACGCCGCCTCCGCCTGCGACTGCTGCTTCGAGGCATCCTGGTCGGCATTGGAATAAATGATCTCGCACTCCGCACACAACGCCTTGACCTTGGCCGCAAACAACGGCCGGTCCTGCGCCTCATACCGGGTCGTCTTGGTCTCCGGCAGCAGCAACGCGATCTTCTTCGCCCCACCACCACCCCCACCCCCACCCGAAGACGGCTCATTCGTCGCACACCCCGCCACCACCAACATCACCAGGGCGGCAACAGCGGCCAGCCGCACCGACACGGCACCACGCGATCCGAACAACATCCCACCTCGTCTTTCGTCGTCGGCGATTCCGACATGGTCGCGGCGCTCAGCCCTCGCATCCGCGGCGCGCCGCACAAGGCGTTGGTCCTGGTCCGGTCACCTCCTCGGGTCCCGCCGACGGCCTGCGCCTCGCCGCGGAGATCCGACTGGTTGCAGGGTACCCTGCCAGCGCTGGGCGTTCCTTCCCCTCTCGCCCGCGCTGGCAGGAGGCTTGCCGCCAACCATCCGTCTTCCGGGCCTCCGAGCGCAAGCGGACTCCGGCGCGGGCCGGTACCCCTGGATGAGCTTTGGGGGTATGAGCCTGGTGGCCGCGACGGTATCGTGGTCTCGGCGACAAGGGTGGGGGGATGCATGAGCGCTGAGGCCGATGTGGCCACCACCGCGGGCCGCAGCAGGCTACGCAACCGCGCGGCCCTGGCCGTGGCCAGGTCCAGGACGCTCGGCGTCCGGATCGCCGAGATCCGAGCGCAGCACGACCTGCTGGTCGAGCACGCCTTGCGGCTGCTCCACGCCTGCCGCGTCCAGCGTTCCAGGCGCGCGGGGGAGCGTGGCGCTCCGGCGGTGGGCCGGTTCCTGGTCGAGGGTGTGATCGACGGGGACGAGGTCAACGCCAGCTGGGTCGACGGCCGGCTCGCCTGCGACGACGCGCTGCGCGTACGGGCGCTGATCCTGGTCGACCTCGAGGAGGAGTTCCTCTACGCGGACCCGCCGCGGTGCTTCATCGCCAGCCTCGACGGCCCCCCGATCGCGGTCGCGCTCACCATGATCCGCGCCTGCGACCGCGTCACCAAGATCGTGCTGGCACCTCCAGAGGCGGCCTGACGGCTCCCGGTCAACCGCCGTTGGGTGGTGACTGCGGCACGCCCCGGTCGGCCGCCGGCGACCCGCGGCGCAGGCGCGTACGGACCGCCTGGCTGGCCATGCTCCACGCCCGCCGCCGGGCTCTGGCGAAGTAGTCGCTCGACCGCACCGTGCCGTTGCTCCAGGCCTGCGCCTCGTCGGAAACCACCCGGCCTCGCAGCATCGCGGCCTCCTGAACCTCTCGACCCGCGCCCGCTCGCTGGCTCAACCTTGCCAGCTCGGCTGGCCGCCGACAAGCCCGGCCCCGAGGAGCTGCGCGAGCGCCCGCATCACGTTGAGGTCGGTCTCGTCGAACGCGGCCGGCTCGGGCGCGTCGACCGTGAGCATGCCGAAGTTCTGCTCGCCGCAGAAGACCGCCACGCTGATGAACGACCGGTAGGAGGCGCCGGGGCGGGCCTCGACGCCGGGCGGGAGGGGCTCGGAGAGGATGTCGTCGATCAGCAGGAAGTCGTGGAAGCGGACGAGCAGCAGCGCCTCCTGCCCGCGACGGTCGTCGGCGGCGTCGGTGAACACGGTGGCGGGCGCGTCGGAGCGTCCCGTCCAGGCCACCGGCGCCATCGCGCCGGCGTCCAGCTGGAAGAAGCAGGCCCTGGTGCGGGCGCCGTCGCAGAGGTTCGCGGCCGCCTCCACCACGAGCTGCTGCAGCTGCCCGCCGAGCGAGCTGCGCTCAGCCGGGGTGCGGGCCTGATGGACCCGGCCGACGACCTCGGCGATCGGGGCGGTCACGTCGCCGACGATCAGCCGCAGGCGGGCGTCGATGTCGATGGCGATCGCCTCGGCGCGCGCGGCGGCGGCCTCCTGGCGGAGCTCGCGGCGGGACTTGATGGCGAACGGGATCGCGACCGCGACCGCGCCCACCATGATCAGGGTCCACTGGAAGGGCGTGGCCGGCGTGCCTTCGCGGAGGCTCGAGACGATGTAGCCGAGCAGGACGGCGACCGCCTCGGCCACGATGAAGGCGCGGAGCCGGCTGCGGCTGTCCGGCTGCGGCGCCGGGTCGGGGGCGGGCTCGCCGGGCCAGACCCGGCCGTCGGCGCCGTCGGCGCCAGCGTCCGAGCGGGAGGTCGCTCGGGAGAGCCGCTCGGGCACCGCCTCACCACTCCGTCGTCAGCTCGTCCGGACACGATGTCTGCGGCAGTATCCCAGAGTGCGCGAACGGAGTACGTCGTCCCCGGGCGGAAGCCAGGTCGCCGATGGGCGGCAAGCTCGTGCTTGACCTGGCCGCCCGGCGACGGTAGCAGTACCGCGGGCCGCCGCCGGCCCCGGCGACAGCTGGGACCGGGAGCGGGGAGAGGAGCATCCGGTGGCGTCAGCTCGTCCGCGCGTGTTCGTCACCCGGCGCCTGCCAGGCGACGCGGTCGAGCGCCTGGCCGCCGCGGCCGAGGTGGAGGTCTGGCCCGAGCGGCGGCCGCCGCCACCCGAGGACCTGGCGCGCCGCGGCGCCGACGCCGACGCGCTGCTGGTCCTGCTCACCGACCGGGTCGACGGGGCCCTGCTGGACCGCTGTCCGCGCCTGCGGGTGGTCGCCAACATGGCGGTGGGCTACGACAACCTCGACCTGGACGAGCTGACCGCCCGCGGCATCCCGGCCAGCAACACGCCAGGGGTCCTGACCGAGACGACCGCCGAGCTGACCTGGGCGCTGATCCTGGCGGCGACGCGACGCGTCGCCGAGGGCGACCGGGTGGTGCGGCGCGGCGAGTGGCTCACCTGGGAGCCGGACTTCCTGCTCGGGCGTGACCTGGCCGGAGGCACCCTCGGGATCGTTGGCTTCGGCGCGATCGGCGCGGCGGTGGCCCGGCGCGCCAGCGCCTTCGACCTGCGGGTGGTGGCGTGGACGCCCCATCCGAAGCCGGTCGACGGGGTCGAGTGGGTGGCGCTGGACGAGCTGCTCGCCCGCGCGGACGTGGTCAGCGTCCACTGCGCCCTCACGCCCTCCACCAGGGGGCTCATCGGGGCGCGCGCCCTGACGCTGATGAAGCCGTCGGCGGTGCTGGTCAACACCGCCCGCGGGCCGATCGTGGACCAGGTGGCGCTGGCCGAGGCGTTGCGCGAACGGCGCATCGCCGGCGCCGGCCTCGACGTGTTCGAGACCGAGCCGATCGGGTCCGACGACCCGCTGCTCGGCCTCGACAACTGCGTGGTCGTCCCGCACGTCGGGTCGGCCACCGTCGCCACCAGAGGCCGCATGGCGGGGATGGCCGCCGACAACATCCTCGCCGCCCTCCGCGGCGGGCAGGTGCCCAACTGCGTGAACCCGGCCGTCTACGAGCAGCCGGGTCGGCGGGAGGCGGCGCGGGGGTCCTAGCGTCCCGGCACGGGCGTCAGCGCCGGCGGGCGGCGAGCAGCGGCTCCAGCGCCTGCCGCAGGCGGTCCATGCCGGCGGCCTGGTCGGCGCGGACCGGGTCGACCGAGAGCAACCGCTCGACGGCGGCCACCAGGTCGCCGCGGAGGCGGTCGAGGTCGATCTCGCCAGGGGTGACGCCGCCCTGGAGGCAGACCCCGTCGAGCAGGCCGAACAACAGCACCGCGGCCACGGTCGGGTCGACGCCCGGCGGGACCAGGCCGGCGCCGGTGGCGGCGACGACGACCTCCCGCAGGAAGTCGCGGAGCCCGCCATGCTGGCGGCGGACCTCCTCGGCGAACCAGGCCTGGCGGCGGGCCTGGACCCGTACCTCCAGGGAGAGGGGGACGAACTCCGCGTCCGCCAGGTAGTGCTCCAGCCACTGGCCCACCAGCCGGTCGAGCAGGTCGTGGAAGGAGACGGCCTGGCGCACCGCCGCCGCGAACGCGTCCACCTCGGCGCCGTGGTCGTCGAGCAGCGCGCGGAACAGCTCCTCCTTGGTGGCGAAGTGGTGGTACAGCGCGCCCTTGGAGGCGCCCGCGGCGGCCGCTATCTCGTCCATGGTCGCCACGGCATAGCCGCGCTCGGCGAACACGCCGCGGGCCGCCGCCAGGATGCGCTGGCGGGTCTGGCGCGCGCTCCGCTGTGGGAGCGTCAACCGGTCGCCCATCCCACCTCTTCACCTTCCGCGTTTCGCGCCGCGTCCTCGTCCCTCGCCGATCCGTCCCTTGTGGTCGGTCGGACCGCCACCGTATCATACCGACTAGTCGGTCGGTTGCCGACTGATGAGTCGGAAGCGGAGGTCGCGATGGTGGAGGCACAGACCAGGCAGCGCCGTCCGAGCGGCATCGAGCGCCGCCTCCTTGCCCAGTTCGGCGGCCCGAAGGGCCTGCTCGGCAAGGTGGCCGGCTGGATCATGGCGGGTCGGAACCTGCCGACCAACTCCTGGATGGTCGAGCTTCTCGAGGTCGAGCCCGACGACGCGGTGCTGGACGTCGGCTGCGGCCCTGGGCGGGGAGTGGAGGTGGCGGCCGCCCGCGCCGAGCGCGGGTCGGTGGCGGGCGTGGACGTCTCGGAGGTGATGGTGCGGCAGGCGGCCAGGCGCAACCGCGCCGCCGTCGCCGGCGGTCGGGTGGAGCTGCGCCTGGCGGACGCCGTGCGCCTGCCCTTCCCGGACGGCCGGTTCACCAAGGCCGGCTCGGTGAACTCCGTGCAGTTCTGGGTGCCGGCCGAACGCGGCTTCGCCGAGCTGCACCGCGTGCTCGCCCCCGGTGGCCGGGTCGCGATCGTGCTGCGGGCCCACAACGCGGGGGCCGGCCGCTTCGACCGGACCCGGTTCGGCGCGCCCGTCGAGCGGGTCTCCCAGCTCCCCGCGCTGATGGAGGCCGCGGGCTTCCGCGAGGTGCGCCGGCTCCAGCGCGACTGCGGCGGTGAGCTCCACTGGGCGCTGGTCGCCCGGCGCTGAACCACGGCCACGGATCTGGCCATTGGCGAACCCGCCACCGCGCCGGACCGTCGCTGTGCGCCCGCCAAGCTGCCGGGTACCCTGCGTGGCGGCCCTGGCGGAGCGCGAGCGGTCGTGGCCACCTGGCGGGGCCGGTGGGCGAGAGGAGCGCGAGATGACCGTCCAGGAACGACTCGGCAAGGTGGGGCTGCCGATGGCGGTGGCCGATCTCGCCGCCAGGCGCTGGGACGCGGTGATCGTCGGCGGCGGGCACAACGGCCTCACCACGGCGGCATACCTCGCCCGCGCCGGCAGGTCCGTGCTCGTGCTGGAGCGCCGCGACCGGCTCGGCGGCGCCTGCACTCTGGAGCAGCCCTTCGCCGACCCGGCCTGGCTGGTGAGCCCGTGCGCCTACGTGGTCGGGCTGCTGCACCCGCTGGTCATCGAGGAGCTGGAGCTGAAGCGCCATGGCTACCGGGTGACCCCGGCCGACCCCAACCTGTGGTGCCCGTTCGAGGACGGCACCAGCTTCGGCAGCTGGGCCGACGACGAGCAGACCACCGCGGCGATCGCCGCGCTCGACCCGGGCGACGTGGACGGCTACTTCGCCTACGAAGAGCTGTTTGGCCGCATCCGCCGCGCCCTGCGCGACCCGGCGCGTGACGCCTGGCTCGGGGACGCCCCCAGCCGAGCCGAGATCGAGGAGCGCCTCGGCGGCGACCAGGAGGCGATCGAGGTGCTGTTCGAGGCGTCGATCGCCGACGTGGTCGAGCGGCACGTCCGCGACGAGCGCCTGCGCACCGCCCTGCACGGCCAGGGCATCATCGGCACCTGGGCCGGTCCGAGGGACCCAGGCACGGCCGCCGTCCACCTGCACCACGCCTCCGGGACGGTGGACGGTGAGGAGGACGTCTGGGGCTACGTCCACGGCGGCATGGGGCGGGTGTCGTTCGCCCTGGCCGACGCGGCCGCCGAGGCCGGTGCGGTGCTCGCCGCCGGGGTCGAGGTCGCCGCGATCGTGCCTGGCGAGGGCGTCCAGCTCGCCGGCGGCGAGCTGCTCCGCGCCGGGGTGGTCGTCTCCAACGCGGACCCCAAGCGGACCGTCGCCCTCTGCCAGGACGGCGTCCCCGACGGGTTCCGCGAGCGGGTCGCCGCCTGGCGCACCACCAGCGGGGTGGTCAAGGTCAACTGCGGCCTGTCGCGGCTGCCGGACTTCACCGCCGCCCCCGGCAGCACCGTGCCGCACCGCGCGATGGTGACCATCGCCACCAGCATCGACGCCACCCAGGCGTCCTTCGAGGCGGCCCGCCGTGGCGAGGCCGCCCCTGCCTGGTGCGAGCTGTACTTCCAGACCGCCTACGACCCGACCGTGGCCCCGGCCGGCAAGCACACCATGAGCGTGTTCGCGCAGTACGCACCGGCCACGCTCGCCGAGGGCGACTGGGACGGCCGCCGGGAGGAGATCGGCGACCGCGTCCTCGCCGAGATCGCCCGCTTCGCGCCCGACGTCGTCGACGTGGTCGAGCACCGGGAGGTGCTCGGCCCGCCCGACGTCGAGGCCCGCATCGGCCTCACCGGCGGCCACATCTTCCAGGGCGAGTGCACCCCGGACCAGCTCTGGGACCGCCGCTTCGGGCCGCGGACGCCAGTGCCTGGTCTGTACCTGTGCGGCGCGGCCACTCACCCGGGCGGGAGCGTGATCGGTGCCAACGGCCGCAACGCGGCCATGGCGGTGCTGGACGACCTCGCCGAAGGTCCCTGACGTGGACCCTGCCAGCGCGGGGCCGGCGGGCGAGCGGGCGGCGCGGAGCGCCGTGCTGGTCAGGGACGCGACCGCCGAGGACTGGCCGGCGATCTGGGGCTTCCTGCGGGGCATCGTCGCCGCTGGCGAGACGTTCTCCTGGGACCGCGACACCAGCGAGGAGCAGGCCCGCGCGATGTGGTTGCACGAGCCCCCGGGCCGCACGGTGGTGGCGGTCGACGCCGATGGGACCGTGGTCGGCACGGCCGAGACCCATCCCAACTACGGCGGGCCCGCCTCGCATGTGGCCAACGCGGGCTTCATGGTCGATCCCGCCCACGCGGGACGCGGGGTCGGGCGGGCGTTGGGCGAGCACGTGCTGGAGCAGGCGCGGGCGGACGGCTACACGGCGATGGTGTTCAACGCCGTGGTGGAGACCAACACCAACGCGGTCCGGCTGTGGCGCTCGCTCGGCTTCGAGGTGCTGGCGACCGTGCCCGAGGGCTTCAACCACCCGATCGACGGCTACGTCGGGCTGCACATCATGTACCGCCGGCTCTGACCACTCCATGCGATCCATGTGGACCTGCCCCAGTTGCGGCCGTACGTTCGCCAACCGCAACCAGACCCACACCTGCGGCCGCCAGCGGCTCGAGGACCACCTGGCCGGGCGGAATGCGGAGGTGGTCGCGCTCTTCCAGCGCTTCCGGGAGCTGGTCGAGCGCTGCGGGCCGGTGGAGGTCCTGCCCGAGAAGACCAGGATCGCCTTCCACGTGCGGATGAGCTTCGCCGCGGTCACGCTGCGCCGGGCCTGGCTCGACGGCCACGTGGTGCTCGCCCGCCGCTACGAGCATCCGCGGTTCCGCAGGATCGAGTCGTTCTCGCCGCGCAACCACCTGCACCAGTTCCGCATCAGCTCGCTCGACGAGCTGGACGACGAGGTGGCCGCGTGGATCGCCGAGGCGTACCGGGTCGGCGAGCAGCGCCACCTGGCCGGCGGCTGACGCCCCGCTCCTGTCCCGGTGGCGGGCTAGGTCGGGGTCTGGTCGTTGCGGTAGCCGATGTGGAGGTGTTCCTGGTGGCCTTCGTCGGTGAACCAGGGGCGGTGGCCGATCAGGAATGGCGAGCCGATCTCGGCGGGGCGTAGCGGCCCGTCGAGGCGGTCCAGCCAGCCGGCCAGCCGGCGGGCGGCCGGGCTGGTGGGGCTGACCGGCTGGCCGTCGACGCGGTCGATGTCCACCGCCCGCCAGACGGTGTGGTTGGAGATGCGCCTGGTCCCCTTCACATACCTGGTGTGGCCGGTGTGCAGGCAGGAGATGCGGATGGCATGGCGGTCGGTGAGCGCGGCCAGCAGCGAGGTGACGCGCAGGTCCAGCCGCCCGGAGGCCAGGTCCGGTCCGGGGTCGCAGCCGTGGGAGGTCGTCATGGTCAGCCGCCGGTTGTGGGCCAGGGCCAGGATGAACGGGTCGCGGGCGGCCGGAAGGACCTGGCCGACCGTGGCGGTGTAGCGGCCGGCGAGGGTGACCACCTCGTGGACGTACCAGCAGGCGTTGTTGTAGCGCTTCAGCGCCAGGTGCAGCGCGGCTGAGCCCAGGACGTGGGGGCAGGGGTCGCGGGCTGCGGCGGCCGGCTGGGCCAGGCCGTTGGCGCAGAGTTTGCGGGCGGCGGCGGGGATCGCGTCGGCGGGGTCATAGGGGCTGCCGCCGCGGCCGTAGGCGTCCCAGGTGGAGGGTGGCCCGTTGGTGAGGTTGAACTGCATCGGTCCGGCGCAGCAGCCGGCCCGGTTCAGCCCGCGGTGGACCCCCGGTGCCGGGGAGCGGCCGTGGTAGGATTCGACCTTGCCGATGCCGGCCAGGACCTGCCAGGCAAGCCTGGGGCAGGTCGGCGCGGCGGCCAGGTACATCGACAGGTAGGCGGCGGGGATGCTGGTGAGGGCCAGGGCGCTGGCGTCGCCGGAACGGACCGGGTCCAGACCGGGTGCCGAGTTGGCGGGCGGCTGGCCAAGGGCGCGGGTGAGCGCGGGGGGCAGGCGGGGCAGCGTGAACCCGGGTGAGGCGGCACTGGCCAGCACCGCCAACGCCAACAGCCCGACGACGACACCGACGGCCTGTCCGGTC
>DATLQA010000001.1:0-4675 GCA_035535495.1 Actinomycetota bacterium | reverse complement strand
TCGCTGCGCGAGGTGATGGATCGGCTGGGCCACTCGACCACGGTGGCGGCCGTGCGCTACCAGCACGTCATGGCCGACCGGGACGCCGCCATCGCCCGGGAGCTGAACCGGCTGATCGAGGGCGGGTGAGCGCCGCTATGGCACGGAGCTGGCACGCGGAGCCGCCATCCTTACCATCGATGCGCGGCGGTTCACACCCACCGTATGAGAGGCCCAAGCCTCTCGAGCACCGCCGGACCGGGCCGGATCCCACCGCTGCGTGACGGCTGTCAGCCACTGATCAGCGCCGAAGTTGTCACGTCCGCTACGGAACCTCGGGTCCGCGAGCATCAGCTCGAGCTCGCCGGCGGATCCTCGACGCGCGCCTGCGGATCGTCGAGCGCGCCGGCCGCCGGCGCTCGCGCCAGGGGGCGAGGGGCTCGGGGGCGGGCGGCCTGACGGCGCCGAGCGGTGCAAGGCCGAGGAAGCGGAGCGCATACTCTCGCCATGGCCGGGACCGTCGCCAGCTCCCGTTTCGTCGGCCGCACCGCCGAGCTGGGCCGTCTCGAGGCTGCGTTCGCACGCGCCCGCGGCGGCGATCCGCTGACCCTGTGCGTCGGCGGCGAGGCCGGGGTCGGCAAGACCCGCCTGATTACCCAGTTCGCCGGCCGGGTCGCCAGCGGCGGTGGGCAGGTGCTGCTCGGCGGCTGCATCGAGCTCGGCGAGACGGCGCTGCCCTATGTGCCAGTGGTCGAGGCCCTCCGCGGTCTGGGCCGGGGACTGGAGCCCGCGGCCCTCGACAACCTGGTCGGGCCCGGGCGACCGCTGCTCGCGCGCCTGCTGCCCGAGCTCGGGCGGGGTGGGGAAGCGACGCCGGCCGGCCTCGCCGTCGGCTCGTCGGGTCAGGCCCAGCTGTTTGAGGCCTTCCTCGCCGTGCTGGAGCGCCTCGCCGACCGGTTCCCGACCCTGCTGGTGCTCGAGGACCTGCACTGGGCCGACCGCTCGACCCTGGACCTGCTCGCCTTTCTCCACCGTAACCTGCGGTCGGGGCTGCTCCTCGTGCTCACCTACCGCACTGACGAGCTGCACCGCGGCCATCGTCTCCGCCCGTTCCTGGCCGGGCTGGACCGCAGCGGACGGGCCGACCGGCTCGAGCTGGGCCGCTTCGGCCGTGTCGACGTCGCCGACCTCCTGGCCAGCATCCTGGAGGCCAGACCGGACGACGACCTGGTCGAGCGGATCTACCGCCGCTCGGAGGGCAATGCGTTCTTCGCCGAGGAGCTGCTCGTCGCCACCCGCGAGGGTGACGGCGACGGGCGCAGCCTGCCCCCGAGCCTTCAGAACGTCCTGCTGAGCCGCGTCCAGGTCCTTTCCGAGGAGGCGCAGGCGACCCTGCGGATCGTGGCCGCGGCCAGCGGCCGGGTCGAGCACGAGCTGCTCGCCGCTGTGAGCGGGCTGCCCGAGGCGGATCTCCTGGCCGTGCTCCGGGCGGCCGTCACCCACCAGGTGCTGGTCCCCGACCCCGCCAGCGAGACTTATGCCTTCCGCCACGCCCTCACCCAGGAGGCGCTGTACGCCGAGCTGCTGCCCGGCGAGCGCGTCCGGCTGCACGCCGCCTTCGCCCGCGTGCTCACCGAACGCCCCGACCTGGCCCAGCCCGACCGGGTCGCTGCCCCGGCCCGGCTCGCCTACCACTGGGTCAGGGCCCACGAGCCGGCCCGCGCGCTGCCCGCAGCGGTGGAGGCGGGGCTGCAGTCCGAGGCCGCCTACGGGTTCGCCGATGCCCAGGGCCACTTCGAGACCGCGCTCGAGCTGTGGGACCAGGTCGCGGACGCCGACCGGCGGCTCGGCCTGGACCACGCCGCGGTGCTGCAGCTCGCCGCCGAGTCGGCGTATCTGGCCGGTGATCCGAACCGCGCCATCAGCCTGACCCGGGTGGCACTCGCCGAGGTTGACGCGGCCAGCGATCCGGTGCGGGCCGGGCTGCTCTGTGGGCGGCTTGGCGGCTACCTGCGAGCGACCGGCGGCGAGGGGACGTTCGCACAGTACGAGGCGGCCGTGCGCCTGGTTCCCGCCAGCCCGCCACTGGCCGAGCGGGCCCAGGTCCTGGCCGCGTACGGCGAGGCCCTGATCGACCAGGGCCGCTACCGCGAGTCGCGCGAGCTATGCGAGGAGGCGATCGCGATCGCCGGCCAGCTCGGTACCCTGGCCGAGGAGGGGGACGCCCGCCGGGCGCTGGGTGTGGACCTCGCCTTCCTCGGCGACCTGGAGGCGGGCGTCGAACAGCTGCGCCAGGCGCGCCGGATCGCCGAGGCGGTCGGCAAGGTCGACGAGGTCGCCCGCGCCCTCGCCACGCTGTCGGGCCTGCTGGAGGCGTTCGGGAAGCTGGAGGCGGCGGCCGAGGCCGCCCTGGAAGGCGCCGACCTGGCCGCCAGCCAGGGGCTCGGCCGGTGGCACAGCCCGTTCCTGACCGCGACCGCCGCACGGGCGCTGTTCGCGCTCGGTCGCTGGGATGATGCCGATCGGCTGCTGGACCGCGCGGCCGATCGCGTGGCGCCCGAGCTCGCCGCCACCCGGGTCTATATCCATTCCGCCCGCGGCCAGCTCGATCTGGCCCGGGGTCTCGCGGCCGCGGCCGCCAAGCACCTGGCGGTGGCCGGCGAGGCCTACGCCCAGACGGTCACCCAGCCCTGGTTCGCCACGCCCCTGTTCACCGCCATGGCGGAGCTGGCCATGCTGAAGCATCGCCTGCTGGACGCCGACGCCGCCGTGGCCGAGGGGCTGCAGGTCGGCGGGGCCGACGTCAACTTCGTCGCTCCGCTGTACGCCCTGGGACTGCGCGCGGTCGCCGACCGGGCCGAGCTGGCCCGCGCCCGCCGCGACGACGGCGAGGTCCGGGAGGCCCGCCGGGTCGGGGAGGCCCTGACCGGTGAGCTCCGCGCCCGGCTGTCGCCCGAGGGAGCCGGCGGCGCCGTGCCCACGCATTGCACCGAGGCGCGGGTCGCGCTCTGCGACGCCGAGCTGGCAAGGCTCGTGGGGCGCGGCGACCCCGAGCTGTGGGCGGCCGCCGCCAACGCCTGGGAGCGTCTCGGCGAGCCGTACCCGACGGCCTACGCCCGCTGGCGGCAGGGCGAGGCGCTGCTCCTCGCCGGCGTCGCCCGCGAGCAGGTCGAGCCGCTAGTGCGCGCCGCACATGCCGCGGCGAGCGAGCTCGGCGCGGTCCCGCTACGCGCTGAGCTCGAGGCCTTGGCCCGCCGCGGCCGCCTCGATCTCAGCACCCGGGTCGCGGCCACCCCGGCGCCGGGGCCTTCGCCACTCAAGGCACTCGGTCTGACGGCGCGCGAGCAGGAGGTGCTGGCGCTGGTGGCGATCGGGCGGACCAACGCCCAGATTGCCGAGACGCTGTTCATCAGCCCCAAGACCGCCACGGTCCACGTCTCCAACATCCTCGGCAAACTTGGCGTCCGCAACCGAGTCGAGGCGGCGACCATCGCCCACCGCCTCGGGATCGCCGGGCCGGAGCCCTAACCGGCGATCTTGTCGCCGCCGGGGGCGAGGACGTACCACTTGGCGCCGAACTGGTCCAGCCCCTGCCCTGCGGTGTCCCCAGGCTCGCTGTCGCCGGCGTAGTAGTAGAGGGGGTGCCCGTCGTAGGTCACCTGGGTGCCGCCGTCGTCGCCCCGGGCGCTGGTGCCGAGCAGGGAACCGGTCACGCCGGTGCCGGCGTGTGGGGTGGCGTCGCTGAGGTACGGCGGCCATGCGCTGGCGCAGGCGCCGTTGCAGCTGGACATTCCCGGCTGGTCCGCCTCGAACAGGTAGAGGGTCCGTCCCTGGCCGTCGACCAGGAGCTGCCCCAGCCTGGAGCCGTGGGCCTCGACGACTGCGGCCGCCGGGGGACTGCTCGACGGCGGCGCACCGACGCCGTAGGCGCCGGACGACGAGGCGCCGTTCCCCGCGCAGGCCGCGGCGACCAGGGCGAGCGCTGCCAGGGCGGCGACGCACCACCCGAGCCGCAGCGACCTCGCCGTCTTCTTGGTTGCGTCCATGTCGCACTCCTTGCATCTGTGTCTGGATCGGTGGGACCGGCCGGCCGGTCCTTCCAAGCACCCTACGGCGCGGCGGCGTCCCTGGGATCGGACGATGCGCCCAGATCGCGTCGCCGATGACCCCCAGATCCCGCCGGCGACCCTCCTACGAGCAGAGATACGACCCCCGGCCACCTGAACCTAGGAACATCGTCCGATGCTTTGGCGGCGACCCGGCGCTATGCCTGAAGTGGGTCCCCGATCGACCCGCCTCGACACCATCACCGGAGCAAGGAGTGCCCATGCCCACCAGCGAGTTCCCGTCCCTCACCCACGTCGCCGTCACCGTCCGCGACCTGTCGGCCAGCGTCCCCTGGTACGAGGCCCTGTTCGACGCCAAGCCGGTCCTGGATGAGGACACCGACCCCGACTTCCACCACACCGTCTACCTGCTCGGCACCACCCTGTTCGGCCTCCACCAGCACAAGACCCCCGCGGGCGAGGGCGAGTTCAGCGAGTTCCGGGTCGGGCTGGACCACGTCGCCTTCGGGGTCGCCAACCGGGCCGAGCTGGAGAAGTGGGCCCGGCGGCTGGACGAGCTGGGCATCGTCCACGGCGGGATCAAGGACGCCAGCTACGGGTCGGGGCTGAGCTTCCGCGACCCCGACGGG